>NZ_JAPDCM010000015.1:0-114273 GCF_027706125.1 Aeromonas sp. Y318-1
TTAGCGACTAATCAGATCGCACAAACTGGACTGAGTTCCCTTCCTCCGGTGATCTACTATTCGGAACAGCTATTTAGTAGCTATCGGTAAAACAAGGGGAGACAAATAGATACAAGACAATAAATTTTGAAATTCTAATGTTCCCATGATGGGTTGAATTGCCCTATTGAGTATCAGACTTTCTTGGTCAAGGCATTACTCTATCAGTAGCCACATCAAACAATTGCAATGTCAAAAATGGCATTTCACTCGAATAAATGGGAAAGCATTAACAATGTTTTTCAAGCATCCAATTACACTGTCATAATACAACCACACTGCATATGCAGATATGGTCTGTAACTAATTTACTATTTTCTCTCAATCATTTTTTTAAGCTCATCTAATTTTGTCATGGTTGCATAGAAAGTTTGATATCCATGGTCTTCTATCTTACCTGTTGCGCTCCACGTCGGCACATCTTTAATGTTCTTATTTACAGTGTGAAATTGACCTTCATTACTCAGGCTGCTTACATAATTGAAAGCTGCTGCCAGTTGTATTTTCTGAGCGCCAGACAAAGTGCTTATTATGTCACTAAATTGAGTGGGCGTTAGCCCTAAACGAGCTTGCACCGTAGCACTAATGCTTCTAGTGCTTATGTATGCAATTCCTTGTGCCTGCATGACAAATGTTGCTAATTTAGTATCCTTTGGTAAATTCCGATAAATACTGCTGATATCATTTCCCACTAAAAATTGGGATATGCGTAAACCAGACACGATTGTAATTCCACTATTCTGATAGCCACCCTGCCCATCAATTTTCCCATAGGGGTCAGCTTCTACATCGAATCCACCACCGGCAGTGCTGCTCCACTGAAATATAAACGTATTACCATCTGACAACTTTGATAATACTTCCGCCTGTAAAGATTGAAATTCTGACTGAGCAGTAGATGCACTCTCAATCTCCGCTGTGCACTCTTCTTTTCCTGCATTTTTGCAAGTAGCCTTAACAAGCAATTTGGTAACTAAGTCTTGTGATTTTTTCTCTAAATTAGTGAGGCTGTTTTTAATGTCTTTTATTTTTTCACCAGGATTTCCTGTCACGGGGTAGTCATATTCGATGACTTTCGACTTATCTGTACTCAGACATATCATTGAATATGGCACTCGATAACTACTCGCAACGCAAGGCATTCCTACAGTATCTATAGGAAGTTGGCCATTGATTGCAAGAAAGCGACTTTGAAATGGAATGTCATTAAAGTAAGATGAAATACCGCCATCATTTTGAGTGGAGCTAGTCAGTTTATCTACTGCACTTAGATTACTAGAACAGCCGGAAATAAGTGCAGAAGAAACACAAAAGAAAAACATACCTTTAGAAGTCATCATATTACCCTCTCCAGCAGCATTGATATTGATATCATTTGCAAACCATAAGAATATAGTCCGCCATTCAGCATGTGCAAATTTTATTATTATGACTCTATCGTTTACATGATAGTCTTCAATTCATCGCACGCAGAGACCAGTGCCTTCATCGCGCCCCTTTGAGCTGAGATTTGTACTGAATTAAGTTACGCAGGCAAAAAAGCAAACTATCCCCATAAAAAATGCCGCCCCAAGGGCGGCATTTTTATCAGAGATAACAGGCAAAATAACTTACCAGCCGGTTACTTCACGCAGGGCCTTGCCGATATCGGCCAGGGAGCGCACGGTTTTCACGCCGGCATCTTCCAGGGCGGCAAATTTCTCGGCCGCGGTGCCTTTGCCACCGGCGATGATGGCGCCCGCATGACCCATGCGCTTGCCAGCCGGGGCAGTGACGCCCGCGATGTAGGAGACCACCGGCTTGGTGACGTGGGCCTTGATGTAGGCCGCCGCATCTTCCTCTGCGTTGCCGCCGATCTCGCCGATCATCACGATGGCTTCGGTCTGCGGGTCGTTCTGGAACATCTCCAGGATGTCGATGAAGTTGGAACCCGGGATGGGGTCGCCACCGATACCGACGCAGGTGGACTGGCCGAAGCCCTCGTCCGTGGTCTGCTTGACCGCTTCATAGGTCAGGGTGCCGGAGCGAGAGACGATGCCCACCTTGCCCGGCTTGTGGATGTGGCCCGGCATGATGCCGATCTTGCACTCACCCGGGGTGATGACGCCCGGGCAGTTCGGCCCGATCATGCGCACGCCGGTTTCCTGCAGCTTCACCTTGACGTCCAGCATGTCCAGGGTCGGGATGCCTTCGGTGATGGTGACGATGAGCTTGATGCCGGCGTCGATGGCTTCCAGGATGGCGTCCTTGCAGAACGGCGCCGGAACATAGATGACGGAGGCAGTGGCGCCGGTGGCTTCCACGGCGTCACGGACGGTGTTGAACACCGGCAGGCCCAGGTGAGTGGTGCCGCCCTTGCCCGGGGAGACGCCGCCGACCATCTGGGTACCGTAGGCAATCGCCTGTTCGGAGTGGAAAGTGCCCTGACCGCCGGTAAAGCCCTGGCAGATCACCTTGGTGTCTTTGTTGATCAGAACGCTCATTATTTGGCCTCCGCTGCTTTTACCACTTGCTGAGCTGCGTCAGTCAGACTCGTTGCGGCGATGATATTGAGGCCGCTGTCGGCCAGTTTACGGGCACCCAGTTCGGCGTTGTTGCCTTCCAGACGCACCACCACGGGCACTTTCACCCCTACTTCCTTGACGGCGCCGATGATGCCTTCCGCGATCATGTCGCAGCGCACGATGCCACCGAAGATGTTGACCAGCACGGCTTGTACCTTGCTGTCGGAGAGGATGATCTTGAACGCTTCAGTCACCCGCTCCTTGGTGGCGCCGCCGCCGACGTCCAGGAAGTTGGCCGGTGAGCCGCCGTGCAGGTTGACGATGTCCATGGTGCCCATGGCCAGGCCTGCGCCGTTGACCATGCAGCCGATGTTGCCATCGAGCGCCACATAGTTCAGCTCCCACTGGGCGGCATGCGCTTCGCGGGGGTCATCCTGGGACGGATCGTGCATCTGGCGCAGCTTGGGCTGACGGTACAGGGCGTTGGCATCGATGTTGATCTTGCCGTCCAGGCAGTGCAGGTTGCCCTGGGCGGTGATCACCAGCGGGTTGATTTCCAGCAGGGCGAAGTCGCAGTCCAGGAACATCTGGCCCAGACCCATGAAGATCTTGGTGAACTGCTTGATCTGCTCGCCGACCAGACCCAGTTTGAAGGCCAGCTCGCGGGCCTGATAAGGCTGCGGGCCTACCAGCGGATCGATGGCGGCTTTGTGAATCAGTTCCGGGGTTTCGTGGGCAACTTTCTCAATCTCCACGCCACCTTCGGTAGAGGCCATGAAGACCACGCGGCGAGAGCCACGGTCAACCACGGCGCCCAGATAGAGCTCCTTGGCGATGTCGGTGCAAGATTCCACCAGGATCTTGGTGACCGGCTGACCGTTGGCGTCAGTCTGATAGGTCACCAGGTTCTTGCCGAGCCAGTTCTGGGCGAAGGCACGGATCTCGTCCTTGCTCTTGGCCAGCTTGACGCCGCCCGCTTTACCGCGGCCACCGGCGTGGACCTGGCACTTGACGACCCAGGTGTTGCCGCCAATCTTGTCGGCCGCTTCGGCCGCTTCCTGCGGGGTGGCACAGGCATAACCTTCGGAGACCGGCAGGCCATACTCGGCAAACAGCTGTTTTGCCTGATATTCATGCAGATTCATAGATGCTCTATCCGTGTTGTAGGTATTTCCGTCCGGGGCTCGTGTTTCTCAATCCCCTGTGAAAGGGGCCAAGGCGGCCCCTCGTTATCTTTCTAATTTCACTTTCACTCAGACGTTCCGTCGGGGCCGGGTTGACCCCCGCTTGCCGCCGAACGGGAAGTCCGGCGGCAAGCTTGTGGCGCGAGCCGTCAAGCCGGGGGCTTGCCGATCCGGCCGATTTCTTTAGACGTCCAGCAGCAGACGGGTCGGATCTTCCAGCAGCTCCTTGATGGAGACCAGGAAGCCCACCGACTCGCGGCCGTCGATGATGCGGTGATCGTAGGAGAGCGCCAGGTACATCATCGGCAGGATCTCGACCTTGCCGTCGACGGCCATGGGGCGGTCCTGGATCTTGTGCATGCCCAGAATGGCGCTCTGGGGCGGGTTGATGATCGGGGTGGACATCAGGGAGCCAAACACGCCACCGTTGGTGATGGTGAAGTTGCCGCCGGTCAGTTCATCCACGGTCAGCTTGCCGTCACGGCCCTTGCCGGCCAGGTCTTTGATGGCCTTCTCGATGTCGGCCAGGCTCATGTTGTCGCAGTCACGCAGCACCGGGGTCACCAGACCACGGGGGGTGGAGACGGCGATGCTGACGTCGAAGTAGTTGTGGTAGACGATGTCGTCACCGTCCAGCGCCGCGTTCACTTCCGGGTAGCGCTTGAGGGATTCCACCACTGCCTTCACGTAGAAGGACATGAAGCCGAGCTTGATGCCGTGCTTCTTCTCGAAGATCTCGCCGTACTGCTTGCGCAGCTTCATGATGGGCGCCATGTTGATCTCGTTGAAGGTGGTCAGCATGGCGGTGGTGTTCTTGGCCTCCAGCAGACGCTCGGCGATGCGCTTGCGCAGACGGGTCATGGGCACGCGCTTTTCAGTGCGACCGGCCAGCGGAGCGACCGGTGCAGCCGGGGCTGCAGCGGCAACCGGGGCGGCGGCAGGCTTGTTGCCACCCTTGATGAAGGCTTCCACGTCTTCCTTGGTGACGCGACCACCCTTGCCGGTACCGGTCAGCTTGGCAACATCGATGTCATGCTCGGCCACCAGGCGGCGCACGGAGGGGCTCAGGCCATCGGCAGCGTCATCGGCCACCGCTTCGACCGGCTTCTCCTTGGTCTCTTCACCGGCCACCGGGGCAGGTTTGAGCATGGCGATCAGCTGTCGGGAGAGCACAGTGGCCCCTTCGCTTTGCAGGATGTCGCCCAGCACGCCGGCTTCCGGCGCCGGCACTTCCAGCACGACCTTGTCGGTCTCGATGTCGACCAGCACTTCATCACGGGCAACCAGATCACCCGGTTTCTTGTGCCAGGTGGCGATGGTGGCATCCGCCACTGATTCCGGCAGGTCCGGTACTTTGATCTCGATAGTCATCTAATCAGTTCCTTGTTACTTCTTGGCCAGCAGGCTTGTTCCAGAGTCGGAGAGGGTCGACGCAGCGGCGTGCCCTCTCCTTCGCAACGGGTTTATTCCAGGGTCAGCGCGTCTTCCACCAGGGCTTTTTGCTGCTTGGCGTGGACTGACATGTAACCGACGGCCGGTGAAGCCGACGCCGGGCGACCGGCATAACGCAGACGGGCATGGCTTGGCAGCACGCTGTCGTAGTGATGACGGGTGCAGTACCAGGCGCCCTGGTTCTGCGGCTCTTCCTGACACCAGACGAAGTCGGTGACATGGCTGTAGTCGGCCAGGATGGCGCGCACTTCCTCTTCCGGGAAGGGGTAGAGCTGCTCAATTCGCACCAGCGCCACATCTTGCTGCTCGGCCTTGCGACGGGCATCGAGCAGGTCGTAGTAGACCTTGCCGGAGCAGAACACCACGCGCTTGACGCCCTTCGGATCCAGCGCATCGATCTCGCCGATGGCGTTCTGGAAGGTGCCTTCAGCCAGCTCTTCGAGCTTGCTCACCGCCAGCGGGTGGCGCAGCAGGGATTTGGGCGTCATCACGATAAGCGGACGGCGCATCGGACGCACCACCTGGCGACGCAGCATGTGGAACACCTGCGCCGGGGTGGACGGTACGCACACCTGCATGTTGTGCTGGGCACACATTTGCAGATAGCGCTCCAGACGGGCGGAGGAGTGCTCCGGGCCCTGCCCCTCGTAGCCGTGCGGCAGCAGCATGGTCAGGCCGCACATCCGGCCCCACTTCTGCTCGCCGGAGGAGAGGAACTGGTCCACCACCACCTGGGCACAGTTGGCGAAGTCACCGAACTGGGCTTCCCAGATGGTGAGGCCGGCCGGCTCGGCGCTGGCGTAGCCATATTCGAAGGCCAGTACCGCGTTCTCGGTCAACACCGAGTCGTACACCTCGAACGGGCCCTGCTCGTCGTGCAGGTTGCACAGCGGGGTGTAGGTGCTGGCATCGGTCTGGCTGTGCAGCACGGCGTGGCGGTGGAAGAAGGTGCCACGGCCGGAGTCTTCACCGGTGAAGCGGATCCGCGAGCCCTTGTCCACCAGGGTGGCGTAGGCCAGGGTCTCGGCAAAGCCCCAGTCCAGCAGCTTCTCGCCGGCGGCCATCAGGCGACGGTCTTCGTAGATCTTCTCGACCTGGCGCTGCAGCACGTGGGTGGCCGGGTACTGGCTGATGCGCTCGCCGAGGGATTTCAGATGATCCATCGGCACCGTGCTGTCATAGGCCATGGCCCAGTCGTGACCGAGATAAGGGGTCCAGTCGACGGAGTGCAGCTCCATCGGACGCCACTCCTTGCTCACCCGCTCACCGCGATCCAGGGTCTCGCGATATTCGTTGACCAGAGTAGTGGCCAGCTCCTGACTGATGCTGCCTTCCGCCACCAGCTGGTCGGCGTAGATCTTGCGCGGGGTCGGGTGCTGTTTGATCTTCTGGTACATCAGCGGCTGGGTCGCACTGGGCTCGTCGGCCTCGTTGTGACCGTGGCGGCGGTAGCAGACCAGCTCGATCACCACGTCGCGCTTGAAGGTGTTGCGGTAATCCAGCGCAATCTGGGTCACCAGCACCACGGCTTCCGGGTCATCGCCGTTGACGTGCAGCACGGGGGCCTGCACCGCCTTGGCGATGTCGGTGCAATATTCGGTGGAACGCAGGTCACGGATATAGGAGGTGGTGAAGCCCACCTGGTTGTTGATGACGATGCGCACCGTCCCGCCCACGCCATAGGCACGGGTCTGGGACATGTTGAAGGTCTCGGCCACCACGCCCTGACCGGCCATGGCCGAGTCGCCGTGGATGGTGATGGGCAGTACGGTCGAGCCGTCCTTGTCACCGCGGCGGTCCATGCGGGCACGGACCGAGCCGATGACCACAGGGTTGACGATTTCGAGGTGAGACGGGTTGAAGGCGAGTGCCAGGTGGACGTTGCCGCCCGGGGTGGCGAAGTCGGACGAGAAGCCCATGTGGTACTTCACGTCACCGGTGCCCCAGGATTCGCCGTGCTTGCCGGCAAACTCGTCGAACAGGTCCTGGGCACGCTTGCCCAGCACGTTAATCAGCACGTTGAGACGGCCGCGGTGGGCCATGCCGATGACGGCCTCTTTGCAGCCCTGCTCACCGGCGCGGCGAATAAGCTCCTTGAGCATGGGTACCATGGCATCGCCCCCTTCCAGGGAGAAACGCTTGGCTCCCGGGAATTTGGCGCCCAGGTATTTTTCCAGCCCTTCGGCGGCGGTCAGGCTCTCGAGGAAGCGGGTCTTCTCTTCCAGGGTGTAGCTGCCCGTCCCTTCGATGGATTCGAGACGCTGTTGCAGCCAGCGCTTCTCCTCGGTGGAGGTGAGGTGCATATAGTCGGCGCCGATGCTGCCGCAGTAGGTTTTCTTCAGCGAGGCATACAGATCGGAGAGCACCATGGTCTCGCGACCGATGGCGTAGGAGCCCACGTTGAAGGTGGCCTCCATGTCTGCGCCCTGCAGGTTGTGAAACGCGGGATCCAGTTCGGCAACGGTTTCACGCGCCCAGAGGCCGAGCGGATCCAGATTGGCGTTTTGATGGCCACGGAAGCGGAAGGCGTTGATCAGCTGCAATACCCGCACCTGCTTGGCATCCACTTGCGGATCGGAGACGGGGGCACTGTAGCGGGAGGGATCCTTGGCCAGGCGACGGAAATAATCGCGGACTCGGGAGTGAGGTTGTTCTATCGCATGGCCATTGACCTGGGGCAGCGAGCTAAACAGGCTGCGCCACTCTTCGGCTACGGACTCGGGGTCTTCCAGGAAGGATTCGTACAAATCCTCGATATAGCTTGCATTCGCACCAGCCAGGTGAGATGACTCCAACCAGGCCTTCATCACGCCGTTATGCATTTCTATCCCTTGTACATCTTGTTCACTGCAGCGCAGCTTGTAGGGTTTAAATAGCCATCCAGCCATGGTGACGGATGGCTATCCAGAGGTCGGGCCTGGCGCGTGACGCCCTGGCCCTGATACTAAACAGCCCGATTGAGCAGCATCGACTTGATCTGACCGATGGCCTTGGTCGGGTTCAAGCCCTTGGGACAGACGTTCACGCAGTTCATGATGCCGTGGCAACGGAACACGCTGAAGGCGTCATCCAGATTACCCAGTCGATCGGTCGCAGCGGTATCGCGGCTGTCCGCCAGCCAGCGATAGGCGGCGAGCAGACCGGCCGGGCCGATGAACTTGTCCGGGTTCCACCAGAAGGAGGGGCAAGAGGTGGAGCAGCAGGCACAGAGAATACACTCGTACAGGCCATCCAGCTTGGCGCGCTCTTCAGGGGATTGCAGGTGCTCACGCACGGGCGGCAATTTTTCGTCGTTGATGAGGAAGGGTTTGACCTTCTCCCACTGGGTGTAGAACTGGGTCATGTCGATCACCAGATCACGGATCACCGGCAGGCCTGGCAAGGGGCGGATAACGACGTTATTGCCCTTCTTCAGCAGATCGGAGAGCGGGGTGATGCAGGCAAGACCGTTCTTGCCATTCATGTTGAGACCGTCAGATCCACAGACCCCTTCGCGGCAAGAGCGGCGGAAGGCGAGCGTGGGATCCAGCTCCTTGAGCTGGATCAGTGCGTCGAGCACCATCATGTCGGAACCTTCAGGAATATCAAGACGATATTCCTTCATATGGGGGACGTTATCAACATCCGGATTGTATCTGTAGACAGAGAATGTGACGTTCATAGGGCTAGCTCCGCAATCAGTAAGTCCGGACCTTGGGCGGGAACGCCTCACGGGTCTTGGGTGACATGTTGACAGCGCGACGGGTCATGGACTCGGTGTCCGGATGATAGAGGCTGTGGCACAACCAGCTCTCATCGTCACGCTCCGGGAAATCGAAGCGGCTGTGGGCGCCCCGGCTCTCGGTACGGAAGTTGGCAGCCACCGCGGTGGCATAGGCCGTCTCCATCAGGTTGTCCAGCTCCAGGCACTCGATGCGCTGGGTGTTGAACTCCTTGGAGGTGTCGTCCAGACGGGCGTTCTTGAGGCGCTCGCGGATGAGTTTCAGCTCGGCCAGCCCTTCGGCCATGGCATCGCCTTCCCGGAATACGGAGAAGTTGTTCTGCATGCAGCGCTGCAGGTCCTTGCGGATCTGCACCGGATCTTCACCGTCACGGCAATTTTCCCAGCGGTTGAAGCGGGACAGCGCGGCGTCGATATCGGCGTCGGAGGCGGCGCGGCCGTGCTCCATCTCGCTCAGGGTGTTGACCAGATGCATGCCGGCGGCGCGGCCAAATACCACCAGATCCAGCAGCGAGTTGCCGCCCAGACGGTTGGCACCGTGCACCGAGACGCAGGCGATTTCGCCCACCGCAAACAGGCCGACCACCGGCACGTCGTTGCCGTCCTTGTCCTGGGTCAGGCACTGGCCGTTCACGTTGGTCGGCACGCCGCCCATCATGTAGTGGCAGGTCGGAATGATGGGGATGGGCTCTTTGACCGGATCCACGTGGGCGAAGGTGCGAGAGAGCTCGCAGATGCCCGGCAGACGGGATTCCAGCACCTCTTTGCCGAGGTGATCCAGCTTGAGCTTGATGTGCGGGCCCCAGGGACCGTCGCAGCCACGACCTTCGCGGATCTCGATCATGATGGAACGGGCCACCACGTCGCGACCGGCCAGATCCTTGGCGTTCGGCGCATAACGCTCCATGAAGCGCTCGCCGTCTTTATTGAGCAGGTAACCGCCTTCACCGCGGCACCCTTCGGTCACCAGCACCCCTGCCCCGGCGATGCCGGTCGGGTGGAACTGCCAGAACTCCATGTCCTGCACGCCGACCCCGGCGCGCAGCGCCATGCCGACGCCATCACCGGTGTTGATGTGGGCGTTGGTGGTGGACTGGTAGATGCGACCGGCGCCGCCGGTAGCGAGTACAGTGGCCTTGGCCTTGAAGTAGACGACTTCACCGCTCTCCATGTCGATGGCGGTACAGCCAACGATGTGGCCGTCCTGGTTCTTCACCAGATCCAGGGCATACCATTCGGAGAAGACGGTGGTCTTGTTCTTGACGTTCTGCTGATAGAGGGTGTGCAGCAGGGCGTGACCGGTACGGTCGGCTGCCGCCGCGGTACGGGCCGCCTGCTCGCCACCGAAATTCTTGGACTGACCGCCAAACGGACGCTGGTACACGCGGCCGTTGTCGAAGCGGGAGAAGGGCAGACCCATATTCTCCAGCTCATAAACGGCCTCGGGGCCGGTCTTGCACATATATTCAATGGCTTCCTGATCACCGATGTAATCGGAGCCCTTGACGGTGTCGTACATGTGCCACTGCCAGTTGTCGTCGTGGGCATTGCCCAGCGCAACCGTGATCCCGCCCTGGGCAGAAACCGTGTGAGAACGGGTCGGGAATACCTTGGATAACAGAGCGCAGCTCTTGCCGGATTGGGCAATCTGCAGCGCGGCGCGCATGCCGGCGCCACCGGCACCGATCACCACCGCATCAAATTCACGAGTTGGAATAGTCACCTTACACCCCCCACAGTACAACGAAGCCGGTCATCAGGTAGACGAACAGCACCACTACCAGGGCAAATTGCAGCGCACCGCGCAACCCCACCGGCTTGATATAGTCGGTCAGCACCTGCCACAGACCGATCCAGGCGTGGATCAGTACGCACAGCAGCGCCAACAGGGTGAACACCTTGGTGAAGGTTTTGGCGAAGAAGCCGGTCCACACCTCGTAGCTGATGTCGTTGAACGCGACAAAGCCCACCAGGTAGAGGACATAACAGGTCATGATGAGGGCGGTGGCGCGGATCAGGATGTAATCGTGAACACCGCTGCGCCCGAAGGTTGCAGAATTGGTTACCATACCAGTACCCCCGCCAATACCGCCAAAACCGCGGTGATCACGAAGGCCACACGGGCACTCTGATTACCGGATTCCAGCTCTTCCCAATAGCCCATGTCCATGACCAGGTGACGCAGTCCGCCCACAATGTGGTAAGCCAGCGCAGTCAGGATCCCCCACAGCACGAATTTGACCAGGAAGTTGTCCATGATGGACACCACGGTCTCAAATCCTTCGGGAGAGGCGAGTGAAGTACCAAGCATCCACAGCAAGATTGAGAGCGCCACAAAGGTGATGACCCCTGAGACACGATGCAAGATGGAAGCGATGGCGGTGACAGGAAAGCTGATCGTCTGTAGGTCGAGGTTTACAGGTCTCTGTTTATTTTTCACGGCTTTGCCCACTCAGCTCCATTGAGCACGTTAGTTATTGTTTTTACACGCTTATGAGGGCATGGAGTGGCATTTGTTAGGTTTTTGTTACCAAAACAACTCAGGAAAGCCAAAAATAACATTTTCAATATCACATCTAGCTTTGCGAAAGCGTTTCAAACACCGACAGCCATCACCCACGAGGCGCAGTATATCGGCGGGCTTAACCAATGACAATCAATTAGCTACAAAGAAAACCCAAAACCTTAAACCAGATCTCACAACTCATTTAACAAATCATTAATGATCATCCAGCAAAATTGACAACAGCCCTGAACTCTGTTTCAAATAAGGCGCTCCAGCCGCCCTGGTACGGGTCAGAACCTTTGCCAGCGTCATCAAACTCGTAATAAAGTAGAGCTGGAATCAAATTATAAAAGAGCAAAGGAGACGTGCTATGGCTGATAAGATAGCCACCCTACATCTGCCCGGTAAAGACCCGGTAGAACTCCCGATCCTGTCAGGAACTGTCGGACCCGACGTGATCGATGTCAGAAAACTGGGCGCGCAAGGGTACTTCACCTTCGACCCCGGCTTCATGGCAACCGGTTCTTGCAAATCATCCATTACGTACATAGATGGCGATCAGGGTGTCTTGCTGCACCGTGGTTACCCCATCGCCCAGTTGGCCACCCAGGCCAGCTATCTGGAAGTCTGCTACATCCTGCTGTACGGCGAGGCGCCCACCAAGGCGCAGTACACGGAATTCGAACGTCTGGTCACCCGCCACACCATGGTACACGAGCAGATTGCCTTCTTCTTCCGCGGCTTCCGTCGCGATGCCCACCCCATGGCCGTCATGTGCGGCGTGGTCAGTGCGCTCTCCGCCTTCTATCACGATGCCCTCGACATCAACAACGAAGAGCACCGCGAGATCTGCGCCTTCCGTCTGCTCTCCAAGATGCCGACCCTGGCCGCCATGTGCTACAAGTACTCCATCGGTCAGCCGTTCATGCAGCCGCGTAACGCCCTCTCCTATGCCGGCAACTTCCTGCACATGATGTTTGGCGTGCCGACCGAAGAGTACAAGGTCAACCCCATCGTCGAACGTGCCATGGACCGCATCTTCACTCTGCATGCGGACCACGAGCAGAACGCCTCCACCTCCACCGTGCGTCTGGCCGGCTCCTCTGGCGCCAACCCGTTTGCCTGTATCGCCGCGGGGATCGCTTCCCTGTGGGGACCGGCCCACGGCGGTGCCAACGAAGCCTGCCTCAAGATGCTTGAGGAGATCGGCTCCGTTGACCGTATCCCCGAATACATCGCCAAGGCCAAGGACAAGAACGATCCGTTCCGTCTGATGGGCTTCGGTCACCGGGTCTACAAGAACCACGACCCCCGTGCCACCGTGATGCGCGAAACCTGTCACGAGGTACTGACCGAGCTGCAGATCAAGGATCCGCTGCTGGACGTGGCCATGGAGCTGGAGCGCATCGCGCTCTCCGACCCCTACTTCATCGAGAAGAAGCTCTACCCGAACGTGGACTTCTACTCCGGCATCATCATGAAGGCCATCGGCATCCCCATGTCCATGTTCACCGTGATCTTCGCCATCTCCCGTACCATCGGCTGGATTGCCCACTGGAACGAAATGCACTCGGATCCGGATCAGAAGATCGGCCGTCCGCGTCAGCTCTATACCGGTCAGCCGCAGCGCGAGTTCACCCCGCTCGACCAGCGTTGAGTCACGGGTTTCGGATTTTTTGTTACAAAGGCGGTCATTGACCGCCTTTTTATTTGCCGCTCTAATGCCCCCCTTTCCATCGAAGGAGTTCATCATGAGACCACTGTTCCTCAGCGCCGCTGCCGCCCTGCTGCTCAGCGCCTGTCAAAGCGCCCCCACGCCAAGCGCAGGCGAGACCCTCTACGTCAATAGCCAGCTGGTACACTGCGTCGGCGTCGGCCCCATGCAGTGCATGCAGGTGCGCAGTGACGAGCAGCAGCCCTGGACCCTGTTCTATCAGCAGATTGATGGCTTTCAGTTTGAACCTGGCTACCGCTATCAGCTGACCGTCAGCAAGCAGCAGCTCACCGATGTGCCGGCAGATGCCCCTTCCCTGCGCTACCAGCTCATCAAGGTCGTCAGCAAACAGGCGGCGCGCTGATCAAAAAAGGCATCATTTGGAGATGTTTGTTCAGTTCATGACCCGGTTCTGGTACGCTGGTTGACGAATCCATTGTTTAATCAGCGTTTTCGGGCAGCCATACCCTACCACTATGATCAAGATCCGCACGACCCGGGCCAACGACTGGCCCGCCATCATGGCCATTCAGGACGAGTGTTATCACCAGCTGGATCCTGAACCCATCGAAGTCATGAGCAACAAGGCCGAACTGGCCCCCGCCTGCTGCTGGGTGGCCGAACATCAGGGCCAGGTGCTCGGCTACCTGCTCTGCCACCCCTGGCGTGCCCACCAGCCCCCGCCCCTCTCCGTCCCCATTCAACGCCTGGCCGGCAATGACGAGTTCTATCTGCACGATCTCGCCGTCTCACGGCAGGCCCGCGGCAAGGGCATAGGGCAGCGGCTGCTCGCTACCGCCCTTGCGTTTGCCGCAGACGAAGGGTTTGAGCACGCCGGTCTGGTGGCGGTGCAGGATGCGCCGGCCTTCTGGCGCAAGCAGGGCTTCCAGCCGGCCAGTACCCGCAAGTCCCTCACCGAATATGGCGAGGGCGCGACCTACATGCGACTGCCACTACCGCAACGGGGCTGACGATCACCCAATGAAAAAGGCGCCTTGCGGCGCCTTTTTTCGACTCATGGTGGGCTCATCAAGCCTTGAACTTGCTGAACACCAGGGAGGCGTTGGTCCCGCCGAAGCCGAAGCTGTTGGACATGACGGTATTGAGATCCGCCTCTTCGTACGCGCGCACGATGGGCAGGCCCACGGCCTTTTCGTCCAGGGTCTCGATGTTGATGCTGGGGGCGATGAAGCCGTGTTCCATCATCAGCAGGGAGTAGACGGCCTCGTGCACGCCGGCAGCACCCAGGGCATGACCGGTCATGGCCTTGGTGGCGGAGAGCTTGGGTGCATTGCTGCCAAACAGCGTCTGGATGGCTTCCAGCTCCTTGGTGTCACCGACCGGAGTGGAGGTACCGTGGGTGTTGATGTAATCCACCTTGCCGACACCCTGCATCGCCATCTTCATGCAACGCACTGCGCCTTCACCGCTCGGCGCGACCATGTCGTAGCCGTCGGAAGTGGCACCGTAACCGGTGATCTCGGCATAGATGTGGGCACCACGGGCCAGGGCGTGTTCCAGCTCCTCGACCACCAGGATGCCGCCACCACCGGAGATGACGAAACCGTCGCGGTCCGCATCATAGGTACGGGAGGCTTTTTCCGGAGTGTCGTTGTACTTGGTGGACAGGGCGCCCATGGCATCGAACTGGATGGTGGAAGACCAGTCCAGCTCCTCGCCGCCACCGGCGAAGACGATGTCCTGCTTGCCGAGCTGGATCAGTTCCAGAGCGTGACCGATGCAGTGGGCAGAGGTGGCGCAGGCGGAGCTGATGGTGTAGTTGACACCCTTGATCTTGAACGGGGTGGCCAGGCAGGCGGAGGTGGTGGAGGACATGGTGCGCGGCACCATGTAGGGGCCCACGCGTTTGACGCCCTTCTCACGAGCGATATCCGCAGACTCGGAGGTGTTCTTGCCGGAGGCGCCACCGGAGCCGGTCACGATACCGGAACGCTCGTTGGACACCATCTCTTCCGGCAAACCGGCGTCTTCGATGGCCTGTTGCATGGAGAGATAGGCATAAGCCGCTGCATCGCCCATGAAACGCATGACTTTACGGTCGATCAGTTCAGACGGGTCGAGTTTGATGTTACCCCAGACACGGCTGCGCAGGTTGTACTGTTCGAACTGCTCGGAATAGGTGATGCCAGATTTGCCTGCTTTCAGGGAGGCCAGCACTTCTTCCTTGTTGTTGCCGATACTGGAGATGACGCCGATACCGGTGATCACTGCTCTTCTCATTAATTCATCTCGTCTGGAAAAACTGGCGCCAAGTCTACCCGCTTTCGGCTGCCAAACTGGTCTGCTTTCACGTAGAATGCCCGCGATTTTGTGACGCGAGCAGAGGAAAACGTGAGTCAAACATCCTTACATCATGCCCGATTGGACTGGAATGAAGCGGGAACTCCAGTCTCCAGTGAGTTCGGGGATGTGTACTTTTCCAATGATAACGGTCTAAGTGAAACCCGCTACGTCTTTTTGCAGCAAAATCGGCTGCCAGCGCGATTTTCGCATCACGATAGTGACATTTTCGTGATAGGTGAGACAGGTTTCGGCACAGGTCTTAACTTTCTGGCGACAATGGCCGCCTTTCTGGAACAGGCGCCCCAATCCGGCAACGGTGCCCGCCTCCACTTCATCAGCTTCGAAAAATACCCGCTGACCCGGGAGGATCTGCGCAAGGCGCTGGCCGCCTGGCCCGAGCTCGCCACCTTCAGCCAGCCCCTCATCGAGCAGTGGCCGCTGCCCGTCGCAGGCTGTCATCGGCTGCTCTTTGCCGGCGGCCGGATCCGGCTCGACCTCTGGTTTGGCGACATCAAGGAGATGCTGCCCCAGGTACCCCACCCGGCAGACGGGTTGGTGGACGCCTGGTATCTGGATGGCTTCTCCCCTGCCAAGAACCCGGAGATGTGGACGCAAGAGTTGTTCGACGGCCTGGCCCGCCTCGCGCGTCCCCACGCCACCATCGCCACCTTTACCTGTGCCGGCTTCGTGCGCCGCGGCCTGATTGCCGCCGGTTTTACCATGCAGAAGGTGAAAGGACACGGCAGCAAGCGGGAGATGCTGGCCGGGGAGCGCGCAGAGAAACAGCCGCAGCAGACCATCGCCCCCTGGTATGCCAGACCCGCCGGCCGCGCGGGTGAGGTGCTGATCATCGGTGGCGGCATCGCCTCGGCCATGACGGCGCTCTCGCTGGTGGAGCGGAGCCGCAAGGTAACGCTCTTGTGCCAGGATGGCGAGCCGGCGACCGGCGCCTCCGGCAATCGGCAGGGAGCCCTCTACCCGCTGCTCAACGGCGAACACGATGCGCTGTCGCGCTTCTATTCGCTGGCCTTCGGCTTTGCCAGAAGCCGACTGTTGGCCCTGGCCGATCGCCATCCCGTCGCCTTCTCGCTGTGCGGCGTCACCCAGCTCGGCTATGACGACAAGTCCGCCGCCAAGCTGGCCAAGATGGCACAAGGCCCCTTCCCGCCCGAGCTGATGCAGGTACTTTCCGAGCCGGAAGTTGAGCAAGTGGTCGGCCTGCCCTGCGGTCACGGTGGTGTCAGCTATCCGCAGGGGGGCTGGCTCTGCCCGGCGGATCTCACCCGCGCCGCCATCAAGGAGGCGCAGGCCCGCGGGTTGCTTGAGGTGGCGTTCAATACCGAGGTTGTCGCCATGGCCGAACAGACCGATGGCTGGCAGGTCGAGAGTCGTGACGGGCGCCGCTGGCAAGCCCCCAATCTGGTGGTGGCTGCCGGCCATCAGTTGCCTGCGCTCATTCCCTTTGCCGAGCTGCCGCTCTACCCGGTGCGCGGCCAGGTGAGCCATGTACCGACCTCGGCGAGTTTGAGCAAGCTCAACACCGTGCTCTGCTACGATGGCTACCTCACTCCGGCCCACAACGATCACCACTGCATCGGTGCCAGCTATGGCCGCAACCAGACCGATCTCGGGTTTCGCGCCGACGAGCAGGCCCAGAACCAGGCGCGGCTGCAAGCCTGCCTGCCACAGCAGAGCTGGCCCGCCGAGGTGGATGTGAGTGGCAATCAGGCTCGGGTCGGCGTGCGCAGTGCCAGCCGGGATCACCTGCCGGTGGTAGGGCCAGTTGCCAGCTTGGCCAACCTGGCGGATCACTACGCCGGACTGCAGGGCGATCAGCAGAACGCACCGCCGTTGCCGCTGCATCCCGGCCTCTATGTGCTGGGGGCACTCGGCTCGCGGGGACTATGCTCGGCGCCCCTTTGCGGCGAGCTGCTGGCCAGCGAGATCTGCGGCGATCCGCTGCCGCTGGCAGCCGATCTGCTGGAGGCGCTCCACCCGGCCCGCTACTGGGTGCGCAAACTGCTCAAGGGCAAGCCGCTCCAGTGAGCGCCCAGATGCTCGGCAAGGTGCAACAACAAAAAGGGCTCCCCGACGGGAGCCCTTTTTGTTCGCTCAAATCCTGTCGGGCTCAGATGCCCTTTGGCCAGTTAAGCCCCAACTTGCGACCGTGATCGGTCTGCTGCTGCAACTGGCTGAAACGCTGGCGCGAGCTGGCCAGCACTCCCTGCCCCCGCTGCCAGGCCTGATATTCCAGGGCGGCGCAGTCGCGCTCCACTGGCAGCTGCGCCAGCTGGATGCCGAGCTGGCTGACGCTCTCCAGCAGTATGTCTTTGTGGCGGCTCTCGTAATCGAACATGGCGGCCACCAGCTTGTCCCACTTCTGGCGCTCGGCGGCGGAAGCCTTGGCCTTGTCCATCCAGTTCGGCACCATCACCTTGATCCGGGTGGTGACCCTGACCTGTTCCAGCTCGCAGCGCTGCGCCTCGGGACGGGTCTGCAACTGCCAGGAGAGTTGGTAACTGGCCATGCCGATGTGGCCGTTGGCCCGGGCTGTGCCCGCGCTGGTCATCTGGCGTGCCAGGCTCGCCACGTCCGGTCCGGAAACCCGATAAAACTGAAAGTCGACCTTGATGTCAGGCACCGCCTTGATACCGGTGTAATGGGAACTCTCGGCCCCGGCCGTGGCGGCGAACAACATCAATGCCACCATGAAAACTTTGCTGACCATTCCCATCTCTGCTGCCTTGACCTCGTTGCTGGCGGGGTTGTTATTTTAATTAATAATCAACGCATTAATACTCGAAGCAGGAGATTAACCGCGATCCCCGCGACTGTCACCTACTCCCGTCACAAAGCCTAAGTGTCAGGTTGACAAGTCGCAACCCCGCACCGCCATTGATTTGCAAGCAAGATCACAAGTGATGCGCAACATCATGGTGAGATACCCCTTATTGGATAATAATCGCCGAGTTTTATGTCGATACATTTCGGGATTGGCCAGATTAACCTCCAAGTTGACGCCAGGAATGCATCCACCTTCATTCGTACTCAGGAACTCACTCTATGATGGAACTCCTTATCGGCACCCTGGTCACCCTGGCTGTGGGTCGCTACATCTTCAAGGGCTACTCGGCCACCGGGGTGCTGCTCAGCGGCGGCTTGCTGCTGCTGGCGATCACCGCCCTGATGGGCAAGGCGGTGCTGCCCACCAGCGTCACCTCCACCGGCCACGTGGCCACCGACATCTTCGAATACGTGCGCTTCCTGCTGGTGGATCGAGGCGGTGGCCTCGGCATGCTGATCATGGTGCTGTGCGGCTTCGCCGGCTACATGAGCCACATCGGCGCCAACACCATCCTGGTGAAGCTGGCCAGCAAGCCGCTTGGCATAATCAAGTCCCCCTATATCCTGCTGGTTGCCGCCTATCTGGTGGCCTGTGCCATGTCGCTGGCGGTGAGCTCCGCCACGGGTCTCGGCGTGCTCTTGATGGCCACCCTGTTCCCACTGATGGTCAACATGGGGATCTCCCGTGGCGCGGCGGCGGCGGTGTGTGCCTCGCCGGCCGCCATCATCCTGGCCCCCACCTCCGGGGACGTGGTGATGGCCGCCCAGGCCGCCAACATGGAGCTGCTCGATTTTGCCTTCAAGCTGACCCTGCCCATCTCGCTGGTGGCCATCGCCGCCATGGCGGTGACCCACTTCTTCTGGCAGCGTTATCTGGATCAGAAGACCGGCGAGCACAACGAGGCGGTCGCCCCGAGCGATCTCATCACCGATGCCCCCGGCTTCTACGCCATCCTGCCCTTTACCCCCATCATCGGGGTGCTGCTGTTTGACGGCAAACTCGGGCCCAAGCTCGACATCGTCACCATCATCGTCATCTGCCTGGTGTTGGCCGCCCTGCTGGAGCTGGCCCGCAAACGCAACAGCAAAGAGCTGCTGGACGGGCTGCAGGTATGCTGGCGCAGCATGGCCGATGCCTTCGCCGGCGTAGTGATGCTGCTGGTGGGTGCCGGGGTGTTTGCCCAGGGCCTGATGGGGCTCGGCTTCATCGCAAACCTCCTGGATCTGGCCCAGAGCTTTGGTACCGGCGGCATCGTCATCATGCTGGTGCTGGTGGTCATCACCACCCTGGCCGCCTTTACCACGGGGTCCGGCAACGCCCCCTTCTACGCCTTCGTGGAGCTTATTCCCCATCTGGCCACCAGCCTCGGCGTCAACCCCGCTTATCTGGTGATCCCCATGCTGCAGGCCTCCAACCTGGGCCGCACCATCTCGCCGGTCTCCGGGGTGGTGGTCGCCTGTGCGGGGATGGGCAACCTCTCTCCGTTCGAAGTGGTCAAGCGCACCTCGGTGCCGGTCGCGGTCGGCCTGCTGGTGGTGATCCTAGCTACCCAGATCATGGTACCCGCCTGAAGGGACGGGGCTCCCTGAGCGGATGCCCTGCTTCTACCTCACTCTACCCGCCCGGCCTGCCGCCGGGCTGGTATCTCCCCCCGCCATTGGAGTAGACTCGGTGCTCTTTTTTCTCTAAGGAGGACCGAGATGAGTATTACGGTTCAACTTGCCCACTTCAGTGACTGTCACTCCCATTTCGATGGCGCCCCCATGCGCTTCGCCCCCGCAGGCGAGTCCGAGTGGCGCACCCAGTGTGGTGGCTACGCCCGCATCCTGACCCGGCTCAACGCCTTGCGCCGGCAGGCCGACGCGGCGGGCCAGACCTGCCTGTTCCTGCACGGCGGTGACACCTTCCAGGGCTCGCTCTATTTCAACCGCTTCAAGGGGCGCGCCAACGCCGACCTGCTGAGCCTGCTGCGACCGGACGCCATGGTGATCGGCAATCACGAGTTCGATCTGGGTAACGGGCCGCTGGTGGAGTTTTTGCGCCAGCTCGACTTTCCTGTGCTGGCCGCCAACCTCGACAGCAGTCAGGAGCCCGCCGACGCCCCGCTGCGACTGCGCGGCCTGCCCCGGTTGTATGATGCCAGCCGTCCCTGGCACCAGCGCAGTATCGACGGCGTGCCTTTCGCCCTGCTCGGCATCACGCTGCCGCAGATGGCGGCCATCGCCAGCCCCGATCCCCATACCCGCTTTCACGGCATCGAGCAGACCCTGAAGGCCGCGCTGGCAGAGATCAAGGCCGCCGGCATCCACCACATCATCCTGCTGAGCCACCTGGGGCTGGAGCAGGACAAACTGCTGGCCGAGCATTTCCCCGAGCTCAGCCTCATCATCGGCGGCCACACCCACAGCCTGCTGGGAGAGCTGGCGCCGCTGGGTCTGGCGAGCGAGGGCAGCTATCCGCTGATGCGAAACGGCGTCGCCATCCTGCACGCCGCCCACAGTGCCCTCTGCCTCGGAGTGTGCGAGCTGACCTTTGACCAGCACGGCCGGGTAGTGCGCAGCCGTGGCCAGCTGGAGTGGCTGCCCTGGCAGCCCTGGCCGTTTGCCTCGACGCCGCCGACCGGGCTGCACTTTTGCAAGCCGGCGCCCGCGCTCGAGCAACTGCTGGCCAAGCGCTACCGGCCCGAGCTCGAGACCATGACCCAGCGCATCGTGACCCGCCTTGGCGGGCCGCTGCACCATCAGCGGCTGCCCGATGCCAGCCTGCCGGCCGGCAGCCAGGTGGCGCCCCTGGTGGCCAGCGCCATGCTGGCCGGGGCCCGCGAGCAAGTCGGTCAGGTGGACTTCGCCCTGCACAATGCCGGCGGGGTACGTTGTTCCCTCGAGCCCGGGCCGCTCAGCGAAGCGGACATCGCCGGGCGCCTGCTGCCCTTCGCCATCCCGCTCACCCTCTATCGGGTGCACGGTCATGAGCTGGCCGAGGCGCTGGAGGGGGCCATCGACAACGCCACCAACAACGGAGTGACCGGCAATGGCAACGGCAGCTTCCCCTATACCGCCGGCGTGCGTTTCTGTTATCAGGCGGACCAGCCCAAGGGGCGCCGGATCACCCTGCTGGAGTGGGAGCGCGCCCCCGGCCAGTGGCAGCCGGTCGAAGCCGACGCCATCTATCGGGGGGTTTCCAGCGCCTACACCGCCTCCGGCAAGGAGGGCTACACAGCGCTGGCCCGCACCCTGACCCAGCACAACCAGGAGCTCGGCATCACCCTGGCGGATGCCTTCATCCGCTGGGCCCGCTATCTGCCCGAGCTCGCCGCTGCGCCGGCACTGGTGGAGTATCAGGGGCCGTCTACCCGGTAAGGATCTGCCGGGCCCCTTGGTGGTGGCCCGCCAGGTCGCTTTAGCCGGTTTTGTCAGAAAACGTGCCGCTTTCATGCCGTAAAGCGGCACTTTTACAAATTATTTCAAGCACATTCCCCTCGCCCATTGCATCGTGCTGTCAGGCTCGGCAAGATAGGCCCGCTTTCGAGACTTCCCAGCAGGAACAGGTCACCCATGAATCATGCCATCCGTTTTACCCCTCCTCGCGTCAATCCGGGCCTGCGGCCGCTGGTGATCCTGCTCACCGGTTTGCTGGCCTTGCTGTTCTGCCTGCGCAACCCGCTGTTCCACGGCATGGCGCCAGGCTTTGACGCCTCGCTGTTTGCGGTGATGGGCAAGATGTGGAGCGAAGGGGGCGTGCTTTACCGGGACATGATCGATATCAAGGGCCCCATGATCTTCGCCCTCGACGCCCTCGGCTACGGCCTCGGCGGCTTCTTCGGGATCTGGCTGCTGGAGTGGGCACTCTGCTGGCTGGGGCTGCTGGCCAGCTGGCAGGCGTTCGGTCAGCTCGGCCTCTCGCTGCGGGCCCGGCTCGGCAGCATGCTGGCGGTACTGGCGCTCTACGGCACCCGCTACTATTACGGCAACATGACCGAGGACTGGACCTTCCATCTGGCCCTCATCGCCCAGTGGGCCTTCATCACCATGCTGCTGGACAAGCGCTGCAGCTGGGAACCGGCGCTGGTGGCCGCGCTTACCTTTGCCATCGTCGCCTGGATGCGCACCAACAACGGCGCCTTCTGGGGTGCCTGGTATCTGGTGCTGTTCTGCCACTGGTGCCTGCGCGAACAGTGGCGCTGCGCCCTCTCCCTGCTCTGCTCCAGTCTGCTGGGGCTGGCGCTCGTCGGCGGCCCGCTGCTGGCCTACTTCCAGCATCACAACCTGCTGGCCGAATTCAAATACTACGCCTTCGACATCTTCTTCGAGGGGAGCTACGGCAACGGCTTCTCGCCGGATGTCGGCAGCGTCGGCCTGCTGCGTACCGGCCTCATCATGCTGTTGCCCGCCTTCATCGTGCTGATGATGGGGCGCCGTCAGGAGTGGTATCTGCCGGCCCTGTGCGCCACCCTGTTTGGGGTCATCTTCACCCTGATCGCCAACTCGGTCTCCGGCCACGTGTTTGATCACTACGATGTGCTCTATCTGCCGCTGGCCCTGCTGCCGCTCGCCTGCCTGCTGGATCGCAGCGAACAGCAGGCCGATGGCCTCGGCCTGCTCTGCATCTCGCTGGTGGTGCTGACCGCCAGCTGGCTGCTGGCCCAGCAGCTGGGTTACGGCTGGAGCACCAAGGAGTGGTCGCTGGAACGGGTGCGCGAAGTGCTCGGCAACAGCCTGTTGTGGGCCCTGCCGGTGCTCATCCTGGTGCCCCTGTGGCGCGCCTGGGATGTGCGCAGCGCCACCCCCTGGCTCGCCTCGCTCGCCATGCTGGCCCTGCTGCTCAACAATGCCTGGGAAGGCACCCTGAAGGGCACACCGTTCAACCCGCCAGCCCAGGTGCGGGTCGATCGGATCAAGGCCGAAACCGGCCCCACCGACAAGATCTGGGTGGACGGCATCCAGCCGCAATATTACCTCTGGACCGATCGCCAGCCGGCCTCCGCCTACCTGTTCTTTGCCAACGTCAACCCGCCCTACGACGTGCGTGAACGGGTGCTGGCCGACCTCAAGCGCCAGAGTCCCAAGTTCATCATCGCCAAGCCGGATCGGGTGGCCGAAGAGCTCAAAAAGCCCAGCTCCCCCTCCAGTCTCGCCTTCTATCAATATCTGGTGAGCCAGTATGAAGAGGTGGATCCGGGCCTCTATCGCAGGCGCTGAGCCCCCTTGACCGAAAAGGGCCGTCATCCCGCGATGACGGCCCTTTTCATTGCGCCAACGCAGGCAAGGCCCGAAACGGTAGGCAAGCGGCGACGCGCTGACTACAATGGCGCTCTTTTGATATGACGAGTAATGCAGACATGGCGGAACTGACCTACCTCGGTGGCTACCCCGAGCCCCTCAAGGCCCAGGTGCAACAGCTGATCGCGGCGGGCAAGCTGGGGGACGTGCTGGCCAAGCGTTATCCAGAGACCCACCTCATCCAGAGTGACAAGGCGCTGCTCGCCTACACCATGGAGCTGAAGAACCGCTACCTGAAAAGCTCGGCGCCGCTTTCCAAGGTGATCTTCGACGGCAAGATCAACGTGATCAAGGATGCCCTCGGCCTGCACACCTATGTGAGCCGGGTGCAGGGCAGCAAGCTCAAGGCCAAGAACGAGATCCGCATCGCCGCCCTGTTCAAGGAGGCCCACCCGGCCTTCCTGAAGATGATCGTGGTGCACGAGCTTGCCCACCTGAAGGAGAAGGATCACAACAAGGGCTTTTATCAGCTCTGTCAGCATATGGAGCCCGACTATCATCAACTGGAGTTTGATCTGCGGCTCTGGCTCACCTGGCGCGATCTCGAACGGGCCACGCGCTGATCCCGACTGTTTCAAGGAGGAGACATGACTTCATTGCGCCGTTACCTTGCCGTGCGCCACTCAGGCCGGCGCCGGCCGCTCGGCCGCTGGCTGGTGGCGCTCCTGTTGCTGAGCCCCTGGCTGCAAGCCGCCGAGCGTTGGCAGAGCGATGCCTATCTCACCGAGAGTTTCTTCGAGGTCGCCATGAAGCGGGAGTACGGCCACGAACAGAACGTGCACTTCTCCCGCTGGGAGCAGCCCATCCGGCTCAAGCTGGTCAACGAATTTGGCGACAAGGCGCTGCAAAGCGAGGTGGTCAAAGTACAGAGCCAGCATCTGGCCGGCATCATAGGTCGCCCCATCGCCCTGGTCAGCGAGCGACCCAACATCACGCTGATCATGACCGCACGCGCCAAGATGGCGAGCTGGGCCAAGCGCACCATGGGGCAGGATGCCTCCGTCAAGACCGCGCTCAAGGAGGGGCTCTGCATGGCCAACTTCACCACCAATACCCGCCGCGAGATGGCCCGCGCCACCATCATCATTCCGGTGGATTACAGCCGGGCCAAGGGGCGCTTTCTCGACTGCGTGGTGGAGGAGCTCACCCAGGTGATGGGGTTGCCCAACGATTCGGACAAGGTGTTCCCCTCCATCTTCAACGACAACAGCATCGACAGCTTCCCGACCGGGCTCGATTACGTGCTGCTCAAGCTTGCCTATCACCCGGCCCTGCAGGCCGGCATGACGGCCAGCGAAGTGCGTGCCGCCCTGCCCGTCGCCCTCAAGGCACTGCGCGCCAGCGGCGACATTGCCCAGGCCGATCAGCGGGTGCAGGTCAACAGTCTCAAACGCTGGGCCGGGCTTTGACGGTTGAGGAGTAAAGGCTGAGTGCTGACGCACGATCAACACGGGAGCTAATCCCACCAGCAACAAAAAACGCAGCCTTGGGCTGCGTTTTTTGTTCGGCAAGAAAGCTGCTAGATGAGAGCCCGGCAACCAGGCTCAGGAGGCAACACTCTCCGGCATCCAGCTGTCGGCATTTTCCCACACCTCCTGCACCATGGCTTCTGCCAGCTCCTTGTCCTCCTTGCTGGCGCGGCTGACCGTCAGCGCCATGGCGCTGCCGGGGGCGACCCGCACATGCAGGTCGGGGAACTTCTCGCCCAGTTGCTTGAGCAGCTCCTGACGCAGCGCCTCCATGGTCGAGGTGGGCACCTGATGTTTTTTGTCGATGATGATTTCCAGACGCATAGGATACTTCTCCATAATTTATAACTGTATTTTTATACAGTAAAAATCAAAAGTAAAGCACGTCATCAACCTCTTGTTGCCAACCCTGCTGCGGCATCACCAAACCCGGCCGGTTACCCTGCTTGCCGGGGAGGTAGAACCTCGTTCGGTCTATCGCCCCATCACCACACACAAGACAAAAAATTATTGATATTCATTCTCAACAAAGGCATGATTTATTTGTTATGTTATAACAACTAAATTATAAGGCCAGCATCATGCGTCCCGACATTCACCCCGAGTACCGTCAGGTTCTGTTCCACGACCTGACCGCCAATACCTATTTTCTGGTGGGTTCCACCCTCAAAACCGATCGCACCAAGCTGTGGGAAGACGGCAATACCTATCCCTATGTGACGCTGGATGTCTCCAGTGCGTCACACCCCTTCTATACCGGCAAGCAGAAGCAGGTCAGCAAGGAAGGTCAGGTCGCCCGCTTCGGCCAGCGTTTCGGTCAGTTCTTCAACAAAGGAAAAGCGCAGTCATGAAAGTCCTCTCCTCCCTCAAATCGGCCAAGTCGCGCCACCCCGATTGCCAGATTGTCCGCCGCCGCGGCAAGCTGTTCGTGATCTGCAAGAGCAACCCCAGGTTCAAGGCCCGTCAGCGCTGATCCGCAGCCTCATAAAAACAAGGCCCTCATGGGAGGGCCTTGTCCATTTATCACTCCGGCATCACGCCGAATCTGCCGCTGTTGAAGTCATCGATGGCCTGCACTATCTCCTCATGGCTGTTCATCACGAAGGGGCCGTGACCCACGATGGGCTCCTCGATGGGCTCGCCGCTCAGCAGCAGCACAGTGGCGTCGCTGTTTGCCTCGATCATGACCTGCCGCCCTGCCCGGTCCAGCACCACCATCTGCGCCTCCCGGGCGATGGCACTGCCGTTGACCTGCACGGTTCCCTTGAGCACGATGAGCGCGCCGGTCCAGCCTTCGGGCAACTCGAGTGTGCTGACACTGCCCTGCACCAGACGCAGATCCCAGACATGCAGCGGACTGAAGGTATGGGCCGGGCCACGGACCCCCTCGAACTCGCCGGCGATGACCCGCACCGACCCCGCGTCGCTGGCCAGTGCCACCGTCGGAATGTCGCCCGCCAGGATGGGCTGGTAACCGGGCGGCGTCATCTTGTGCCGGCTCGGCAAATTCACCCACAACTGCACCATCTCGAGCTCACCGCCCGACTCGCTAAAGGCCGGGGCGTGAAATTCCTCGTGCAGGATACCGGCGCCGGCGGTCATCCACTGCACGTCGCCCGGGCCTATCACACCGCCCTGACCGGTCGAATCCCGGTGCGCCACTTCGCCCTTGTAGACGATGGTCACCGTCTCGAAACCGCGATGGGGATGTTCACCTACCCCGCGTGGCTGGCTGGTCGGCGTAAAGTTGGCCGGGCCGGCATAGTCGAGCAGCAGGAAGGGGCTCAGCTGCTTGCCGTGGCTGTTGTAGGAGAAGAGAGAGCGGACGGGAAAGCCGTCGCCTACCCAGTGAGGACGGGGGGCGCTGTAAACGCCGAGGATCTTTTTCATCTGTCGCTCCTGACATATCCAGTGGAATTGAACACTGGAGACAGCATAGTTTCGAGACGAACAGGTGGGTAGACTGCTAAATTGGGCATCAGCGTCCTATTTTTGGAACGATGAGAGCACCCTATGCAAGATCTGAACGATCTCTACTATTTCGTCCAGGTGGTGGATCACGGCGGCTTTGCCCCCGCCGGCCGCGCCATCGGCATGCCCAAATCCCGCCTCAGCCGCCGGATAGCGCAGCTCGAAGAGCGGCTCGGTGTGCGGCTGCTCCAACGCTCGACCCGCCAGTTTGCGGTGACCGAGCTGGGCCGCACCTACTACGAGCACTGCAAGGCGATGCTGGTGGAGGCCGAGGCGGCGCAGGCCGCCATCGAGATGACCCGGGCCGAGCCCTGCGGGCTGATCCGCATGAGCTGCCCCATCGCCCTGCTGCACACCCATATCGGCCCCATGCTGGCGGATTTCATGGCCCGTCACCCGCAGATCAGGGTCGAGCTGGAAGGGACCAATCGGCGGGTCGACCCCATCGCCGAAGGGGTTGATGTGGCCATCCGGGTCAGGCCGCCGCCGCTGCAGGACAGCGAGCTGGTGATCCGGATACTGGCGCAGCGTCGTCAGTGCCTGGTGGCCAGCCCGGCACTCGTCGCACAGCAGGGCTTGCCCACCGCGCCGGCGGATCTGCACGGCTGGCCCAGCATGGGGTTGGGGGCGCCGCGGCAGCACTACCTCTGGTCGCTGTTCGGACCGCAGGGGGCGCATGCCGACCTCACCCACCAGCCCCGCTTCGTCACCACCGACATGGTGGCGCTGCGCAGTGCGGCGCTGGCCGGGGTCGGGGTGGTGCAACTGCCGCTGCTGATGGTGCAGGAGCAGCTGACCGCCGCCACCCTGGTCAAGGTGGTGCCCGCCTGGGAGCCGAAGCCCGAGCTCATCCACGCCGTGTTCCCCTCCCGGCGCGGCCTGCTCCCTTCGGTGCGGGCCCTCATCGACTATCTGGTGGAGCGCTTCGCCGCCATCGACGAGGAGTGATGAAGAAAGCAGTGGCCCCCTGCCCCAAGCAGCCACCCTGTCATGGGGTGAACGCTGAAGGGACAAGATCGGCCGCAGCCTCAGGCAAGTGGGGTCACAGCGGGGTGGCGCATTTGCGGTATTCGGTGGGGCTCACCCCCACCCGCTTTCGAAACACCCGCGAGAAGTAGAGCTGATCGTCATAGCCCACCTGCTGGCCTATGGTGGCCACCGACAGCGGCGTGGTCTGCAGCAGCAGCTTGGCCCGCATGATCCGCTGATCCTCGCGCCAGCGCACTATGCTCACCCCCACCTGCTCGCGAAACAGGTGAGCGAGGCGCGAGGGGGACAAGAACACCTGCTCGGCCAGCGCCTCCACCGAGATCTCGGCGCAGAGCGACTCGCTCAGGATCTGGCACGCCTGGTGAACCCGGTGGTCGATGGCGGGATAGTCATCCAGGGAGGAGGCTTCGTAGCAGCGAATGAGCAGCCGCTCCAACAGGTTCATGGCCAGCTGCTCCGACATGGGCCGCAGTTGCTGGTGGGTCTCTTCAATGTCAAGGAAGAGGGCATCGAACTCGGCGAGCAAGGCAGCGTCCGCCAGTTGCAATCGCCCCACCCGCTCCGTCACCTGCGGCCACTTGAGCCAGTCGGCCCAGTAGGCCCGCGGCCGGAAATAGACCCAGCGGTGGTACCACTCCTGGGCATCCGGCGCCCGGCCGTAATGGTGCACGGCCGCGGGTGGGAACAACAGCAGATCGCCAGGCTCCACGGTGAAGGCCTGCTCCCCCTGAAAGATCTGCCCCTTGCCCCTGATGGTCAGATTGACGATGAAGCCCTTCATCCCCTGAGGGCGGTCGATGATGAAGTCGAGCGCACTCCCCTGCTCTATGGGGGTCATGCCCGAGACCAGGAAGACATCAAAGGCATAGCCCGGCAGCAGGGGGTTGAGTTGTTTCGGCTTCTCTTTTTGCATCGAGGACATGGCGGAAAACAGCGCTTGGGTAAAAAAATCGGCTTGGGCCATTGTAAAGACTCACCTTGGGAACGCGCTATCCGGCGCGTGGCGCCGTGTGAAATTGGTGAACTGGCTCACAACGAGATGCATCGTGCGCCAGGGGGGAACCCTCGGCAGGCCCGTAGCGCGCGGGCCTGCTCCGGTTGGACAGGGATCAGATGCGCGCCTTGCGCACCTGCTTGTAGCGGTCGAACAGCACGGCGGCGAGCAGGATGAGGCCGCGCACCACGTACTGGGCAAACGGGGAGATGTTGAGCAGGTTCATGGCGTTCTCCATCAGCCCCAAAATCAGCACCCCGGCGATGATGTAGGAGATCTTGCCAATCCCCCCCTTCATGGAGACGCCCCCCAGCACGCAGGCGGAGATCACCACCAGCTCGAAGCCGATGGAGGTCATCGGCTGGCCCGAGGTCATGCGCGAGGCGAGTATGATGCCGGCGATGGAGGCAATCAGCCCGGTCATGGTGAAGATGATGATCTTGGTGCGCACCACGTTGACCCCGGCCAGACGCGCCGCCTCCTCATTGCCCCCCATGGCCAGGGTGTTGCGACCGAAGGTAGTCTTGTTGAGCAGCAGTCCGAACAGCACGAAGCAGACGGCGGTCAGCCAGACCGGGGTCGGGATGCCGAGCAGGGCGGAGTTGCCGAGCTCGAAGAAACGCTCCTCGACGATGCCCACCGCCTTGCCGTCGGAGATGATGTAGCCCACCCCGCGCGCCATCTGCATGGTGGCGAGGGTGGTGATGAGGGCGTTGATCTTGAACTTGGCCACCACGATGCCGTTGATGAGGCCAAACAGCACCCCTACCGACATGCCGGCCAGGATGCCGACCGTGATGCTCTCGGTGGCGTTGATGCCCACCGCGCAGGCGACGCCGGAGCAGGCCACCACTGAGCCCACCGACATGTCGAACTCGCCGGAGGCGAGGCAGAACAGCATGCCGCAGGCCACCATGCCCGACATGGAGACGGCGAGCCCGAGCCCGCGCATGTTGATCAGGCTGGCGAAGTTGGGCACCAGCACACAGGCCAGCAGGAACAGGATGGCGAAGATCACCAGCATGCCGTATTGATCCCAGACGCGGGCCAGTTGCAGACGGGAGCCGCTGGCCGTCGCGGTGCTGGCGGCCTGGCCGACTGAGGTAGTAGTTGTCATGGTATTTCTCCTGAAAATTCCGGGTGCTATCTCGTTGCGGTCAGCAGATCAACGGGCCGGCATGGCCAGATTGAGCGCCTTGACCTCGTTCGCCTCGTCGTGGGAAAGCTCGCCGGCGATCTCCCCCTCCCGCATGACCATGATCCGATCCGCGATGCCCAGCACTTCCGGCAGCTCGCTGGATACCACCACCACGGCGATGCCCACCTTGGCCAGATCGTAAATCACGTTGTAAATCTCGTTCTTTGCCCCGACGTCGATGCCGCGGGTCGGCTCGTCGAGCAAGATGACCTTCATGTCCTCGGAGAGCCAGCGCCCCAGAATGGCCTTCTGCTGGTTGCCGCCGGAGAGGTTCATGATGGCCTGCTGGGGAGACGGGGTCTTGACCCGCATGTCGCGGATCCGCAGCCTCGCGTTCTCGTCCTCCCACTGCTGGTTGATCCAGAAGCCCCCCCACGCGTGGTGACGGCGGGCACTGATGTTGATGTTCTCCTGCACCGAGTGGATGGGGATGATGCCGAGCGCCTTCCTGTCTTCGGTGCAGAGCATGATGCCGCTGCGAATGGCGTCGATGGGGCTGCCGATGACCACCGGCTTGCCGAACACCGCTATCTCGCCGCTGTGCATCTTGTCGGCGCCGAAGATGAGCTTCATCAGCTCGCTGCGCCCGGCCCCCACCAGCCCGAAGATACCGAGGATCTCCCCGCGTTTGACCTCGAACGATAACGGCGCCTTGAGCCCAGGCCCCATCAGGTTATCTACCTTGAGGCCAGCCTCGCCAAGCGGTCTTGGGCTGTAGCCATAGATGTCGGTCAGCTCGCGTCCCACCATGGTCTTGACCAGCAGATCCCGGTCCACCTCGGCCATGGAGGCGAAGGTGCGCACGAACTGGCCGTCCTTGAATACCGTGATGGCGTCGCACAGGGCGAAGATCTCGTCCATCCGATGGGAGACGTAGAGAATGACCTTGCCCTCGTCACGCAGCTGGCGGATGACCCGAAACAGCTGCTCTATCTCGCGCGACGACAGGCTGCTGGTCGGCTCGTCGAAGGCGATGACGCTGGCATCCCGGGTCAGCGCCTTGGCGATCTCCACCATCTGCCACTGCCCGAGCGACAGGTACTTGAGCGGCGTCTCGGGGGAGACATCCATGCCGAGGCGCGCCAGCTGCCTGGCCGCATCCTGATAGAGCTGCTCCCGATCGATGACCCCGCGCCGGGTCGGCAGCTGGCCGAGGTAGATGTTCTCGGCCACCGTCATCTCGGGCACCAGGTGCAACTCCTGATAGATGATGGCGATCCCGCTCTCCAGCGCATCGACCGTGCTCTGAAAGACCCGCTCCTGACCGGCCAGCTTCACCACCCCGGTGGTGGGCGATTGAAAGCCGCTCAGGATCTTGAGCAGGGTGGACTTGCCCGCGCCGTTTTCCCCCATCAGCGCGTGCACCGTGCCCTGCTGGCAACAGAAGGAGACGTTCTTCAGCGCCTTGACGCCGGGAAACTCCTTGCTGATGCCGCAAAACTCCAGATAAGGAACTGACTGATTCATGTTTCACTCCAGCCGACCGGCATGGCGCACTCCGTCATGCCGGTCTCGGTGTCAGGGTTTAAATGGCGTCAATCACAGACCTTTCTTCTGCAGCTCGACCTTGAAGTTGTCGCGGGTGATGAGCACCACGTCGGTCACCTCGGTGAACTTGGCCGGCTCGGCGCCGTTGACCACCCAGTCATGGAGCATCTGGATGCTCTTGTAACCGTGCACGTCCGGGCTTGGCAGCAGGGAGCCGAGGAAGCCGGTGGCGCTGGACTTGGAGAGCTCGTTCACCGCATCCACCCCGTTGATGCCGATGCCGATGACGTTCTCGGCCTTGAAGCCCTGTCCTTCGGTGGCACGCACGCCGCCGAGCACCGTATTGTCATTCATGCCGACGATGAGCCAGTTCTTCACCTCGGGGTGCTGCACCAGCATGGAGTTGGCGGCATCCAGTGCCCCCGGAATGTCGTTGGCCTTGGTGGGTGAGCGGTAGATCTGAGCCTCGGGGAAACCGGCGGCCTTGAGCGCGCTCAGGGAGCCTTCGACCCGGCGGCGGGCGGTGTCGAGCTCGTCGGCGGTGATGGCAAGCACCCCGGTCGCCTTCACGTCCCACTGACGTTTTTGCATCTCCTTGTAGAGCTCCTGGCCCTGGCGTTCACCAATCTTGGTGGCGGCCATCATCACCAGCGGCACCTGCTCCATGGGCTGGCCCTTGGCGTTGACAAACTGGTCGTCCACCGTGATGACCTTGAGATCCATGCTGTTGGCCTTGGCCATGATGGCGGCCCCGAGCTTGGGGTCAGGGGTGCAGATGACGAAGCCCTTGGCGCCGTTGGCCGCCAGGCTGTCGATGGCATTGAGGGTCTTCTCGCCATCGGGGACGGCGATCTTGATCACCTCGAAGCCGAGATCCTTGCCCGCCTTGTCGGCGAAGTTCCATTCGGTCTGGAACCAGGGCTCCTCCGGCTGCTTGACCAGATAGCCCAGCTTCAGCGCCTCGGCCGAGAAAGCAGAATTTGCCATACCAAGGGCAAACCCCATTGCGATCATGCTGTTAACGATTTTGTTCATGCGAGTGTCTCCAGGTGTTCTATCAATCCATGTATCCACGCAGTGCTGCTCCTTGGGTCAATCAAGTCGCAGCCATATAAAAACATGCTTAAACAGGACGTTATTGTTGTTGCTAGTTGAGCGAACCAAGTTGTAATCGTTTTCACATGGAAAAATGGAGAGCAGGATCACGCCATGAAATTGCAGCCGTTTTGTCTATGTTTTCAGCAAAATAATCACATAGCGGATCTTCGATGGCCGTCACCCTCTTGCCGGCATAGCGTTTAAATCCATATTTCCAGCAGCCAATGGCTAACCGCCCGTCCGGTCCATCTCCTATGGTTCCTCACCAGTCACCCCTCATTGATGGTCAGGAGCACTTATGTCTGAGCACCCCAGGTCCGAGCAGATCACCATCGGACTCGATTTCGGCAGCGATTCGGTCAGAGCACTCGCCGTGCGCTGCCACGATGGCGCCGAGCTGGCAACCCAGGTCGTCTATTACCCGCGCTGGCAGGCCGGTCGTTACTGCCAGCCGGTCACCAACCAGTTTCGCCACCACCCCCTCGACTATCTGGAATCCATGGAGCAGGCGGTGGTGGCGGTGGTGAGCCAGCTCACCCCGCGTCAGCGCGCCGCCGTGCGCGGCATCGGGGTGGACAGCACAGGCTCCACGCCAGCCCCCATCGACGAGGAAGGCCGTGTGCTGGCCCTGCGCCCGGAGTTTGCCGACAACCCCAACGCCATGTTCGTGCTGTGGAAGGATCACACCGCCATCGAGGAGGCCGAGGCCATCACCGCCCTGTGCCATGGCGGCCAGTTCCCCGACTACAGCCGCTACATCGGCGGGGTCTACTCCTCCGAGTGGTTCTGGGCCAAGATCCTGCACGTCTCCCGCGCTGACGCGGCGGTGCGCGCCGCCGCCTGCAACTGGGTCGAGCTGTGCGACTGGGTTCCTGCCATCCTGAGCGGTACCCAGGCCCCGGCCGACATCCGACGCGGGCGCTGCTCCGCCGGCCACAAGTCCCTCTGGCACCCGAGCTGGGGCGGCCTGCCCCCCGCCGAGTTTCTCAACGCGCTGGATCCGCTGTTGACCGAGGATCTCGACTACCCGCTCTTTACCGACAGCTGGACCGCCGATCTGCCGGTCGGCACCCTGACCCCGGAGTGGGCGGAGCGGCTGCACCTCTCCTGCGAAGTGGTGATCGCCGGCGGCGCCTTTGACTGCCACATGGGCGCGGTGGGGGCCGGGGCCGGCAACAATACGCTGGTCAAGGTGATCGGCACCTCCACCTGCGACATTCTGATCGCCGACGAGGCCACCATCGGTGATCGCGCCATTGCCGGGATCTGCGGCCAGGTGGACGGCAGCGTGGTGCCGGGCATGGTGGGACTGGAGGCGGGACAATCGGCATTCGGCGACATCTATGCCTGGTATCAGCGCCAGCTCGGCTGGCCGCTGGAGAGCCTCGCCGCCCAGTATCCGGAGCTGCGCACCGCCATCGAGGCCCACAAGCGGGAGCTGCTGCCAAGCCTTGCCGCCGCCTGGGAGCAGCAGCGCGATCTGGCCCATCTGCCGGTGGTGCTCGACTGGTTCAACGGTCGCCGCACCCCCTACGCCAACCAGCGCCTGCAGGGCACCGTCACCGGGCTCAACCTCGGTACCGATGCGCCCGACTTGTTCGGTGCCCTGGTGGCCTCCACCGCCTTCGGGGCTCGCAGCATCATGGAGTGCATGACCAGTCAGCAGGTGCCGGTGGAGCAGGTGATAGCCCTTGGCGGCATCGCCCGCAAGTCGGCCACCGTGATGCAGACCTGCGCCGACGTGATGAACAGGCCCATCCAGGTGGTGGCCTCGGATCAGTGCTGCGCCCTGGGGGCGGCCATCTTTGCCGCCGTGGCGGCCGGGATCCACGCCGATGTGGCCGAGGCCCAGCGCCACATGGCGAGCGCCGTGGAGCGCACCCACCAGCCTGACCCTGAGCGGGTCGCCGAATACGAGCTTCTCTACCAGTGCTACCTCGCCTGGGGCGCCGCCGCCGAGCCGCTCTACAACCGGGGAGTACCGGCATGAACCTCAAGATGCTCAAAGAGCAGGTGCTCGTCGCCAACCTGGATCTGCCGCGCCACGAGCTGGTGACCTTCACCTGGGGTAACGTCAGCGGCATCGACCGAGAGCGCAATCTGGTGGTGATAAAGCCAAGCGGCGTCAGTTACGAGCGGATGCTGCTTGAGGACATGGTGGTGCTGGATCTGGCCGGCAAGCAGGTGGAGGGCGCCTTGCGCCCCTCCTCCGACACTGCTACCCACCTGGTGCTCTATCGCGCCTATCCGGAACTGGGCGGCGTGGTGCACACCCACTCCACCCACGCCACCGCCTGGGCCCAGGCGGGGCGTGCCATCCCCATTTTCGGCACCACCCAGGCCGACTACTTTCACGGCGAGATCCCCTGCTCGCGCCTGCTCACCCCGGGCGAGGTCGAGGAGGATTACGAGGGGCTGACCGGGCATCTCATCGTCGAGACCCTCAAGCAGACCCCCATCCTCACCATGCCGGGGGTGCTGGTGGCCAACCACGGCCCCTTCAGCTGGGGCGAGAGCGCCGAGGACGCGGTACACAACGCCGTGGTGCTGGAAGAGGTGGCCCGCATGGCCTGGCTCACCGGCCAGATCAACCCCGGGGCCCGCCCCCTGCCCGATTACCTGCTGGAGAAGCACTACCAGCGCAAACATGGCAAACACGCCTATTACGGCCAGACAAAAGCGTAAACAGAGGACACCAAGATGGAATTGATGAAACAGCTGGAAGTGTGGTTCCTGGTCGGCAGCCAGCACCTGTATGGCGCCGCCACCCTGAAGCAGGTGGCCGACCACGCCCACACCATCACCAGCCAGCTCAACGAGCGCGCCGGCCTGCCGGTCAAGATCGTGCTCAAGCCCACCGGCACCACCCTCGACGAGATAAGCCGTGTCGCCAGGGATGCCAACCACGACGAGCGCTGCGCCGGGCTCATGGTGTGGATGCACACCTTCTCCCCCGCCAAGATGTGGATCCCGGCCCTAAGCCAGTTGCAAAAGCCCCTGCTGCAATTTCACACCCAGTTCAACCGGGATCTGCCGTGGAGCGAGATCGACATGGACTTCATGAACCTGAACCAGACCGCCCACGGCGGGCGTGAGTTCGGCTTCATGGGAGCCCGGCTGCGGCTGCCGCGCACCGTGGTGGTGGGCCACTGGCAGGATGAAGAGGCCAGGCAGAAGATTGGCAACTGGATGCGGGTCGCCGCCGCCATCCACGACAGCCGCCACCTCAAAATCGCCCGCTTCGGCGACAACATGCGCAACGTGGCGGTCACCGAGGGCGACAAGATTGAGGCCCAGATCCAGTTCGGCTATCAGGTGAACTACCACCCGGTCGGCGACCTGGTGAAGGTGATCGACGCCGTGCCCGCAAGCGACATCGAGGCGCTGCTGGCCGAATACGAAGAAACCTACACCCTGACCGAGGCGGTGCAGGCGGGCGGGCCGCTGCGTGCCTCCCTGTATGAGGCGGCGCGCCAGGAATTGGGGATGAAGAAGTTCCTCACCGACGGCGGCTTTGGCGCCTTCACCACCACCTTCGAGGATCTCCACGGCCTGCACCAGCTGCCGGGGCTCGCCTGTCAGCGCCTGATGCAGCAAGGCTTCGGCTTTGGCGCAGAAGGTGACTGGAAGACCGCGGCCCTGCTGCGCACCCTCAAGGTGATGGGACATGGCCTTGCGGGGGGCGCCTCCTTCATGGAGGACTACACCTACCACCTGGAGGCGGGCAACAACCTGGTGCTGGGGGCCCACATGCTGGAGGTGTGCCCCTCCATCGCCGCCGATAAACCCGTGCTGGATGCCCAGCACTTAGGGATAGGCAAGAAGGCCGACCCGGCCCGCCTGCTGTTTGCGGCCCCTGCCGGCAAGGCAGTCAACGCCAGCCTGATCGATCTGGGCAACCGCTTCCGGTTGGTGGTCAATCAGCTGGAGGTGGTGGACCTGCCAGAGGCCATGCCGAAACTGCCGGTGGCGAGCGCCCTGTGGCAGCCCATGCCGGACCTGCAGACCAGCGCCGAGGCCTGGATCCTGGCCGGGGCCGCCCACCACTCGGTGTTCACCCAGTCGGTGGATATCGAGCAGCTGCGCACCTTCGCCGACCTCATGGGTATCGAGTTTGTGGTCATCGACGAGCACACCCGGATCCCCGAGCTCAAGCAGACCCTGCAGTGGAACGAGGTGTACTACAAGCTCTGTCACTGAGCCCGCCACCAGAAAAGCTGGACAGCCCCGCCAGCGGGGCTGTCTCTTTTTACTCTGCTCCCCTCCTTTTCATCTTCCATTGATGCAGGCCTGCCCAATAAAGCGGCAGCCGACCGGTCTACCCTTCGTTCTGCCTGCGCTATGGTTTACCATGCAGGCAACCGAGGTGCATGGCACCCCCACCCTGGCGCCAGGCGCCACCGTCATCGGATATCCCTCTCGAGCAACATGAGCAAAACAGCACACGCCGGCAGCGAGCCGACCTTCTACTTCCACGTTTTGCAATATGTCTTTTTTAATAACCTGATTTATAAGGGTTTATGTCTCTAACGCTGATGAGAGTGGTACACAATTGGGACGTGGTGCAATTTGAGGGGCATTGCTACAGATAGTAACAGTATTCGTCCGAGCAACTTAACCGACAGAACTCCATCCGTTTTTGTCGTAATAGAGCCAAGCCAGACCCGTCTAGGTGTTTCATTTTTGAAACACCACATGCAGAAGTTCGTGGGCATAAACTGCAGAAGTTCATTTTACTGTTATATTTAAATCACTTACTGAAGCATTCAAACAACCTCACTCGAGCTTGAAAGGCTCACCCATGTAGAAAGCACTCACCAGCAGACCATAAACAAGCCGCACTCTCTCATCCCGTCCCAGCAGTACGCCAAGCAATACCTCGCCGCTTGCCGGATCGTCCCCATGCCAGAAGCACTAGAGATCTGCTTCTACCACATCCAGCCAGCTGGCATGGCCCACGTACCACGGCACCGCTATTCGGGGATCTGGCCGTCACCCCCTCGGCTCCATGACGCTTACTGTTGTCCATCAGGTTTGGCCTGACGACTGCCACTCCCTCCACGCAATAACTTGTCGAGCAGTAAAGCCAACAAGCGAAATGCATCCTGATCTTCAAAGCCAGCATCTGCCTCCAGCAAGTCGGCAGAACCTTTCATTAATTGCTCAAGCCCCTGGTTGACGGGCAGTAACGTGCGATCCAGGCGATATTGGCCAATGCCGTCAATACCGCCAGCGGTGAAGTCTCACCTTCTTGGCACAAGGCACCTTTGGTTAGTAAAGAGGTCAGCTCCGTAACCCGCTCGGCTGACAGCGCTCCCCCTAGGGTCACCTGAGCCTGGCATCAATGTCATGACACTCCAGTGATGATTGATAATGAAGCAAGGTTGGCTCACCGAGATTCATGGAAACAGCAAGAGAGCTCGGCGATAAAGCGCATCACGCCACCTAGGAGAAAACCGCGCTTGTCACTTTCCCATCGCTGCAAAAACAAGTGGGTCAATTAGGTAGTTTTAACACCCGGGACAACCAGCCAGGCTTCGGACTTGTCTCGCTGGTAGTGCGTCGCTATAACTCATCTTGGCTCAAGCACTCATAGAGCTCGCTTCCGGTTACTTTTTTCAACCCACTGATCCAGAATGGGGCAAACCGACTCTGTGCGTTGCTATAGAGTCGCTCGGCAGCACCGTCACACATCGCGACTGTAGTGATCTAACCATCCCTGAAACTACTACGGCCGTTGCCACCCCTTCCTCTTTACTCATCCCTCCCCCCAGAAATGACAAAGCCCACACGAGGCGGGCCAGAAATAGAAAAGGCCAGGGTCCCGGGGGACTCTGGCCATCTTTAAGAGATGCTAACGCTCCACAGAAAAACATTCAACAGATGTTGGGGAGAACTCAGCTGCAGTTACAGTAAGAACGAAGGATCAAGTTCCTTCCATTGGACCATTTCGGTCGACTTGAATCCTACAATCGTAACTCTTTGATCAAGGTTATAACTGAGTAGCATAGATACTCGTTTTGAACCCGTTTCAAAAATATAGTGGTCTGTCCCCCCCTTCTTTCTATTTACAATCATGTATGGAGGGTGCGAGTTAGTAGGTTCACCAAAGGTAGACCTTACATCTGCCTTCATCATGTTTTCCCATAATGGAGCCGGGAGCGCATTCGGAAACCTGTATTGTTTTCCCTCTTCTTTGAGCAACTCCAAATCCACTTCTATTAACTTTCTAGATGAGCGGTCAAACGAAAGGAAAATGCCCTCCTTCGCCATACTCAACGTTATCTCAGGATCCCCGGAGTAACCCTTTGGCTTGGTTTTGTAAGGGATCAATTCAGCCTCCATCATGGCCTCATAGGTCATTCCTAGGCTATTGATTAGAGCCTGCACATTAACCGTCATTTGCCCCCCCTCTGCCTGTCAACAGAAGTAGGATCGATGCATCCACGCACAACAGGGCTTCTTGAATCCTGATCAGAGTCATAATAATTGAGCAGGAGAAAGCGGCTTCCACTCAAACCCATCTGCGGGTTTAAATGTGATATCCGTCACCTTTTGTTCTAGATTATAGTGCAGCAGCATCATTGTACTCCTGCTACCTTTTTTAAGCTCAAAATAGTCAACGCCACCATATTTTTTCTTAATTATCTTGAATGGTGGATGGGAATATGTTGGCTCTCCAAACTCAGCCCTGACCTCCGCACGTGACATGTCTTGCCTCAATGGAGGTGGCAGTTCATTTGGGAATTTATATCCTTCCTTACCTTCTTCAATAAGGGTCAAACCTATCTCAATCAAAGATGTTGTACTTCTATCAAATGTTAAAATAACGCCTTCCTTAATCATATTTAGATTAAGAAAAGGACTGCCTGAGTCCCCTTTGGGCTTAGTCTTATATGGGATCTGCCCTGCTTCGAACAAGGAGTTATAAGTCTTACCAAGGCTATTAATCAACTCTTTAACATTGATTGTCATCAATACCACCCTTGTTCTTGATTAACTTCATGCATCTTATTTCTTGCTTGCTCAATTTCTGTTTCATCATATCCTTCGTCAAGCAAACATTTTTTTACCATATTGAAGTTTTTATCTACAGCCTTCCTTAAATCTTTAGAGTCATTATCAATCTGCATAGGGGTATTTCTACCACCATAAGTCTCGCTGCACTTCTGGTGAACTGATGCAGGGATGATGAGAGCCGCAACGTCTTTTTTCATGGCCTCAACATCTTTGGCTTTCATATCGGGATAGAGGTTACGTAAGTACTTCTCTACCGCAGCAGCTGACGGCATGTGGTCTGCATGAGATCCCAACCTGGGTCTACCTTGGAATCCACGATAGGTATCTACTTCGAGCAGCTTAACCGGAGGCTTACTGAATACCAAATAAAGCGGGGGGACCCCCAGTGATGCTGGGAAGGTGATGATACAATCTTCCAGCTTATCTCCGCTTGCTGGGAACGTCTCTAGCTCCGCATCTGGAGCTTCTGGGATGGGGCGAACCAATATGTTCGACACATCCATGCCATCTCGTTCCGGATAATAACTGCTGGCATCAGGCACTTCACCGCTGCTGTCCGGGTACCAAGTCAATGTCGGCCCACCAGGAACCACGGCGACTATGGCACTTCCTTCTTGCCGAGCTTGCACGATTGGCACAGAATCCATGCCAGATGCTGCGCTGGTGTGGATCCCATATACCTGCATTCGCCCCTGTTCATCTTCAATAAATCTGAATCGAACACGAGTTGCAGCACGGCTCATCGCCTTCAATTGCTCATCTGTGTAAAGAGTGCCGTCCCCCATATCGGAAGGCCTGAAAGCCATCAGAAATGCGCCTGACGCTGCTCCACTGGTTCGAAGAGCCCAAGACCCTAACTCTGCGGGCAAACTTCCTGAAATTCGCCCAAGTGCGACCTCTTTCACCGCACTTCCTGCTATGGCGCTAGTCATTTGCAGCTCCTCACTTGGGGTTTGAAGGTATTGGGGCTAGCACCACGGCTTTGCCAAACATTGAAAGCGGCTCCGCACTAGTAGCGGCCTCGATCGTTGTTGGCGCGACAGAACTAGATTTCGCGAAAATAAACGGAGTAACTTTCTCAACTACAGGAGGTGTGAAATGTGAATCTACCTTCTCGAACTGATCACCAACAATCACAGTTCCTGCCCCGATAATCACCCCACCGCAGTCCACTGAGCTTCCAGTCATCGCCAGTGGCTTGCCATTAACCAAAACTGTTGATGAACCAGAGGCTATCTTGCGAGGGTGCGGCGGATGATTTGGCTTATCGTGGGGGGCAAGGGGATCACCTACCCTGGCCGCAGGAATACCATCGATGAAGACGTCAGGTGAACCTGCAGTGATGGGCGTGGGATAAAAGCCATCATGGTCAGTGCCAATATTACCAACCTTGGCTGCCTGCTTGGACATTAGGTATTTCCTGCCTCAAATGGAAATCACCTTACAACAAAGGTGTTCACTTTTGAAGCTTCAAGACCGTTTGTCTATGACATGGTGTGACGCACAATAAAACCTGAAGGCCAAGGTATGACCCTTGGCCTTCAGGTGGAACAGATCAAATCAGGAAGCTATCTAGTGCTGTGCCACCTTCTACTGCCTTTGCAATAGCCTTTGGCATGCGACCCTGACCAGTCCAGGTTTTCTCTACACCATCTTCGGTGTATTTGTACTTGGCAGGGCGAGGAGCACGAGTCCGCTTAGCAGCAGTCCCCTTGGTGCTTTTACCCTCACCTGCACCCAGTAGCTCGTTTGGGTCAATACCTGCTTGCTCCAGCATTGCTTGGAATTCGGCCAATTTAGCCTGGCGCTCTTCCTGCTCTTGCATGAGCTTCAGTTCGACATCTTCACGTTCCTTAAAAACCACATCCAGCTTCTCTTTGGCCTCGGTCAGCTGCTCAAAAGTCAGTTCACGTAACGCCGCACGCAGACTACGTTGGTTCAGGATCACTTTGATAAATTCGCTCATTTTTCTACCTTATAAGCTTACTTATTGATGAGGTCTATCGGCTCAGTGGTCTGCTTTTGTGCTAAGAAAAAGTGATTTTGAATTATCCTTTATCATTGGTTAATTCTTCAAATCGTTTCTTGGCCTCAGTCAGACCTGCTGGAGATAAAGCTGTTTCGATAGCTTGCTTATATGATACGGCTAAATCACGTTCACCTCCAGATGGTAATGCAGCCATAGAAAAATAAACATATGCTTCAGCCAAATTAACAGGGCGACCATAGCCAAACGCATAAGTAAACGCGCGAATAAAATTAGCTTCCGGGTCCTCTTTTGGCTTCTTGTTAAAACAGGCATCGACGGAGACAGCACTATCAAGCTCAGTTGCAGGGCAATTCATGCCAATCCACAATTCAATCCCTCGATCTGCATCCTCATTCTCACATAGTGGCATCAAGGCTTTGATATCACCTGTTGGATCAGCTCCATCCAAACAACGCATTACTTTCAGTTTTCCTTCGGCGTCTTGCGAGCCCTGGGCAGTAGCCAGTTTCAAATAATGTTCTGCTTTGCTTCTGTCTGCCTTCTGCCCAAGACGACCAAATAAATAGACTTTGCCTAAAGCTTCTTGAGAATACACATACCCTTGCTCAGCCGAACGAAGGTACCACTTTAGTGCGACCTCATCATTATGAACGGATTCGTAACTACTCGAGTATGTGACTCCCAATACATACTGAGCATGCGGGTTACCTTGAGCGGCTGACTTTTCATACCACTTCAATCCGACTTCGCTGTTACGGTCCACCTCAATGATCCCTTGAGAAATACCTGAATAGGTTTGCCCAAGGTAAAGCTGAGCATCAGCATTACCGTGTTCAGCTGCTGCGGTAATCAACGAGAGTGCTTCCGGCCCGTTACGGGTGGCATAACGTCCATCGGCATACAACCTACCAAGCTCAAACTGTGCTCTGGAGTCCCCTCTTTTCACTGCTGGTTCGAGTAAGGCAACAGCCTCTCGTAATAGAGCGATATCATTTTGTTCTTGTCCCTTTTCAATCAGCGCCTTAGCTTTTCCCAAACTCTCATCGGCATGGCCTACACTCAACCACGACACCAGAAATGCACCTAAGCAAACCGCCAGCTTCTTATTCATCCCTATGCCCGCACGTTCAAATAAAGCCTCAATTGTGCCACACCATTGCGTCTATTAAATGCTCCATTGGTCATTAAGTGACAGGTTGTGTCATCAGCATGTCCATCTAAACCAAGACCTGGAGCCAATCGCTCCACGGTGATCTTCATCATGGGCACAGTTATACTGTATTTACATACAGCACAATAGAGCTCCAAACATGTACGCAGTTCCCGACCTTGACGCCCCGGCCCTGGAAATCCCCTTGTACCTTTCTCCTGCTGCATGCGGGTTCCCCTCCCCAGCCCAGGACTATGTCGAACAGACCATCGACCTGAACCAAGTTTGTATTCAACACCCGGCCGCGACTTTCTACGTGCGAGCCTGCGGGTACAGCATGGTTGGAGAGGGGATCCATGATGGGGACCTGTTAGTAATTGATCGAGCCGTAAAGGCGAGTCACGGCGCCGTGGTGCTGGCCTGCCTGGACGGCGAATTCACTGTCAAGAAACTGCAGGAAACACCAATCCCTGCCCTACTCCCCTCCAACCCAGATTTCCAGCCCATCTATCTGCAAGAGGGTCAGGAGCTGGAGATATTCGGAGTCGTCACCTTCGTGATCCACAAGACCAAGCTGGGTTGAACGATGCCTACAGCCATTGCCCTTGTTGATGTGAACAACTTCTACGCCTCCTGCGAGCGTCTATTCCGGCCTGATTTGAAGGGGAGGCCCATCGTGGTGCTTTCGAATAATGATGGATGCGTTGTGTCTCGTAGCCCCGAAGCCAAGGCTCTCGGCATCAAGATGGGAGTGCCCTACTTCCAGATCCGCCAGTTCTTTGAGGCAATGGGTGGAATCTGGTTCTCCAGCAACTATGCCCTCTATGGCGACATGTCTAACCGAGTAATGACCGTATTGGAGGGGATGGCCCCGGCTGTGGAGGTCTACAGCATTGACGAGGCCTTCATCGAGCTCAGCGAGAGATGGGCGGGCGACCTGGTGGAGTATGGCCGCCAAGTCCGCGAGCGGGTGCAACTGTGGACTGGCCTCACCGTCGGGGTGAGTATTGCCCCGACAAAGACCCTGGCCAAGCTGGCGAACTACGCTGCCAAGAAGTGGCCGGCTACCGGGGGCGTGGTCGATCTACGGGATGAAGGGCGGCGCGCCAGGCTGATGGCCATCACCCCGATCGAGGAGGTCTGGGGCATTGGCCGGCGGCTAACCGCCAAGCTGGAGACACAGGGTATCAAGACAGTGGCAGAGTTGGTCGCCGCCGATCCCAAGGCCCTGCGGCGCCGGTATGGCGTGGTGGTCGAGCGCACGGTGCAGGAGCTGCGGGGGATCCCCTGTGCCGAGCTGGAGCAAGAGGCCCAGGCCAAGCAGCAGATCATCTGCTCGCGCAGCTTTGGCGAGCGCATCACCCAGATCGGCCCCATGAACCAGGCGCTGGCAGGCTACATGGAGCGTGCTGCCGAGAAGCTCCGGGGAGAAGGGATGTGCTGCCGCCACGTCACCCTGTTCATCCGCACCAGTCCGTTCAGCGACAAGACCCCCTACTACGGCAACCAGGTGAGCACCAAGCTGGCCATGCCAACAAATGACACCCGGGCGCTGCTGGCCCTGATCCCCCAACTACTTCCCCGGATCTGGCGCGATGAGCAACGTTATCAGAAGGGCGGCGTCATGCTGGCCGACTTCACCCCGGCCCACATGCAGCAGGGCGACCTGTTCGCTGCGGAGCAGCAATCACCGCGCAGCGAGGCGCTGATGCAGGTCATTGACAAGATCAATCATGGCCGGCTGGGCAAGATCTACTTTGCAACCCGCGGCCGGGCCTCCAGAGAAGGGATGATGAAGCGTGAAAGCCTTAGCCCCAGATACACGACAGCGCTTGGTGAGCTCCCTATTGTGAAATGATACAAATAAAGGAATCCCTAACCGCACAAAAAATGGGCACACACCTCAATAATAGAGCGCAAGTCGACCACCTACAGCCTGAAAATCACAGCTTTATAATATTTTACACAATTTAATCACGAGATTAAATTATCCATCCTTAAACTATGGAGGATAATTAATGAGATTGTTATTACCAGTTCTAGTTACATCCATCATGTTTGGCTGTGGTGGTGGCGGCAGCGATGATAACAAGCAATCAAATGACAAAGACACCAGTACCACTACCGCCCAAAACACACAAAATAACGAACAATCCGACAACACAAATTTAAATGAAAATACACCTAGTGTTCCAACACCTGGAATTTCTCTCGTACCGAACGGACATCATTCAGCTCCATCTGTAGCTGATGGCACTAACCAGCCACAACCCGGTGCGCCTGTACCACCACAACCGAGTAATACAGATACCCAAGTTCCAGCCGGAACATTTGAAGAAAAAAATTCGGAATTTAATATACAAGTATCCCCCGATAATTACGATGCCAATTCATATCTCGAGGCCAAGATTAAAGATTTAAGCATTAATAGTGCGAGCTTACAAGATACTAGTAATCTTGTACTGAAATGTTCATGGATGATCAAAAAACAAAAGGTTAGTGATTCATGTAGTTACCAGCTCACTGGTGACGACCACTTACATCCGATAAAAATAACGGCCTACTTGCAGAATGCTAAAGGCCAGAAAACAGAGTCATACGACACAATTATCCAAAAGGCTTTTCCGGTTACTCACCATAAAACTCCATCTGGTGATGCAATACTCATGTCGGATGGAAGGATCATTAGTTGGAATGCTCCAAGTGGCTCAAATTTAAATGAAGCACGGACCAAACTACTGCCAGCCGATGCAGCAGATAGTCGAAGCTTTATTTCCCTAGCAGCAAACAAATCAGCATTCATTGCCTTAGACAAAGACGGGAAGATCGTAACGTGGGGGAATCGTAAGCAAGGTGGAGATGCTCCTGAGTTAGTAACTAGCAAGAAAATTAAACAGGTTGCAGCATCTGATTACGCTTTCACGGCGCTATCTGAGGATGGCAAAGTGTATCTTTGGGGCAATTTAAGCGAATTCAAACCAGGAGAAGAAGTAGCTATATCAGGGCATGTGACTACATTATATGGTCTCAGTAAGGGATTCATCGCATTAACAGATGATGGCAATGCCTATGGCTTCGGTGTAGATATCCCTCTGACATCAAAGGCGGTTGGAAGTATTAAGAAAGCTATATCTACACAGGTATCTCATGGGAGTATCTATCATAAGTACAGCATGGCAGTCTTGAACAACACAGGGAATGTCTACGTATGGGGAAGCTATGCAGATAACCTTCCTGCGTTAGATAGTGTTGTAGACCTCACCTCAAACAATGAAGCCTATGCTGCACTGAAAAAAAATGGTGACGTAGTGGTATGGGGTGATCCTGCACATGGTGGAGAATTCAAATATAGCCTTCACAAAAGAGAATATGTGAATGGCAGATTTACCAAAGATACAACCTGGACTTCAATTCAGCCCCCTAAGAATGTGACCAAGGTAGTTGCAAGCGATGGTGCATTTGCTGCCCTACAGAAAGATGGGAAAGCAGTCACTTGGGGGGAAGGCTTCTCTGGAGGCAATACGTACTCTGTAGAGCCCAATAATGAAATCCAAAATAAAACTATAACTGACATTCATGGTAATGAAGGCGGTTTTATTGGTGTTGATAGCAACGGTAATATGACCACTTGGGGTTATTGGTGGATAACCGATGAAAACCTAGTTAACTACAATGCCGGAGAAAACCCGAATTGGGAGAGTAATCTATACGATGCTATCGGGAAAGGGGCATACAAAAACTTTACCTCAAATTCAGTATCTTTTGCGTTCTCAGTTAGCAATAAAAACTCCAGTGAATTTTTTGCCGTCGGCCGTAAAGAGATTGGGGGTAGAATTTTAAGAGGAAATTTTAGGGACATCAAAGGAGATGTAACAAAAATAACACCACATGAGTGTGGCTATTCTGCATTTAGCTCAACCGGTGATGTATACGGCTGGTTTGGATGTGACGGTGACCCAGAATACGATGGTACGCTCAACAGAGAATATGAAGCAAAGCCATATGAAGTTATAGAGTAGGAACGCAATATCACGTGTAATAAAAGCCAGAGCAATGCCTTGGCTTTTTTACAACACAATGGTTTAACTAGGGAAGGTGCGAACAAGTCCCTGACGTGAGATCATGAGCCCCACCTGGCGCCATTTATAAGGTTCAGCATGAATCATCAGCTCACCTTCGCGGATAGCGAGTTCAATGGCAAACGCCGCAAAACCCGTAAGGAGTTATTCCTGGCTCGTATGGAGGCGTTGCTCCCATGGGCAATGATGCTGGAGGTCATCGAGCCCGTCTATCCCAAGGCAAGTAATGGCCGTCGTCCCTACCCACTCGATACCATGCTGCGTATTCACTGCATGCAACAGTGGTGACGGCGCCATGGAGGATGCGCTCTACGAGATTGCTTCGATGCGTCTGTTTGCCAAGCTCTCACTGGACCAGGCCATCCCCGACCGTACCACCATCATGAACTTCCGACATCTGCTGGAGCAGCACCGGCTGGCCCGGCAGATCTTCGACGCCGTCAACCAATGGCTTTCTGACGCCGGCATCATGATGAAGCAAGGCACGTTGGTCGATGCCACTCTCATTGAGGCCCCTTGCTCGACCAAGAACAAGCGTGGCGAGCGTGACGGCGAGATGCACCAGACCAAGAAAGGCAATCAATGGTACTTCGGCATGAAGGCTCATATCGGTGTCGATGCCAAGAGTGGCCTGACGCACAGTCTGGAGACCACGGCAGCCAATGAGCACGACCTCAATCAAGTGGGAAATCTGCTCCATGGCGAGGAGGCATTTGTGTTCGCTGACGCAGGATATCAGGGTGTAGAAAACCGTGAAGAGCTGGCAGATGTAAAGGCACAATGGGCGATTGCGATGCGACCTGGCAGGCTCAAGGAACTCAAAAAGCATCCGCGAAAAAACAAGGCTGTGATTGCCTTTGAGAGGCTCAAATCCAGCATCCGCGCCAAAGTGGTGCACCCGTTTCGGATCATCAAACGTCAGTTTGGCTTTGTGAAGGCGCGGTTCAAGGGCTGCGCAAGAACGACAACCAACTGGCGATGTTGTTTACGCTGGCGAATCTGTTTCGCGTGGACCAGATGATACGGGCATGGGATAGCTGTGCCCAAAAATCGAGATAAGCCTCGAAAATGAGGCTAAATGGCGCTTAATAGCCGAATACTTGCAGCAAAAAGTCAGGTTTTCGGAGTGATGGGCATTTCAAATACGGACAAAGAGTTCGTGGTGAAGGTGCGATCCACTTGTTCACCCCTTCCCTAGGTCCGGCATTGGCAATGGTACCCACTGTTGAGAATCTCTGTCACGTTCGAGTTACAAGCTGAATTACAAATGACTGACCTAAATGGGGCCTAGACATCCTTAATGAACCAATATTACTTGCATTATTTCACTCTGGATTGAAATATTATAATTATGCAATCAAGTGTATAAATACCATTACTAACGTTTACTGAGCCTCAGGATTTAAATTCATCCTGACATTATATTTTCATGACTGTTATTTGGTGATAAATTATGCTAGGAAAAGTAGCTAACGAAGCTAATCAACTCTTATCAAAAATAGATGACTTCAAGTATTTTGTCTTGCTTGGAACATTTATTCTGATGCTAGACAGCACATTAATAACACATAGCAATGCCTCACTGCTCAGACTGAGCTGGAATGAAGTAGATAAAACATTTACCATGGGTAGTGCGCTTGCATTTATTTGTTTTTTTAGTTTCTACATTACATTCATTGTGGCAACTGCAAGAATTTCAATTATCGCAATAGTCAGTTTTATACCATTTGGCATTATAAATTTCTTCAAATCTAACTCATCAGCTGTGGAGCCAAGAAAAGACCTAAAGAACATCTGGGAACTCAGAACTATGGCAATAAAAAATAACAATGCAGTAGCTTATGAAGCATTTAAGGAAAAGCAGCAAAAAAAAGACTCCAACAATAAATTAGAGCAATACTGTCTCGCCTTCTTAATAGCCAGTATTATAAATTTATTTTCAAGTTCAGAAGAAGCCGAATCACTCATTATAACAATGACTTCCATAACCAACATGAACGACATGAGCCCCATTGAGAACATAAAGTTTATTCTAACCTGTCTTTTATATCTTGGAATAATGAAAATTGGGATTCTAGATGGATGTGGTTTCACTTATAGCTACACTGAAGATAATTACATTTATCTACCCAGAGATAACAAACCTACATAAGTTCAAAAAATAATAGTAAAAGAGGTTGTTGAACAACCTCCTTTTAGTGGATCAGTAAATATTAGGCAAAGTAAGTCCAACTTTCTTAAGTTAGGGTATTAGACCGCAGACAACTCTCGCACCACCGCCACCAAGGGGGGCTGGGTGATCGGAATGGTTATCACCGCCGGCATGGACCATCAAGGCCTTACCACTCAGTTCCGCCAGGGTAAGGCGCGGTGCCAGCACCGGTTGGACAGCTTTACCTGCATCATCGACGTAGAGAGGTGGTAAATCCCCCTTGTGGGCATCATCTTGCCAGGGGGCACCATGGCGCCCAGTTTGTTGGGGATCATAGTGACCACCGGCCGCGCCACCCGCAACGCTTTGCCCATCCTTCATACTGCTGTCGCAGCTCCCGTTGGCGTGCACATGGAATCCATGCAGACCGGCAGGCAAAGAGGACAGCGCCGGAGTAAAGACTGCGCCATAAGGACTTTCACTCAACTCGACATGCCCAACGACAGCCCCACTGGCCAGATCTTTCATTGTCACTGTAGCTGCAGTGGCATTGACGCTGGTTACCAGTACTGCTGCAAGCATCACTTTACTCAGTCGGTTATTCATCTTTCTTCTCCTTACTTTATTGCATCGAGGGTGAGTTCCCCTCGGTGGAATTGCCTTTCCCTGCACCTGTGGCCAGAGCGCGAAACCGCTCGCCCTGCCCGAAACGCTCGGCAAACTGAGCTGCCGTCATGGTGTTCTTGTCGGTAACAGGCTCATCGGGTCGACGATTGCTGTTCATGTCACAGTCGATAGCATAAAGGGTTTTAGCAATGCGCCATTCACCCTTGATAACCGCGCCCATCAAAGCAGTATGACCCCGTTTGTCACGTAAACAGGCATCAGCTCCGGCTTTGAGTAGGGAGTGAACAGCTTCAGCTTGCCCCTGATAAGCGGCAATCATCAGTGCCGTGTAGCTCTGCACGTTACGCTCATCAATCGGGAAGCCAGCGTTAACAAATTCATTCAGTACACTCACCTCTCCGCTACGAGCAGCTGCAAAGAAATAGTCTTGCAAGCTGACTGGCGGTAATTGCTCCGCCTCTGTCGGCTCGCTACCCCAGGCGGGTTCAGACAACCCCATCAGCGCAACAAGCAGACTCAGCAGCAAACGGCTAGGTACCATCCTGCACTCCTCCAACATAATGCCTGCAAGGCCCGGTTCATGATTGCAGGCAGGAACAAGTGGGCCCTGCAGGACTTACCGAGTTACCCCCGCCGCCTACCTGGCGGGGGCAAAATTACAGTTTGGTCGCGAGCTGTTTGACCCGTTGCTCATCCCCCTTAACGGCGCGAGTCAGGGCCATACCATACTCACTGTCTGCTTTGTAAAAGTGCGCGAGCATCTTGTGCTTCACTGCACTGTCACGCACAGCACCCAGATCGGCTGCCAAGTTGCGCACGAGATTGGTCTTTCCTTTGGCATCGAGAGAGCGATAGAAATTGCCGGCTTGGCTGAAGTTATCGGTCTTCTCGATCTGCTTCTGCTGAACAGTCCCTTCTAACGCTGTCGTGACTGCACGAGCCTCTGCTGCCATGGTCTTAGGTGCCTGGCTGCTCGGTTCGTAGTTCACATTGCTGATTGTCTTGCCGATGTTCATGGCACCATCCTGGTTGTTACTCACAACCGGAACCAGTGGGCGGTTGATAGGCAACTGCTGATGGTTCGCTCCGAGGCGATAGAACTGGGTATCGCTGTAGGCGAACAGACGCCCCTGCAGCAGACGATCTTCAGAAGGTTCGATACCCGATACCAGGTTGGCCGGAGCAAAGGCCGACTGTTCGGTTTCCTGGAAGAAATTGTCAGGCATTCGATTGAGGGTCATGGTCCCAATCTTCTGCTCAGGAACCCCCTCCCACACCTTGGTTGCGTCCAACGGGTTGTAGCTAAAGTCGTTCAGCTGAGAGGGCTTTAACACCTGAATAGCGAGATCCCATTTCGGGTAGTCACCGGCCTTGATGGCACTATACAGATCCCGGGTCAGATGGTTGAAATCCTGACCCTGCACCTTAGCAACCTGATCTAGATCCAGACTGCTCACCCCCTGCCGGCTGCGCCAGTTGAATTTGACGTAATGCACATCACCCTTGGCGTTGACGAACTTGTAGGCATGCACGCCGAAGCCATCCATTTTGCGATAGCTGGCTGGGGTACCGAGGTCGGAGTAGACCTGAGTCAGCATATGGGTAGAGGCCGGATCCTGGCTCATGAAGTCAAACACACGGTTCGGATCTTGAATATTGTCGACCGGTGAAGGCTTGAGAGAGTGGACCATATCGGGAAACTTGATGGCGTCCCGGATGAAGAACACCGGTAGGTTATTGCCTACTAAATCCCAGTTGCCCTGGTCGGTATAAAACTTAGTAGCAAAGCCCCGCGGGTCCCGGAGGGTCTCTGGGCTGTGTTGACCATGAATAACAGTGGAGAAGCGGACAAAAACAGGTGTTTTCTTGTTTACGGCTGAGAATAAGCTGGCAGAAGTGAGCTCTGGAATAGCCTGGGTCACTTCGAACTCGCCATGGGCGCCAGTGCCACGAGCATGAACAACCCGCTCGGGGATCCGTTCCCTGGCAAAACGCTGCAATTTCTGGATGAGATGCACATCCTGCAGCAAGACAGAGCCATTCGCACCGGCGGTAGTTGAATGCTGATTATCACCTACAGGCGCACCGTTATCGCGAGTGAGGACATCAGCTTGAACGTGTAATGCAAGGCCCGACATAAGAGCTATTGTCAATTTTGTCATTGTTTTCATTTCTTCCCTTATTTTTTCTAGATTTATCCCTGCCTGCACCTCCTAGACTAAGTCATTGTTTAATTCTAAAAAAAACGATTAAAAGCGATTAAACCGTTCTGGTATTGCGATTAAGTGTAACTGTGGCTGAAATGAGTGATAAAGGATTCCGTCACCAACAAAGTCCTGCTGATTGCCTCATATCAAGCCCTGGGCACAGTGCAAGGAGAACGCTGAACGCCTCGATGGCCACAACGGCCTGCTGCTCTCCCCTCACATCGACAAGCTGTTCGACCGGGGTTGGATAACCTTCACAGACGCCGGTGACCTACTGTGTGCCGAACCCTGTATCGAGCAGGCTCTGCAACAGTGGGGCGTTGAGCTTCCCAAGAATGTCGGCCCGTTCAACCCCAAGCAGGCCGAATTCCTCGAGTACCACCGTGACGAGATTTACAAGGCTGAGCCCATCGCTTCTGCCCGACGCATCCCATCCTGAGCGGGCGCCTTTCTCCCGCTCTACCCTCCCCCCACGGCAACCCTACAAATCTGTGTTCCCCTCGTTATCCAGCCTTCAACTGACTCAACACTAGGAACCATTTGAGGTATCATATTACCAAACACTCACCCCATAAGTCAGACAAGGAGCTATGTATAAAAATTAGTTTTTTGTAGGGTTTACTTAAGGGCTGTTGATTTTTCCTATAGTGCTTAACCTCCACACTCAGGAATCAATAAATGACAGATTTATTTTTTTAATACGCATTAGAGATCGATATGATTAAACATATAAAAAATTGGTACAATGGAGAGGTCAAGATACATGAATTTGATAATGATGGTTCATTCTATATCATGCCAATGATTTACACGGAATATCACTGGACTGCAAAAATAGCCAAGAACATTGTTAGTTTTTATCTAAAGCACTGGCAGTGGGTGTGGACCACAACTCTTGGATTCTTCACTCTCTACGCTGCTATTCTTGCATTAAAATAGATGATGGACCAGCAATAAATATAGCTAAGAATAAACTTCAGCATTAGGTTTGGAAACTATGGATTGGAAGTATTTAGTAACCACGGCAATAGCTTTATTCGCTGTTATCGTTGCATGGCTCGCACGCAAAGATGCGAGAAAGTCTGTCGATACAGCGAACTCGCTTCAACAGCGGTTGGAAGTGTATGAATACCTTCCAATTCTTAAACTTGCCATAGAACCCGATGGGAACAGGATAAAGATATCAATTACCAATGCTAGTGCTAAAAACGCCGCTTTAGATTGCAAGTTAACAACGAGCATTCGGATATGGGCTGGTGATGGAGTCTATCACGTTGAGAAAGAGCAGATACAAAATAACTATGATTTAATTCCCCCACAAACAACCATCAGTTTATATCCAGATGAAGTTAACAATATAACAAAGAACTCTATATCATTTTTAAATCAATATAAAACCGACAAAGACAAATTTATAGTAAGATGTAAAATTGAATGCTCGGCAGCACATCCAAGATCTCCAAAAAGCTATAAAGATGTAGCTGCCTCATTCTCATATGAAGATGGATGTTTAGAATATACGAAAAATCAACCATCCAGTATCTAATTGGATAAGTATAATTAAAAGCCAAGTGAGATAGTTAAAACAGCATATATGAAAGCGCCGGCACTGAGCCGGCGTTTTTACGACTGTTAGACCTTAAGGTTACACTCTCGAGGCGAATGCTAATATCTGCCCAGCATCATCTGCAGGAACTATCGTTACAGAGCGGTCACTGAAAACCTTTATTGCTTCGTTAACCGCTGGAAGAAGCGCCTGGTTCTCGCTGGCATCCGGAAACTCAACAGGTACGATTACTTTTTCTGGAGCTAAGATACCAGCCCCAAACAGCCTCTTGAACCTGTTAGCCCATTGCTCCGCTTCATCAACGATCTTGTTGGGAGTCGGCCTCCCAAATACAAAGCTAAGGGGTCGTATGGCCCTCATATTCATACCATCTTTCTGATGGATGAAGGGAACCTTAGCCTTCACTAGTCCCATTGGATCACCCAGATCAGCCGCCTTGTAGTATTTGCGGAGATCATTCTGCTCAAGAAGCTGCCTAACAGCTGCCTCCAGTTTCTCGGTTGCAGAGGGCTGCTTGGAAAAACTATGGTGAACATAGTGTTCGTAGAGCTTTTCAAGATACTCAGCTAAATCTCCATCCACTAAGGCAGGCTTTGCCTGGCTGAAGTAGATCAGCCCTTCTTTAGCTTTAGTTGCCTCGTGGAAAAGGCGAAGTGTGCTATCAGGGCTACCCAGATGGAGGCTCGTCTCTTGAACCCGTTGCAGCTCATCAGACACGAACTTTGCCACCATCCTCGGGAGCTTCACATCAAGCTCACTGAAGAAGCCGGTAACTCGAGAGAAACGCGTTGTTTCAATGCGATAGTCCAAAAAGCCCGCTTTAGGGGCACATAGAACCACCCCCACGTTGGCAAACTCTTCGGTTTCACGATAGGGGCGGAACTGAACGACTGCGTAGACAACTTGATGTGTCATAGCTCTATCCACCTCCAAAAATGATTCTCAAACCGTCCCAGAAGAGGCATCACGACATCATCAATGATGTCCCCGCCTCCCAGCTGGTTGTTCGCTTCCTCCCTCCAATGAGGTGGAATTGCGGCGATGACCTGGGGCAACTGGCTCATGGCCTGAACCATACGTTCAATATACTCATCTTGTGTTGCGATGTCATTGAGGGAGATCCCTGCATTGTCACCAGAGAAGACATGGTTGCTCCGGATCTTGATGTCCTCTTCCTCTGGCAGCAGTGCCAAGTTGTGGTCAAAAACAACAAATGGGGGAGCGCTGGCTGTATCGAAGAGCAGGTTTACGTTTCCACCCAAGTCGGACAGCGTCCGGTCCCCATTCTTGATCCAGACATCGAACACTAGGATATCCGTCTTTAGCTGAGAAGGCGTAGCTCTGGCCATCGCCATGTTCACGGCCATGGTGTTGCCATGGAACCGTGATGCAAACCCGACAGTATCGTCATCCCAGAAAGAATGGCCTCCCTGGAGTCTCATTAACTCAGGAATCCCCTCAACCAGGCGGCATTCGGGGGTCATCAGGCCAAACGCTTGAGCTAAATGACTGCACACCCATTCAGCTATCAGCTGCCTCGGGGTGACCTCATCAAGGGTTTTGACGACATACAGTTGCCCATCATGACATTCACACAAGCGAGCCCCCGTGCTCCCCTCTCGCATGACTTCAATGATGCGTGTGACTTGATAAGGCACGGGCTCAACTGTGAGCAACTTGGGTTGAATATCTTGCAAATAGCACTATCCCCATACCAAGTGCTGACACCTGTGAAAGGGAAGACCTCCATCCAGACGAAAATCCGAGCAAGTATACTGTGGCCTCCGAAACGAATGGAACCCATTGGAATACCTAAATTTTGGTCTTTTGCTTCCAATCACAACGCCCTCCAAGCATCTAGAGGGCAAGATCCCCCTCCTCCTTACAGCCCCTCCCCTGCGAATCTGTGATCCCCTCTCAATTCCCCCTTCTTTTCGCTCAACAAACAGCACCGTTTGAGATACGATTTCCGCACGGTACCCAAGCTCCAAGCAAGGCTTACCCATGACAAGGAACTGTCATCTGATCACAGGGCAAAAGCAGCAATCTAGGAGCTGTAACTTAGGGGCGGTAGCTAAAAATTCACCAACTCAATATATTGGAGAATTAATGCGGAAATCCAAACTTTGAGACTTCGAAGGCTCAACTCCACCAGATGAGATTATAATACTCTCTTTTAAAATGGTTTTCTAACTAGAAAGGAATTATTAATGCCAGATTGGATGTATGTTGTAATGATTTGTATTGGTGCTATAGGCGTATCTGCCATTTTTGCCTGGTTCTTAGCGAGTGTACTTGGTGAGATATTTGAAACGATCGCGCTATCTGATTTTTCGAAAGACTTCAAAGATACTGTAAAGCATAGCACCCCCACATGGGATGATATAAAGGAAATAGCATCATCAAGAGGTTTAACTCAATCAAAAATTCAGAACACAATAAGGAAATATCATCGTGAAATAATGGCTGGAAGAGAGGTGGACTTATCACCTCACAAAGAGTTAATAAAAGGCTATATTAATCAATACAAAAATGATGAACCTTTTGAGGGTCTCCCAAGCGAAATTAGAATTCATCTGGAGCGGTTGAGAGACCAAACAAGTGGAAACAATCATCTTCTAGAGCCACTGACATCTCAAATTAAAGACCTCCTAACAATTAACGAAAAAGAAAAAAGACATCAGAAATACTACACTATTGGCGGCTTTTTTATAGGGCTTGCTGGATTTATGTTTGCATTATATACAAGTCTTATTCAACCTGAAGTTGAACTAGCAAATAAAGAGCAACCAATACAACAGATACAAGTTACCAATAACCAGAAGAACTCGACATCTAAAAGCGAAGTTAATTAATTCACTGAAAAATCTGGAGATAATAATTGAAGGTACCTCATACTGAGTTGACTAGCAGAGCAGGCGTCTATTTCTCAGGATACGCCCTCTCCATGTCTGGTATGATTTTTAGAGAAACAAGTTCGAGTGATGTTGGCATTGATGGACAGATCGAGTTAGTCAATGATGACGGTAGTGCCACTGGTATGCTGATAGGTGTTCAGATTAAAAGTGGTGATTCATTTGTAAACCATAAACAAAAAAATTCACTTTTACATCCAGCAGAGAACACTATAAATACTGGTCTAGACTTATAATGCCAACTATAGGTATCGTTTTTTCACCTAAACTTGAAACTGCCTCATGGTTTGTTTTAGATAGTCATTATAAAGATATTCTTGAGAGAGATGCATCTTGCAGCATAACTCAAAAGCTCCATACGTCAAATGAGCTATCTATTAATGGCGGTCCATTGCCATATATGTCCATGTATATCAGACAGTATTACGAAAGCCCGATAACTCAAGATATAATAGACAGATTCGATTCATTAAGAAATGAAGAGAGTGATGCGTTTAATGAAATGGAAAAAATGATAGCATGGAGTAAAATGATTGCGGCATTTTTCTCATTGAAAAGTAAACCAGAAATAATATGCGATATTGGATACCGCTTATCTTGGTATTTTCCTTCCGTTACTGAAAGGCAGAGGGAGATATTTAAGATGCGCATAAATAAAATGTCAGAACCTGAGCTATATAATATATTTAAAGGAATCAAACTTACATTAAAAAATGACTATGAAAAGACTTTCGAACTAATTATGGACCTTCTGATATATAAAAATAACATCTTAGATATGCTATCAGCCCTCCAAAAATCTAACTTACCTAATAGAAATGAAAAGAAGCAAATTATGTTTTTGATAGAATACGCAGAGCAATTTAAATAGAGATATTGCAGCGTCCCCTACTTAGTAGAGTAGGCAACCCCCACCTATTCAAAGCACACCAAGCGAATTAAAGCCACTGCATTCATCGTGTTAAAGAGCATCTAAACCAACAATGTCCATAACGGCACAGTTCAATTCAGCAGATAGACCAGTGGCGGCTCATCAATCTCATAATCCCTATCGACACCCTGCAGCCATCTGGAATTGATTGGGAAGTAGGTCTTGACTGTAGAGATAGCAGATTATCCCAAATTGCCATCAAATCTGCACTCCCTTGACTTAAATTCATTTATATAAATATGAGCAATACTAGCAATACTAAGAGATGCTTCTGATACTGACTGTTGCCCATTCTTTGGTGTTCATAAATACAATAACTATGAACGCTAAGTATTGTTAGTTCGGATAAAAAAAGAGAGATAGTCATCATGAAAGATAGCTTCAAGGGTTACTATAATACTGATAGTGGTAAACTGAAGGAATTATGGAAAAGTCCAGAAACATTATTTGTATTTGACACAAATGTTTTCCTCAATATCTATGGTTATGCAAAGCAGACTAGAGATGACTTCTTCAAAATAATAAACGCGCTAAGTGAAAGGATTTGGATCCCTTACCATGTAGGCCTTGAATATCAGCGTAGAAGACTTGATATAATCAAGCATGAAAAGTCAATTTTTAATTCAATCGGAAAAAATTTAGAAAAAATACAGAATGTATTTAAAGGAGACTTTGAGCAATTAGCTTTAAAACGACGTTTTCCAAAGCTATATGAAAACACTGAAAAATTAGAAAATGAAATTGGGAGAAGCATTTCTAGTTATAAACGTTCCGTGAAGCATTGGGATGATAATCAACCATGCGTAAGATCAAATGACGAAATCAGAAACAATTTAGATTTATATTTTGAAAACAAAGTGGGCAGCCCGCCACCTGACCAAGAATGGCTGGATGAAACTTTTAAAGAAGGGCAAGTAAGATACGATAATAAAATCCCTCCAGGTTTCAAAGACGCTGCTAAGTCGAAACAAGATACTGCTTTTTATCAGCACAATGGCTTGAAATATGACAAACAGTTTGGGGATTATATAATTTGGAAGCAACTTCTTGAAAAAGCCAGTAACGGCGGTGTTAAATATATTATTTTTATCACTGATGACAATAAAGATGACTGGTGGTTAAACATGGAGTCAAATGGAAAAAAACAAATTGGCCCATTACCAGAACTCCAATCTGAGATTTATAGAACCACGAGCGTCAATTCATTTCACATGTATTCGACGGCAACGTTTCTTGAAGATGGGAAATCAAATCTAGCTGTGGACGTGAAAGAAAGCTCAATACAAGACGCGATAAACCAAATGATTAGTGTTGATTCTGAAAATAAAGAGAGTTCAATTGCCTCCTTGCTAGACTCAATTTTCATTAGTGACAACCATATTAAATGGTACAATGCATATAGTATATCAGAAAAAACAATAAAAATCGCAAAAAGCATCTGAATAACCTATTAACCAAATATAATAAAGATGAGTATATAAAGTCTAAAGAAATTTTACTTGAACACTTTATAGATAATGAACACCTAGCGCTCGATATTAAAGATAATTATTACACAGATGAATACATAAATTATTTATTAAAAATTCATGAAGCCCGCAATAGTTTATTAAGACTTAAAGACTCTGAAAAGAAATCACGTTCTTCATCAAAAAACAACAATGAAAGTAATGAGGAAGGCGATAGTGATGAATAGTTTTTTTAAAATCGGTGCTATTCAATTACTGGATTGAAAAGGTAAAAACAGCAGACATCGGCCAGAGGCCGATGTCTGTCTACTACCTCATGAACAACGCCTTTAAGCATTAAGCCCCCTCCCCATCACACTCACACCTTGTCGGGCTTTCTCAGCCAACACCTTCCGCAGCTCAGCTGTAACTTCCTCTGCCGGCACACTGCGATTTCGTAGGTAAACTCTCACCTCCGCCTCCATCTCACATACTCGCAGGGACACCTGGCGGCCAACTGGCGCAGCGCTGGGAACGGGATTATTACGCAGGATAACAGCCCTTACCTCCGCCGGCCGCGGCGCATACTGCCGATCGACATCCTCCCCAAGCTGCAGCACCGCCTCGCGGATCTGCTGCGCATTGAAGCCCCTTAGCATGCTCCCCCAGGCCAGCGCTACACCTCGGGCATTGCTGTCCAGCTGGTTAGCATTGGCAGGCCAAAGTCCTGCCATCAATGGCAGCAGCTCCTCAGCCAAGAACACCGACATGCGGGCGCTGACCTGCAGAGCATCCCCTGATGCGCTCAGGGCCGTCGTCTCGTCAGAGCGGAGTGCTGTCGTCATAGACTCCCCTCCCCGACTCTCTGAGTGCCTTAGCGGCCTGCTGGGCAGCCTGCAGGTTTTCCAGTGGCTTGCGCTGCGCAGTGGTCCGGAACGAGCTGGCAGCCCGGCGGATCCAGTTACGCCAGGTCTTCTCCCAGTCCAGCTTGACGGCCTTTGCGCCGGGCAGTGCCTGCCAGTAATCCGCGAACGTGGCCGCCTCCAGCAAGATCCGCTCCCTGGGGAGGCCTGTCTCCTGGATAGCCCACCTCCCCCACTCGCCTGGGAGCACCCAGTCGTTCGGCAAGCGTGTACCTCGTCGTGGGGGCTCACTGTCTGGGCGTTTGTCCCCTTGGGGGGATACAGGGGGGATCTTTGGTTCAATGACTGGATCTAAAGAGTGACTGATTCTATGTGCATCTCTTGCACATCTGGATGTGCATGAGATTCACTATCAAGTATCAACAAGTAGACATTTGACCTCTTCCCATTGGGGCCTTTCCGAGCCTGCTTAATCAAAAGGCCAGCAGTACACAACGCATCGATATGACTGATCACTGAGCGACGCGAAATCTCACATTGATCGGCGATATGTTGACTGCTTTAAAAATTGCTAGAGCAGGCCAAGAGCTTGAAACTGACAAAGTGGCCATGCACGGAGTTTTATTGTTGCTTTCGCTATCGTCAGTAAATAGGTTAATTTTTAATAAATCGCATAGAAATGTCGATTGCTATTAATTATATATCGATAGTACTCGGTATCGTGGACCCATAAGATGACGCATTTCAGTGAAATATGACACAGCCACTTTTCTATAAAAAGCTCAGTTTTTAGACTATCTTAGCCGTATAAATGGTAATCGCTTCTCAACGCTACAGCATAGTCCATTCTAAAATTTAACTTAATTCCATTGAGCGTTCAGTAATCAGTATCAACTGAGGAAATACAGACCTCACCTAGATGAGAATTTTCGGTATAACACCCTATTTTCAATAAACTGTCATACCGCAATGAACATCAACAAATCAAGCAACCACCATTAAAGCACCAATCTATATACAGGTTAATGAGTAACCATTCTTGATGGCATATAACGGCTCTATTGCCATATTATGGCAATGTTTATCGGTGATTTTTCCAGATTTTTGCATGCAAATCGCTATGATTTTATCATGTACACAAAACCGAATCATTAAAAAATAGCTCTTTAAAAAACAAAGCCTTAAGCTAGTAAAACTATTAGCTCAATATCAAAAATCCGTGCCACTATATGGCAATAAGCATTTGGCGCTGCCATATGGCGGCAGACACTTCTACACAACGCCTTACTGAGCCTATTTACCATACAGACAACTCAGAAAACCCATCAAAATATGAAGATAAAGCGACTAGATATGCATTTATCATCCCTTCCATACTCGTCTTAGTATCTTGTCCCAAGATAGTACAATGGGATACCATTAATTATAACCAAGCTGCCTTGTCGCACCCAATCGAAACCCAACCAAGGAATACCTTATTATACATCTCATGCATGGCTTCGACGCCACCTTGTAGATATTCAATAATTATACCTTTTCATGCTGACCTTCACTTACATCCCCTGTATTTCAAGATGAAATCTGTTCTATATAAAAGCCATGTTAAATACAATAATTCTGAGTAGCAATTCATGCTATCTCACTCACTATAAGTTATATTTTTAATTTTGCTAATTTATTACGGTAAGTGACAGAGTTACGACTCATTTACTGGCGGAGAAAAGACAAATATAACATGCATTACTGCTCAGAGTGAAAAATGAAGAAGCCTGGAATCTTAAATTCAATACAAATAAAACCATCACTAATATCACACTCTGATAATAATCTTATCCAGACCTGTTCAACTTGGAGACACTGGATGTTATTCGTCACGCGGGAGATGGTACGTAAGGCGGTGAATATCTACAACGTGGAGCGACTGTATCATGTGTTGAAATACAGAATCCCCGATGTGGTAAATCGGGGATTCTGAGTGGAAAAATGCTAGTTGAAATTGTGTAAATCGGCGTTGTTGCCCAAATCGATATAGCTTGAATGGAACTAACTGAGAACTTGGTGATCTGATCACTACCATCCTCTTCAACTCTGCATCATGGGCGGCGGGGCCGCAGCCCGCTTTACACTGGCCAGACCATCTGTACCTTCCTGATGCTCAAGGGGATTTTCAACCTCACTCTGCGGGCCACTCAGGGACTACTCGACTCCCTGTTCGAGTTGATGAATGTGCCATTGTGCGCACCGGACCATAGCTGTGTCAGCAAGCGCGCCCGCACGGTGACAGTGGCCTATCGGCAGCCCAGCAAGGGGCGCATCACCGGCCTGGTTATCGACTCGACTGGCCTGAAGGTGTTTGGCGAAGGCGAATGGAAGGTCAGAAAACATGGCGCGGAGAAGCGGCAAGTCTGGCGCAAGTTGCATCTAGCGGTAGACCCGGTGACCCACGATATCGTGGCGGCGGAAGTCTCGCTGGAAAATGTCCATGATGCCGAGGTGTTGCCCACCTTGCTCAACCCTCTGCGGCGTAAGCTGGGACATGTTTATGCGGATGGCGCCTATGACAGCAAAGCCAGCCATCTGCTTATCTCGCGCAAAGGTGCGACAGCCTGTATCCCGCCTCGCAAGAGCGCGGGGTTATGGAAAAAGGGACACCCAAGAAATGACGCTGTGCTGGTGCTGCGTAAGGAAGGGCTGGCACACTGGAAGAAGATAACGGGGTATCACCGTCGCTCACTGGCAGAGACAGCAATCAGTTGCTGGCGGGGAAAATCAGCCTGCGTAACTACAACGGCCAAGTGGGAGAAGTCATGGCGTATGTCAGCGCCATAAACACACTGAATACCCTTGTTCTAGCTATCAGAAAGCCCCGAGTCTAACGGTCACCAGGAGCTGGGGAAGTCATGACTTGCAGGCTGATTTGGGCAACAACACCACTCTATACCCAACCATCAAGGGCTAACACGAGCCAAAATTTTTATTGAAATTTACATATCATAACCATAAGCCAAATTGCTCCATAGCCATTTTCATTGCTTTTATAATACACAAAAACAATTATTAAATTGATTTTCACAGTATGAAGGCGGCGGTTTGTTTTTATATATCATAAAAACAACCGTCTAAAATAATCGCAAATTGACATGTGTAGCTGTGATGTTTAACCTCCTAAAAAACAGGAGAATATATGAACAACAATGAGCCAACACTAATAAAAACCAAAACACTATTAAAACAACTTGGCATATCCAGATCGACGCTGTATAGATGGATTAAAGAAGAAAAATTCCCACCACCTCTCAATAAAGGCTTTTATTCGACTGCAGCGGTAAACAACTGGATATCAAGGGGAAAGCACTCATCTTAGATGATGAATTATATGATTTCATGGTTCGGTTATATTTAGAGTTCCTGCAATGATTTTACTGCCTCCATTAATTTTTTATCCCATAACTCATATGCCTCACGTTGCTCATCAATCCAATCATGTAGATTGTAAATAGCCATGACACCCGCCATCCTGTGACCAAGAATTTTCTCGGTTACCTGTGGCATAACGCGCTCTTCCGATAGGCGAGTACTCAACGTTCGACGCATGTCGTGCATACGCCAATACGGCAGCTCCAGTTTATCTCGCACACGCTCAGCTAGCTGGATGAGAGATGCGCTACTCAGTGACTGCGTTTGATTCACCGGAGAGCGACATACAGGTCCCCCCTTTAGCCGAGATCTCACGGCCGTTTCTTGCAGCAACATCATCACCCTACTAGGAATAGGCCTACGTATTGGCGCCCCACATTTGGCACGAGCAGCGGGAACCGTCCAAATTTGCTCCTCCATATTGAACTCACTCCACTGTGCACCCAATGCCTCGCCGCTGCGACAGCCTAGCAGGATCACCAATTTGGCTGCCAATTTTAATCCGCGGCTGGCCCTGCTCTGTTCAAATGCAATCCAAATCTGAGCGAGTTCACGCATGGTCAACACACGAGTGCCTCTCTCAGGTTGAGAGCCCACATCTTCGGTGCGTAATTGCAGCACCGGGGAGCCGCCAATGAGATTACGCCGAATACAAAAACTAAGAATGGATTTTAACCTGCGCAATAAATGCCCTGCGTTTTTCGGCTTTTTCTTGCCAATCTTATCAAACCACTCCAGCCAGCTCGAAAACGGGATCTGTTCAACCGGAATACCAATAAACAGAGGTTCGAAATAGCGCTGCATGGTATGCTCATAGAGCATGACCGTACGGGGCCGCAGCTTGGGCAGATGGTGCTCACGAAAATGCTCGCAGCACTGTTTCAGTGTGACATCATGCTTCTGGTGGAGCTTATCCCAGAAAACTCTGGGATGTTCATTACGCTCAAGTGCACCACGGATAGCAGGGATCAACGCCCTGGCATCAGCGAGTTTAAGGTCGGGATAGCGTCCAATTTTGAGTCTCGCCGCTTTTCCTTGCCAACGATAGCGATATTGCCACGAGATGGTGCCTCGTTCGGTGACCCGAGCTGACAATCCATCACGGTCTGACAATTCCCTCTTGCCAAAGTAGGGCTTACCATAGAGGGCCCGTAGCTTCGTATCAGTAAGTGTCATATGACTCTCCTATGACTGGTCATCTGATTTTTCACTGACACATTAACGCGTCCTAACGTGTACACAGATATGTACCAAACTGGTCTGAAACGGACTGAATCAAGATCGGACAAAGTGAGACAATCTGAGATAACACTCCGTATAACGACTTGTTTTTCAAGCATATAGACACAATTCAGAACCACGAAATGAACCAGCAGACAAATCCTACCTTCTATTTCCACGACTACGAGACCTTCGGCATCAGCCCGGCCAGGGACAGACCGGCGCAGTTTGCCGGCATTCGTACCGACGGGGATTTCAACCTCATCGGCGAGCCGCTGGTCATCTATTGCAAGCCGCCGGCGGATTACCTGCCGGAGCCGGAGGCGTGCCTGATCACCGGCATCACGCCGCAGAAGGCGATGAAGGACGGGCTGTGCGAGGCGGATTTCATCCGTCAGATCCACGAGCAGTTCGCCACCCCGGGCACCTGCGTGCTGGGCTACAACAGCATCCGCTTCGATGATGAAGTGACCCGCTACACCCTCTATCGCAACTTCTATGATCCCTATGCCTACGCCTGGCAGAACGGCAACTCCCGCTGGGACATTCTCGACATGCTGCGGGCCTGCTACGCCCTGCGCCCGGAGGGGATCAAGTGGGCGTTTGATGAAGAGGGCAAGCCGAGCTTCAAGCTGGAGAAGCTGACGGTGGCCAACGGCGTGGCCCACGCCAATGCCCACGATGCGCTGTCCGATGTGCTGGCCACCATCGAGATGGCCAAGCTGGTGAAAAAGGCCCAGCCCAAGCTGTTCGGCTACCTGTTTGACCTTCGCAACAAGAACAAGGTGAAGGCCCTCATCGACGTGGTGACCATGAAACCGCTGGTGCACGTCTCCGGCATGTTCTCCCCCTGGCAGGGGTGCGCAAGCTGGGTCTCGCCGCTCGCCTGGCACCCCAGCAACCAGAACGCGGTGATCATGGTGGATCTGACCCGTGACCCCACCCCGCTCATCGAGCTCACCAGCGAGGAGATACGCGAGCGCCTCTACACCAAGAAAGAGGAGCTGGGGGATCTGGCCGGCATTCCGGTGAAGCTGGTGCACATCAACAAGTGCCCGGTGCTGGCGCCGGCCGCCACCCTGACGGCGGAGCGTGCCGACCAGCTTGGCATCGACCGGGAGCAGTGCCGCAAGAGCCTGGATCTGCTACGCGCCCACCCCGAAGTGCGTGAAAAACTGGTGGAAGTGTTCAATCAGGAGTTTGCCGGCAACAATGACGGCGACCCGGATACCCAGCTCTACGCCGGCTTCTTCGGTCACGGCGACAAGTCCACCATGGATCTGGTGCGCGCCACCCCGGCGGATCTGCTGGGCGAGCGGGAGTTTGCCTTCACCGACTCACGGCTGCCGGAGATGCTGTTCCGCTACCGTGCCCGCAACTGGCCACACACCTTGAGCGAAGCGGAGCAAAAGCGCTGGCGGCTGCACTGCAGCGACTACTTCAGCCGCCGTCTGCCGGACTATGTACCGCGCCTCGAGGCGCTGGCCGAGCAGAATCAGGGTAACGAACGGAACTTTGCCATCCTCAAGAGCCTCTATCACTACCTCGAAAATCTGTGAGATGTGACCCGCCTCACGGTTAAATGACTGTACGCTCCCCCGCCCCGCGACATAATGGGAAGGGGAGAAAAGACTCCTGATGTTTCAATTATTTGTGCGCTAACATTGCACTAACGGCCGGTTGGCCTATCGACCCTTGGGGATGCCGCATCCGATGCGTTCAGGATTATCCGGTTTTGGTTTGCTCATCTGCGCCCTGCTGCCATCGGCCAGCATGGCGGGTGTGCGTTTTGATGTCCCCGACTATCTGTTGCAGTTGCCGCAGCAGACTTACCAGCTGATCGAGAGCAACTTCAGCCGCCTCTATCAGCAGACCGACTTTACCCCCCAGATCACCAACAGCTATTTCAACCGCTCCGATCTCTACAACTTCGTCGGCGTGCCGCTGGCCATCACCCCCCAGGCCGGTTTCCAGCTGGAAGTGTTCGGCCAGCTCTACAACCGCGCCTCCCAGAGCTACGTGCACATGAGCCAGGACATGTCGCTCTATCGGATGATCCGGGCCGACATGATGGGCAACACCAACGACGAGGTAGCCCTCGGCATGGGGCTCGGCATTCCGCTCACTGCGCAGCTCACCTTCAAGGCCCTGCTCTCCAGCAACGAGATCCCGGGCTATGGTGCAGCCAATTACGCCATCGGCTTCGAGTGGCGTTACTGACCCCGGCATAGCAACGCCTTTCGCAATAGATTCAGGCTCCCATGGGAGCCTGAATCATGATTGCCAGCCTGCTCAGCGGTAGCGGATCACCCGCCCCTCGCCCCCCTGCAGGGTGAGCGCGGTACCGACTGCCCCCTCATCCCAGAAATCTTCGCCCCCTGCCGGCAACAGGAACTCCTGAGGCTGCACCTCCCAGTTGAAGAGGCAGAGCAGGGTGCCGCCCCCGGGCAGGCTCACCTCGCCACAGGCAAAGTCCATCGACTCGAAACGGGCGCCAGGGGCGCGCGCCGCGCAAAGCTCGAGCAGCTTGCGCAGTTGCGCCGCCTGTACCTCGTCGAGATCCTGCAGCCGGTCCCCGGCCAGCATTATGCCGCCGCTTGCCACCAGCGCCGCCAGATGGAAACGGTACTCGGCAGGGCTCGCCTGCTGGCTCGGCAGATCCCGCAGGCAGATGCAGTCGGGATCGAGGGCCCACAGCCGGTCGTTCTGCCAGGCGCGGCAGAAGGCCTCGCGAGCGATCTGGCGATAGCGATGACCACTACGCTCCACGTCATCGCTCACCCGCATGCCGTGCACCCGCCCAAGGCTTGGCCAGATAGGCGCGTTGCAGCCGAGCAGGAAGGCCCCCTCGCCCGCCCCGCACAGGATGGCGGCCATGCCGCGTCGGTAGGCCTCCACCCGGGTGGCGGCCGGGTCATGGAAGCGACCGCCGTGGATGGCCCCCCAGAAGTTGGCGTCGAGCTTGAAGTAGTGGATGCCCCACTGCTCACGCAGGGTACGAAACACCCGCTCGAGGTGAGCCTGTACCTCGGGGTGGGTGCCATCCAGCACATACCAGGGGGTACAGCGCCAGCCGCCATAGGTAACCCGCTCGGAGGGTAGCGGCAGCCCGTCATCCCCCTTCACGAACCAGTCGGGGTGATCCTGAAACACCTGGGAGCCAGGCTCGGCGATAAAGGGGGCCACCCAGAGCGCGGGCTCGCAGCCGGCGCCTTTGATCTCGGCGGCCAGGGACGCCACCCCCTGCTCGAACTTGGCCGACGGGGTGAGCCAGTCGCCCATCTTGGCTTGATAGCCGTCGTCGATCTGCACGTAGCGCAGCGCCGGAAAGCGCTCGGCACGCACCTGCAGGTTCTCGCGAATGTCGGCGGCGCTCACGTCCGCGTAGTAGTGATACCAAGAGCACCAACCGCTGGGGCGTTCGCCAACCTGGCCGATCAGCGAGCCATGCTCGGCCTCGATCCGCTGCGCCAATTCGGCCAGCAGCGCCTCCCGATCTTTCCCCTCGAGGCAGAGCAGCGCCTCGCTCTGCCAGAACTGGCCGGCCGGGAGTACACGCCCCTCACCGTTCATCAGGATCTGCAGCCGGCCATCGGGGTAGAGCCGAAACTCCCCGCCAAAGCGCTGACAACTGGCAAAGGCGAGCAGCAACCAGCCCTTGTCATGCTCCACCAGCAGCAGGTTGTGCACCGTGTGATAACCCTGATCATCGGTGATCCGATAGACACCGGCATCGGGACAGCGACCGACCGGCTGCGGCGCTTGCCAGCTACCCATGGTCTGGGCCAGCATCTGGAAACCTTCGCCGTAGATGGCGCACGCAGGCGAGAGGCCGAGCTTGCCGTCAAACAGCATCCAGTGCCCGACCCGGGCCTCGCTGCTGCCGGTGTTGTCGAGCCGTACCCGGCATAGGGGGCCCTCCCACTGGCGGGTTTGCAGCAACGAAGGGGGCAGATGGTGGTCGTCCGCCAGCTGGCGCAGGCGGGACAAGAGAGATGTCATGGCGACTCCTTGTGGTTCGAAAAGGGTTCTATCTGAAAATCTTCAATTAAATCAGCCTCAAACGAACTGATTTCAGCTGTTATTGTTTTAATGCCGCGACCAGGCCTCTCTGGTAGACTGGCGTATTCCTTAGTTCACCGTTACCAAGATGGGGCTCCTGTGATCGCGCAACGTGCCTTGCTGTACCTTCGTGACTTTCTGGTCATCGTCGCCTGCCTGCTGGCGGGTAAAACCCTGGCAGCCATCCTGCCGTTCGCCTTCCCCGGCAGCATCATCGGCATGCTGCTGCTGTTCGTGCTGCTCTCCCTGCAACTGGTGAAACTGCACTGGGTTGAGCAGGGCGCCGGCCTGCTGCTGCGCCACATGGGGGTCTTGTTCGTGCCGGTGGCAGTCGGGCTGGTGGCCTGGCTGGAGCCCCTGCGCCAATCCTTCGGCCTCATCATGCTCTGCATCGTGCTCGGGATCGTGCTGATCCTCGGCACCGTCGGCCGCCTCTACCAGAGGATGAACAAATGATCTTCTGGCTGGCCATTCCCTTGACCCTGGCGCTCTACTTCGCCACCCGGGCCCTCTATCGCAAGCTGCCCTGGCCCATCATCAACCCGGTGCTGGTGCCCACCGCCGTCATCATCGGCCTGCTGCTCTGGTTCGATCTGCCGCTGGAACAGTACGAGAGCGGCACCCACCCCATCACAGCGCTGCTGGAGCCGGCGGTGGTGGCGCTGGCACTACCCCTTTATCAGCAGGCCCGCCAGATCCAGGCCAGGCTCAAGCCCATCCTAATCTGTACCCTGAGCTCGGTCTTGATCTCGGTCTGCACTACCTTGCTGATCGGTCATTTTATGGGCGCCGATCCGGCATTGCTGGCCTCGCTCGCCACCAAATCCATCACCACGCCGCTCGCCATGAGCGTCAGCCAGTCCCTGGGCGGCATTCCCGCCATCGCCGCCGCCGTGGTGGTGGTGGTCGGGATCGTCGGCGCCCTGATCGGCTTCCCCCTGCTCAAACTGATGCGGGTCACCGACCCCGAAGCCCAGGGGCTGGCCATGGGGGCCTGCGCCCACGCCATCGGCACCGCCACCTCCGCCGAGCAGGGCATCACCCAGGGGGCCTTTGCCTCCCTGGCCATGGTGGTGTGCGGCATCCTCACCGCCGCCGTGGCCCCCCTGCTGTTTGCCATTTACCACTGGTTGAGCTGAAGAGCACCCTTTTCCGCGATGGCGGGCCTGCGGGCCCGCCGATGTGCGACCTGCCGCACAATTTGCACAAGACAAACGTTTCCATTACCATCCCCCTCCGTTTGCCCGTCAGGGCGTGAGCACGCTCACACATTTAGCCGAGCTTGCTCCCTACAATGGCCCCCCAATTGGCCTTTGAGGACACACTATGCATCCCCGTTTTGCCAAGCCACTCGATACCCTGTCCGCCCCGCTCAAGGCGGCGCTGCTGCCCATGCTGGGCGATGATTTCCAGGCTCGCTTCACCCCGGATCAGGTCGCCACGCTGAAGGCCGCCACCGGTCTTGACGATCGCGCCCTGCGCCTGGCCCTGCTGCCGCTGGCCGCCGCCTGCTCGGTGGCCCCCATCTCCAAGTTCTTCGTCGGTGCCATCGCCTGCGGCCTGAGCGGCAACTGGTATTTCGGCGCCAACATGGAGTTTGCAGGTCAAGGGCTGTTCCACTCGGTCCATGCCGAGCAGTCCGCCATCTCCAACGCCTGGCTGGGCGGCGAGACCGGCATCTCCGAAATCACCGTCAACTACACCCCTTGCGGTCACTGCCGCCAGTTCATGAACGAGCTGAGCACCGCCAAGACCCTCAAGGTTTCCCTGCCGGATGACTTGAGCGCGCTGCAATCCTTCCTGCCCCACTCGTTCGGCCCGGCGGATCTGGACATCACGGACGCGCTGATGAGCCCGCAGGCCCACGACGAACTCACGCTTGAGAGCGACGATCCGCTGTGGCAGGCCGCGCTGGCCGCCGCCCGCCAGAGCTACGCCCCCTACAGCCAGGGCTATGCCGCGGTGGCGCTGCAGTTCGCCGACGGTCGCATCTTCTGCGGTCGCTACGCCGAAAACGCCGCCTTCAACCCCAGCCTGCCACCGATGCAGATGGCCTGTGCTCACGCGGTGCTGGGCGGCGAAGATCTCGCCACCATCCGCCGCGCCGTGCTGCTGGAGAGCAAGGATGGCCAGATCAGCCAGCAGGACTCCGCCCGCGCCACCCTCAAGGCGCTCGGTTCGGTCGAGCTGGAGTATCAGGCGGTCTGACCTGCCGTTGCCTGAAACAACAAGGGGAGCCAGTGGCTCCCCTTGTTGTTTTGTGGTGATCGGCAGCAAGCCTGCCGGGCCCCGTCAGGACTCCCAGATGATGCTCTGGGAAGAGGACCAGGCGTCGCCGAGGTCGGCATACTTCTGCTCCAGCAGGTGGCGGCGGATCTTCATGGTCGGAGTGAGCACCCCGTTCTCGATGTTCCAGGGGCTCTTCACCACCAGGATGCCGCGAATTTTGGCGTGAGACTCCAGCTGCTCGTTGACCCGGTTGCGGGCCGCCTCCAGCTGGGCATTGACCTGATTGCGATCCCCCTTCATGGCGCTCTCCGCCAGCTGCACCAGGGCCACCGGCTGCGGCATGCCGTAACCAATCACGCACAGCTGCTCGATGATGGGTTCCTGGCCGAGCAGCCCCTCGATGGGCACCGGCGCCACATACTTACCCTTGGCGGTCTTGAACACGTCCTTCATGCGGCCGGTGATGGTGAGATAACCCTCCCGATCCAGCTTGCCCATGTCGCCGGTGTGCAGCCAGCCCTCCTCGTCGATGGCTTCACGGCTGTGCTCGGGATCCTTGTAGTAACCCAGCATCATCCCCTCGCAGCGACAGAGGATCTCCCCTTCGTCGGAGATCTTGATGGTGACCCCCGGCCCCGCCTTGCCGACCGTGCCTATCTTGTCGGCCCTAAACGGGTAGTTGAGGGTGGAGAAGGCGTGGTTCTCGGTCATGCCCCAGGCCTCGGTGATCTCGATGCCGATGCTGTGGTACCACTCGAGCAGGGCCGGTGCCACCGGCGCCGAGCCACAGCCCAGCACCCGCGCCTGATCCAGCCCCAGTCCCTTTTGCAGCTTGCGCTTGATGAGGCCCGACACGAACGGGATCTTGAGCAGCAGCTCGAGTTTCTTCTGGGGCAGCTTCTCGTGGATCTTGATACGGAACATGGCCCACAGTCGTGGCACCGAGATGAACACGGTGGGACGGCAGCGCTTGACGTCCTCGATGAAGGTATCGAGGGACTCGGGAAAGGCGATCTCGGCGCGGCCATAGAGACTGCCGCCATAGACATAGACCCGCTCGGTGATGTGAGCCAGCGGCAAGTAGGAGAAGCCGCGATCCTGCTCGCACAGCCCGACTGCCTCCACCAGCTTCTCGCACGACCAGGCGTAGCGCTCGACGCTCAGCATGGCCCCTTTCGGCTTGCCGGTGCTGCCGGAGGTGTAGACCAGGCTCAGCAGGGAGTCCGGGGCCTGCACCGGGCTGTCCGGGATGGGTTCGTGCTGCTCCAGCAGATCGTCCCACTGATGGGCCGCCGGCATGGTGTCATAGGGAAAGGCGATGCGCAGCAATTCGGCGGGTACCCCCGCCTCCTGGCTCTTCCAGTCATCGAGCTTGCCGACGAAAATCGCCTTGGCCTCGCTGTGACGCAGCACGTATTCGATGGTGTCAACGTTGGCAGTGGGATAGATGGGCACGCTCACGTACTGCCCCATCTGCATGGCGAGATCGGCGATGAACCACTGGGCGCAGTTCTTGGAGAGCAGCGCCACCTTGTCGCCGGCCACCAGCCCCAGCTGACGCAATGCTGTCACCATGCGGCGGGCCTCGTCAGCGACCTCACCCCAGGTGAAGTCCAGGTATTCGCGGTTGATGGTTTGACGCAGATAGACTCGGTCAGGACACTGCCGCTCCCATTGGTAGAGCATTTCGAGCGGCAGTTTATTGGCAATGCGCGAGGAGGAAGCCATAGTTTAATCCCTGAAACAAAAGGCGAAACTTATTATTAACCTTTCACTAACCTCAGGGAAGAATAAACTCAAACTTCTGTTTGAACTGTGTAACCGATCAAGCTTCTGCCTGTTGTTGCAAACGAATCCACATTGCCTGCACCAGCTTCTCATCCTGCTCGGAGAGTTCCCCCTGCAGGATGGCCTCGTTCAGGCTGCGCAGCACATAACTCTTTACATCCCGTACCAGGGTCTTGCCTTCCAGCTCGGCCCGCGCCACCGCCAGCGAGATGTGGCCGCGCAGATAACCCCCGGCAAACAGCTCATCGTCGGTCGCCGTGGCCACCATGCCGTCTATCAGTCCCAACAACTTGTGCTCAAAATCATGAATCGTCATTTAACGCAGCCTCATTTTCCGGGGTTGCCGGCAAAATAATTCGGGGGAGTGGAACCGCGATCCGGTTGATCACGGCTCTCTGGCGCCAGGCCAGCCGCATCCTTGATGTCCTATTCCGGGTTGGCCACCGGGTAGATGACCTGATCCTTGTATCCCGTGGTGATCCGCAGATAACCACTTAACGACCGGTTCAGCGCCGGGTCATCGGTATCCACCAGCAAGGGCCTGCCCGCAAGGGCCGCCAGCTTGGCTTTGGTGGCCAGGACCTGGATCTGGTCCCGCCCGACGGCTCGCAACACCTCTGGACTCAGTTGCTGATTTCCGCGCCCGAACAGATGTCCCTGACCGCCGATCAGGGTAATGATCAACCGGCAGCGACGGCCACGGATCCGGGTCAGGATCTCGGCGGCGGACAGATCCTGCCCGATAAGACGGCCATTTTCCACCAGATCCACACCGAGCAGGGTATTTTCGAGGCCGAGCTCCGTCATGCAGGCCGCCACCGTGCTGCCGGAGCCCATCAGATAGAGGGTCTCGGGCTCCATCTGCTCGACCACGCCGGCGGCGATGTCTGCCAGCACCAGCTCTTCAGACTCGCGCCCCCCCTGCTTGACCGCCTGCACATAGCGCAGATCGCCGGGCACCTGCAGCTGGCCGTAATGGCGGGCACGCACCTTGCCGGCGCGAAACGCCTCCTCGTCGATGTCCATCACCTCGGCATCCACCAGACTCAGCAGCTCGCCGGCAATCATCCTGGCCGCCACCCGGCCGCTGGCGGCGGGGGTCACCCCATAGACCCCGGAGTGGATCTTGCAACCGGCCGGAATGCCGAGCACGTGGCACGCCTCCCCCACCGCCGCGCAGATGTCCCGCGCGGTGCCGTCACCGCCGGCAAACAGCAGCAGATCGACGCCTGCCTCGCGCATCCGTTCGGCGGCGATGCGGGTATCGGCCGCCGTGGTGGCTGCTGCCGCGGGCTGATGGACGATGCGGCAAGGCAGGCCGAGCTCGCCGGCAAGATCGGCCCCCATCTCGCCCGCCACCGTCAGCAGTTCGAAGCTGTCCGCCAGTTCACACAGCGGAAGCAGCGCCTGCCGGGTCCGCTCGCGGGCCTTGGGGACGGCGCCACGGGCCAGCGCCTCGGCCACCATGCCGTCACTGCCCTTGAGTCCGACCGCGCCGCCGATGCCGGCGACCGGATTGATGATGAGTCCTAAACGAAACATGTGTCCCTCCCGTTGGATGGCCGCCATTTTTATCTTTTCCTGCCACTGGGACAAGCCATAACCCCCTGTTAGAATGCGCGGCTTCAACCCTCAATCAAAGTTCAACCAAGGTTCAATCATGCTGGAATGGATTGCAGACCCCTCCGCCTGGGTCGCGCTCGCCACCCTGACCCTGCTCGAGATCGTACTGGGCATCGACAACATCATCTTTATCTCTATCCTGGTCGGCCGCCTGCCGGAGGCACAGCGCCAGAAGGCGCGGATCCTGGGGCTGGGTCTTGCCATGGGTACCCGCATCCTGCTGCTGCTCTCCCTGGCCTGGGTGATGCGTCTCACCGAGCCGCTGTTCACCGTGCTGGGCGAGGCCATCTCGGGCCGCGATCTCATCCTGCTGCTGGGGGGTCTGTTCCTCATCGGCAAGAGTGCCCACGAGATCCACGCCACCCTGGAGGGGGCCGCCGAGCCTGAGAGCGTGAGCGCCGCCGCGTCCGGCTTCATCAGCACCCTGATCCAGATCGCCATTCTCGACATCGTCTTCAGCCTGGATTCGGTCATCACCGCCGTGGGCATGGCGGATCACGTGCCGGTCATGGTGCTGGCCATCATGATCGCCGTCTTCATCATGATGTTCGCCGCCAAGGCCATCGGTGACTTCGTCGACAACCACCCCACCATCAAGATGCTGGCCCTCTCCTTCCTCACCCTGGTCGGTTTCGCGCTGATGGCCGAGGGGATGGATCTGCACATTCCGAAGGGCTACATCTACTTCGCCATGGCCTTCTCGCTGACGGTGGAGATGATCAACATCCGCCTGCGCAGTCACCACGACCGCGAAAAGCTCAAGCAGGAATAACTGCGAGCCACAAAAAAGAGCGCCATCAGGCGCTCTTTTTTTATCTACACAACCATGTCATTCATTGCTGATGACAATCGCCACGCGGCGGTTCTCGGCCCGACCGGCAGCCGTCTTGTTGTCGGCGATCGGATCGCGTTCACCACGGCCCCGGATGTCCAGGTTGGCCTGCGGCATACCGACCGAGACCAGCACGTCGGCCACCGACTGCGCCCGCTTGTACGAGAGCTGATCGTTATAGTCCGCCGCCCCGTTGGAGTCGGTATGACCATCGATCCGCGCCCGGTTCAAGCCTACCTCCTGCAGGGTCTTGCCCAGTTTTTCCACCACCACACGGGTCTTGGGGGTCAGGGCACCGGCATTGTTGGCAAACAGCACACGGTTGGAGAAGTCCAGAGTCCAACCCTCGTCGGTCAGGCGAAAGCCTTGCTCCTTGAGTACGGCGATCTGCTCTGCGGTCAGGCCGTGGGGGGCGCTTTGGCACCCCGCCAGCACGCTCAACAGCAGGCCGATCAAGCCGGTTTTCATCAGGACATGGATCTTCATTGTTATTTTTCCTCAGCAGAGACATCGAATTCCAGCTGGTCATGGAGCGCAAGCTCCCGACGCAGCCGTTTGGCTTGGTACATGGCATGGTCCGCCTGCTGCAGCAGATCGGCGGCGGTCAGCCCCTGATCCGGATACAGCGCGATCCCGATGCTGACGGCGGCCAGCAGCTGGCTGCCATCCCCCAGTACCACGGGGTCTGCCATGGCCTGCTGGATGCGGGTAACCACATCTTCCGCCTCGCCCACCTGGGACAAGGGGGTCAGCAGGATGGCAAACTCGTCGCCCCCCAGACGGCATACCAGATCCATCGGCCGCAGCTGATGTTGTACCCGTCTGGCCAGGGCGATCAGCACGTCATCCCCGGCGGCATGGCCCAAGGTGTCGTTAATCTGCTTGAAGCGATCACAATCGAGGTAGAGCAGTGCAAAGCGCTCATCATGCAGCCGGCCGGTGGTCACCGCCTGATCCAGACGAGCCTCAAACAGAGCACGATTGGGCAAACCGGTCAAGGCGTCATGGGTGGCCTGGTGCAGCAGGCTGGCATTCTCCCGCCGCTGGTGAGCCTGCCAGGCTTCCAGTTCGTCGAGCAGGGAGTTGAAATCCTGGCCGAGTGCGTGCAGCTCGGCGATATTGGCCTCGGGCACCCGCATGGCGAGGATCCGCTGGCGGCTGACGCTGTGGGCCACCTGGGCCAGATCCTTGAGCGGCGCGGTGAGGGAGTTTTGCATCCGGCGCGCCACGTAGAGCGCCCCCAGAGTGCTGAGCACCAGGCAGAGCAGCATGGCCAGCAGGGTCTGCAACAGGAACAGCAGCAGGTATTGGCCGTGCCCCACCAGATGAATGCGGGCGATCTCCACCCCGCCCCGCAGCATGGGCTGATCCACCGGCCCCGGCAGAATGAGCCGCGCCAGGTACTGCTCAAGACCGGACCAGGGGGTGCTCATGGCCCGGCTCCAGCTGGCCAGCAGCTGACCGCTCGGCAGATAGATGCTGGCTCGCGCCACATCTTCGTGGGTGGTGATGGCCTGCAGTGCCTCGCGGGCCGCCTCTTCGTCGTGGAACACCACGGCCGCTTCGCTGGTGTAGCTGATGGCCCGCGCCACCAGCTCCAGGTTGTGATCCGCATAGAGCCGCAGCGCCAGCAGGGCGATGCCGGTCAGCAACACACCGGCCATGCAGACCGCCGTCAGGGACGTCACCAGATGGGTGCGTCCCAAACTCTGTCGCAAGGTGAGGCGCTGGTTGGGGGGGCGGAACAAGCCGATCATGAGCCCCCCTCATCGGCCTTGGCCAGCTTGAGCACGGCGGGATGTACCCGCACCCCGCTCCTGGCCAGGGCATCCAGATTGACCCGAAAACGGATCCGCTCCTTGCCGATCTGCAGGCAGAAGACGGAGTCCGCCACGCACTCGGTGCTGTGTTCGCTGATGCTGAGAATGGGGTAGCCGCGCAGCCGCTCGAACAGCGGCAGCCGTCGCTCGGGGGATAACACCCCCAGATAGAGCACGTCACACTGGGGGCCGATCGCCTTGTCATCGACGTCGTAGCGATGGACGCTGACCGGCCGGCCATTGGCCTGCTGCTTGATGGAGAAGAGCGCCGTAGCGTACTCCGTCGGCGCAGCAATGCACAAACGCAGCTCGCTCGGTTCGGTCGGCCAGCGGGTGTAGCTGAGAATGTCGAGCACGGTCTGGCGCACCTGCTCGGCTCGCAGCTCGGCCGAGGTCAGGGGGGGCGGCTCGGTGGAGAGGGCCAGCGTGCAAACCAGCGGCGCCAACCACGCCAGGATCCGGATCAGTGAAAAAGAGTGCATCGTGCCTGCGCTTAAGCCCACATCAGCACCCAGAAAGGGCGGTTGCCCGCGAGGGGTGAGCCGGATGGAAATAGTATTGAACTTGTCAGCAGCATGACAAGGCGCAGCCGACAGAGCAAGGGGCTGACCGGGCCGGCATCACAATAATGACGAGAGCCCACCCGTGCGTGAGCCCTGCAATAAAGTGCATTCATGGGGTTACTTCTTGTTGATCCCGTATTCCCGCAACTTGTTGGCGATGGCGGTGTGCGACACGCCCAGCCGTTTGGCCAGCTGGCGGGTGGAGGGGAACGCCGGGTAGAGCCGCTCCAGCAGCCGGCTCTCGAAGCGTTTCACCGCTTCATCCAGCCCCCCTTCGAACCACTCGTCGATGAGCGGCATGGCGTCGGCCGCCACCGGCAGATCCACGTGCTCAGGGCCGATCTCGTCCCCTTCCAGCAATGTCATGGCGCGATAGAGGCAGTTGCGCAGCTGGCGCACGTTGCCCGGCCAGCGGTAGGCGGTCAGGTATTCGGCCATGTTGCGGGTAAAGCGCGGGCGCGGGCGCTGCAGTTCACTGGCAAAGCGGGAGACGAACTGCTGGGCCAGCGCCATGATGTCCGCCTTGCGCTCGCGCAGCGGCGGCAGCGCCAGACTCAACACGTTGAGGCGATAGTAGAGGTCTTCCCGAAACTTGCCCTCGTGCACCAGATCCAGCAGCTGCTTCTGGGTGGTGCAGATGAAGCGCACGTTGACCTTCACCTCCTGCTCGTCACCGACCCGCCGGAACACGCCATCCTGCAGTACCCGCAGGAACTTGGTCTGCAGATGGGGGGACATGTCGCCGATCTCGTCCAGCATCAGAGTGCCGCCGCTCGCCAGCTCAAGCACCCCGCGCTTGCCCTCGGTGTTGTTGCCAAAGGCGCCGGGGGCGTAACCGAACAGCTCGCTCTCGGCCACGTTGTCCGGCATGGCCGCACAGTTCAGCGCCATGAAGGGGTGGCTGGAGCGCAGGCTGGCACCGTGGCAGGCGCGGGCCAGCAGCTCCTTGCCGGTGCCGGTCTCGCCGACGATGAGCAGAGGCGCATCCTGCATCGCCAGCTTGCTCGCCTGGGCCAGCACCTGTTTCATCTTCTGGCTCTCGGCCTGCAGGTGTTCAAAGCCCCCCACTTCCACCGCGTGCAGCGCGCTGAAGTGCATGCCGACCCGGCGGGCGGATTTGAGCACCACCACAGCGCCGGCCAGGGCCTGTCTGCCCTTCTCCTCGGCCACGAACAGCGGCATCAGATCCGCCAGATACTCTTCGCCATTGATGCTGAGCTTGCAGGTCTGCGGCCGGATCTCGCTCGCTTCCAGCCAGCGGCTGAAGGAGAAGCCCTTGACCAGGGAGCCGAGCGCCGCGCCACGCATCTCTTCCACCGGCAGGGCCAGGGTGGTGAGGGCGGACTGGTTGGCCTGGGTCACCTTGCCCTTGGCATCGAGGGAGAAGACCAGATCCGGCAGCGCCTTGAGCAGCGCCTCAATCTCGTGGTGTTCGCGCTCGGAGGGCATGTAGGGGATGGTCTTGACGTCATAGACCCCGGGAATGCGGCGGATCTCCGGCATCAGGTGCTGGAAATCACGAAACTCCAGCTCGGGAAAGTTGAGATAGATGATGCCTGAGGTATCGATTTCGATGCCGCGCAGATCGATGTTGTGCTCCACCAGACGGTCGAGCAGTTCCCGGGTCAGGCCCAGGCGGTCTTCACAGCTGACTTCAAGACGCATTCGGGACACACTTCCTAGCTAACTCTATGAATGACCGGATAATACAGACTCGATCCCGCCAGTGCGAGCGCCAGCCCATAAAAATGCGGGCCCGCCCCGTTTTCACCGGGCAGGCCCGCGCCATGAAGTGGCGTTTATTTAAGCAGCTGGTCGGTGCACGTCGCCATGATGAAGTCGTTGCGATGCAAGCCGCCTATCTTGTGGGGCCACCAGCTGACGGTCACCATCTCGCCCACTCGGTGAGTGAGGGCGTCTTCACTTCAGCAGCTCATCCGTGCGCGCCGCCATGATGAAGTCGTTGCGATGCAAGCCGCCTATCTTGTGAGCCTACCAGCTGGCGGTCACCATCTCGCCCACTCGGTGAGTGAGGGCGTCTTCACTTCAGCAGCTCATCCGTGCGCGCCGCCATGATGAAGTCGTTGTGGTGTAATCCACCTATCTTGTGGGTCCACCAGCTGACGGTCACCTTCCCCCATTCGGTGAGAATGGCGGGATGATGAAACTCCGCCTCTGCCAGTTCACCCAGCCGGTTGGTGAAGGCGAGCGCCTCCTTGAAGTTGCGAAAGGTGAATTCGCGCCGCAGCTGCAGCTCACCTTTTACCACCAGCGGCTGCCAGTCGGGGATGAGGCGCATCAGTTCGTTCAGCTCCTGCTCGCTCACCTTGGGGGCATCGGCGCGGCACGCTTCACACTGCTGGCTGGCCAGTTCGGACATGGGACTCTCCTTGTGTATCGATGAAAAGGGGGTAATCAAACACCGGCGGGCGACTCAGCTCGCCTGCTTGCCGCCGGCCGGTGCAAAACGGGGAGGACGCAGCCCCAGACGGCGCGCCTCGGCCACCATGGCCATGATGTCCTGCTCCGCCAGACGATAGAGCTCGCCAAGCTCGGGCAGCACGAAGTAGGTGGGCTGCATGATGTCGATGCGATACGGGGTGCGCAGCACCTCGATGGGATCAAAGGGTTGCAGCACGGGTTGGCCGCCAAGGGCATAGGCGGTCTCGCCGATGGAGGAGAGAATGCCGCCACCGTAGATGCGCAGCCCCTTTGCCGTGGCCAGCAGGCCAAACTCCACCGTGAACCAGTAGAGCCGTGCCAGAAAGACCCGCTCCTCCTTGCCGGCCCGCAGGCCAAGCTGGCCGTAGACATGGGTGAAGTGGGCAAAGGCGGGGTTGGTCAGCATGGCGCAGTGGCCGAAGATCTCGTGGAAGATGTCGGGCTCCTGCAGATAATCGAGCTCGTCCCGACGGCGAATGAAGGTGGCCACCGGAAACTGGCGGTTGGCCAGCAGGGCAAAGAAGCGGTCAAAGGAGATGAGCGCCGGCACCGCCGCCACCGACCAGCCGGTGGCCGGTTGCAGCACGGCGTTGATCTGGGCCAGCTGGGGGATCCGATCCCGGGGCAGGTCGAGCCGCGCCAGCCCGGCCTGGTACTCGTCACAGACCTTGCCCTCGAGCGCCGCCAGCTGGCGCTCGATCAGGATCTGCCAGGTGCCGTGCTCCTCGTCCGAGTAGTGGATCGTGCCCGCTTCATCCGGCTGGTGGGCGGTGTAGAGACTTGCCATGGGTGACTCCATTCTCTGGGTTGCGACCCGCCATCCGGGCGGTCAGGCGCCATTGCGCGATGGGATCACTGTAACGGTTTGCCCCTCAAAAAAGCAGCCGACCCGAGGGTCGGCTGCGGCGGATAATTGTAAATAATTTGTGACAACCACAATCGAACCCCTGGCCTGCCGTTCACCCCTTGTTGAGGTAGCCCGCCAGCTGACCGATCAGCCGCTTGCGCAGCTCGCCGAGCCTGGGTTTCTCGTCCGCGCACCAGGGCAGCGGGCGACACGCCTCTATGGTGCGCAGGCCGAGGCGGGCGGTGAGCAGTCCGGCCCCTACCCCTTGGGCGGCGCGGGCGGAGAGCTTGGCGGTCAGCTCAGCCCCCAGCAAATCCATCCCCACCTCGGTCACCAGCTCGGTGGCACCGGCGTAGAGCATGTTGCGAAACACCTGACGAATGAGGCGAATGCGGCTCCAATAGCCGAGCTCGATGGCGTAGACGTCGGCGATGTCCTCGATCATCCGCAGGTTGCGCCACAACATCAGCATCATGTCGACGGTGGCGAGCGGGCTCAGGGCCACCAGCACGGCGGCCTCCCCCGACCATTTGGCTACCCGCGCCTGGGCCAGCTTGTCGCGCTCGCCGAGTACCAGCTGGCTGTAGAGGGTCAGCACTTCCCGATCGCTGTGGCTCTCGTCGAGCTGGGCCAGCCAGGTCTGATACCCTTCGCGCCCCTTGTCACCGCTACGTTCGGCCAGCCCTTCGCAAAAGGCCTGGCCCTGGCCGACCCCCTGATGGGCCAGCAGATCTTCGGCCCGCGAGCGCACATCCTGGCGCCGCTTGAGGGTGCGCAGCCGCAGCCACTCGCGCCCCACCACGCCGGCGGTGCCCGCCGCCACCAGCGCCGAGGCCGCCAGCCAGGCGCCGCCCCAGAGCGGGGTGGTGAGAAATTGATCGTAAAGGAAAGCACCGTACTGGCCCAAGGAGAGCACACCGACCGCCCCCAGCCCCCAGGCCAGCAGCCGATGGCGGCGGCGTGGTTTGATGACGAGGGCACTCTCCACCTCGGTGAGCTCTTCCAGCTCATCGAGACGCTCGAAGCTCGCCTCCTCCAGTCGCTGGGCCGGCGCAGGCGCCCGCTGGTCCTCGGCTGCCGTCAAGGTGGGCTCCAGGATCACCTTGCCCTGCAGCGGTGGCCGCTCTTTTATCTGATCGTTCATCGCCTTGTTCTCCTGAAAACAGTCTCCCGGGTACGGCGCAGGCAATAAGCCCGTACCGCACACCGGTTATTCGAGGTGATCCCCGAGCAGAAACTCCAGCGCCGCATCGAGCCGGATATGGGGCAGCGCCTGATGGGGGCTCATGGGCAGCGGGCGAAATGCCTGAAAATCAAAGCCCTGATTGTTCCACCACTGGGCGGGGGGAATATGGGACGGCACCTCGCCCGGAAACAGCAGCAGCGGCTCGCCGGCGAGGCTGGTACCACGGATGGCGGGGAACTCGCGGCCATCGGCCACCCCCTTGCCCACCTCGGTCGCCTTGATGGCGGCCAACGCCAGACACTCGGTGGCAATCCCCTCAAAGCGGGCCTGGCCGCGGCCGCTGCGCACCAGATGCTGCAGCAGGGAGACCATGGGGCCGTGCTGCTCCGGGGTGACGTGATCGGCCTTGCTCGCCACGAACAGCAGCTTGTCGATGCGCGGCGAGAAGAGCCGCCGCCACCAGTTGCTCTTGCCGTAGGCAAAGCTCTCCATGATGCGGGCGATGGCCTGCTGCATGTCGCCAAAGCTGGCCGCCCCGGCGTTGAGGGGCTGCAGGCAATCCACCAGCACGATCTGGCGATCGAATCCGGCAAAGTGCTGCTCATAAAAACCCTGCACCAGGTGCTGCTTGTACTGCTCGAAGCGCTGCTTGAGGGTGGCGTAGAGGGTGCCCTCGGCGGGTTCCTGGGCCGGTTTGTCCCACACCCAGGGCACAAATTGCAGCATGGGGGCGCCGGCATACTCCCCCGGCAGCACGAAGCGACCGGGCTGGATCAGGTGCAATCCCAGCGCCTGTTTGCAGGCATGCAGGTAGTCGGTGTAGCGCTCGGCGAGCTGGGCCACCGGCCTCTCCTCGAAGCCCTGATCCGCCTGCCACTCGGGTGCCAGCCAGCCGGCGGCAAGGGCCTGCAGCTCGGGGCGGCGCAGCTGCTCGCGCACCTGCTCGCTCCACTGCTCGTAGCTCATCTCAAGCAGCGGCAGGTCGAGCAGCCACTCCCCGGGGTAGTCCACCAGATCCACGTAGAGGGTGGAGATCTCCCCCAGATGTTTGCGCAGGGGATGGCGGGTGCGATAGCGAATTTCGAGGCGCACCTCGGCCACCCCGCGGGTCGGCTCGGGCCAGGCCGGCGGATCGCCAAACAGGGCATCGAGGCCCCGTTCGTAGGCAAAGGTGGGAATGTGGGCATTTTGCTGGGGCACCCGGCGGGCACCGAGGATGCGCCCCTGGCGCAGGGCATCCCACAGGGGCAGGCGGCCGTCGATGGCCGCGTGTTCCAGCTGGTTGACCAGCGCCGTGATGAAGGCCGTCTTGCCGCTGCGAGAGAGGCCGGTGACCGCCAGCCGGATGTGGCGATCCCGTACCCGGTTGACCACGTCGTTCGCCTTGTGCTGCAGGCGATTGAACTGCTGTTCCAGTTTATTGAGTATCAAGGCTTGTCCTGTTCTCCCGTCCATCCAGAGCGAAGGGGATGACCGCTGCCGCCCCCGCGCCATGGCCCCCTGGCGCGGTGCCCGCCCTCAAAGGCCGGCCCGCGCCGGCGGAGCCATCGCGCCGCTCAGGGTTACAAGTTGCGAAACTCCCGCTGCAGGGTGAACTCCTTGGAGGTCACCAGCTTTTCGATGCGCTGCAATCTGGGCTCCAGCCCATCCAGCTCCTGGCCGATGCGGGCAAGGGCCTGATGGGGCGTGACGCCCGCCTGCCAGCTGCGCGCCTTCATCCGCACCTCGGCAAAGTCGGCATCCTCCTGGGCGTAGAGGGTGACGGGCTTTTTGTCGAGCAGAAACCAGGCGGCCACGTAGGCGGTGAAGGTGATGAAGCCGGCGAAGATGAGGCCGCTGATGGCAAGCAGCCGCACGATCCAGGTCTCCACCCCGAAGTACTCTGCCAGACCGGCACAGACCCCGGCTATCTTGCCGCGCTGGGGGTCACGATAGAGGTTGCGCCCTTCACGACTGATGCTGCTCATACCTTGTTCCTCCAGCCCGGGACTTCCGCATCCAGAATCGACTCCAGGGCGCCCACCCGCTCCTGCATCTTCTCGGCACGCACCAGCAGCCCCTGCAGCTGTTCACGCTCTCCATCGGCAAGACCGGCGCCAATGCGTCCCTTGGCGCGGTAGTGCAGCACCAGCCAGATGGGGGCCACCACCACCATGAAGACCACCATGGGAACCATCAATACACCCAGCAGATCTTCCATCTGTTACTCCCCCTGTTTCGGCGTGGTATCGCCTTGGCCCAGCTTCTGGCGCATGGCCTCGAGCTCTTTGCTGATCTGATCGTCGGCTTCCAGTTCGGCAAACTGCTGGGCCAGCGCCTTGTCGGATTGTCCCAGATCGGCGCGGGCCTCCATCTCGTCGATGCGGCGCTCCATGCGCTCGAACTTGCTCACCACCGCCTGGCTGTCGCCACGGGCGACCTGGCTCTGTACGTTGAGACGGCTGCTGGCCGCTTCGCTGCGAATGGCCATCGCCTTCTGGCGGGCACGGGCATCTTCCAGCTTGGCTTCCAGCTGACGGATCTCCTCCCCCAGCTTGGCGATGCCGCTGTCCACCGCCTGCTGCTCGCGCTCGAGGCCGTCGGCCAGCTCGGCCTGCTTCTTCTTCTCGATAAGCGCCGCGCGGGCCAAGTCTTCCCGCCCCTTGCTCAGGGCCAGCTCGGCCTTGCCCTGCCACTCGGCAACCCGCTCCTGATGGCGGCTGACCTGACGGCCGATCTCTTTCTGGTTGGCGAGGAAGCGGGCCAGATTGGAGCGCTCCTTCACCAGCTCGTCCTCCATCTCCTGGATGATCAGGCGCACCATCTTCTGGGGATCTTCTGCCTTGTCGAGCAGGGCCGTCAGGTTGGAATTGATGATGTCGGCCAGGCGGGAAAAAATACTCATGATTGTACTCCTGTGGTTGGCATACGTTGTTTCTCCATTGACAATGGCAACTTGTGTGCCAATCTGGAACAGAATTTAACTTGTTGATTTATATGGGGCAGATAAGTCGAGTTTCAAGATACACCACACAAGTAATGATTAGAATCACCAACTTTTGGTAAGATTGACCAGCTTTCAACGATTCACGGGGATGACTATGACCACGGCCACGGAAAGCCTGTTGGGGGAATCCAACGCATTTCTCGAGATCATTGAGCAGGCCTCCCGCCTGGCGCCGCTGCGCAAGCCCGTGCTGATCATCGGCGAACGGGGGACCGGCAAGGAGCTCATCGCCCACCGCCTACATTATCTCTCGGCGCGCTGGGATCAAAGCTTTGTCACCGTCAACTGCGCCACCTTGAGCGAGAGTCTGCTGGAGACCGAGCTGTTCGGCCACGAGGCGGGCTCTTTCACCGGCGCAGCCAAACGCCACCAGGGCCGCTTCGAGCGGGCCGATGGCGGCACCCTCTTCCTTGACGAACTGGCCACCACCAGCGCGCGGGTGCAGGAAAAACTGCTGCGGGTGATAGAGTACGGCGAGTTCGAGCGGGTGGGCGGCGCCAAGGCCCTCAAGGTGGATGTACGGCTGGTGTGCGCCACCAACGAGGATCTGCCGGCGCTGGCCGACAAGGGGCAGTTTCGCCACGACCTGCTGGACCGGCTCGCCTTCGACGTCATCACCCTGCCCCCGCTGCGGGAGCGGCGCGAAGATATTCTGATGCTGGCGGAGCACTTCGCCCACGGCATGACCCGGGAGCTCGGCTATCCGCTGTTTGCCGGTTTCTCGCGCAAGGCAACCCAGTTGCTGCTGGATTACCCCTGGCCCGGCAACGTGCGGGAGCTGAAAAACGTGGTGGAGCGCAGCATCTACCGCCAGGGCAACCCCCAGTTGCCGCTGGCCGAGCTGGTGCTCAACCCGTTCGATTCCCCCTGGCGCCCCCGGGTCCAGGCAGCGGTCACGCCCTCCCTCCCGCTGGAGCAGGCGCCGGCGGTGGCACCGGACTCCCCCGCCCTGCCGCTGGATCTCAAACAGGCGGTGGCGGGCTACGAGATTAATTTACTCAAGCAAGCGCTGCAGCAATCCCAGTATAATCAGCGCAAAGCCGCTCAACTGCTGGCCCTGAGCTATCACCAGTTCCGCGGCATGCTGCGCAAATACCAGCTGCTGGACAGTGACAACGATGCGGATTAATCACCCGGGCAGCCTGCCCCAGAGCGGCACCCACCCCTTGCCGGCCCCGTCGCCGGCAACTTCGTATAAAAACATGGTTCGACAATGAGAATGCTCAAACCCTTGCTGCTTGGAGTGCTGGTGCTGCTCACCGGTTGTCAGAAACAAGACGACGCGTCCAGGACGGGACTCATCTATTGTGCCGAAGGCTCGCCCCAGACCTTCAATCCCCAGGTCTCCAATTCCGGGGTGACCCTGGATGCCAGCTCGCGCCCGCTCTATGACCGCCTGCTGGAGGTGAACCCCAACACCCTGGCGCTGGAGGGAGGGCTCGCCACCCGCTGGAGCACCAGCGAAGACGGCCTCTTCTATACCCTGACCCTGCGCAAGGGCGTCACCTTTCACCACACGCCCTGGTTCAACCCCTCTCGTCCCCTCAACGCCGACGATGTGGTGTTCACCTGGCAGCGGCTGCTCGACAAGCAGCACCCCTATCACGACGTCTCCGGCGGCGAATACCCCTACTTCTACAGCCTGGGGCTGGATCAGCTGATCAAGCGGGTTTACAAGAAGGGTACCGATCAGGTGGTGTTCGAGCTGAACCGGCCGGATGCCTCCTTCCTCGCCACCCTGGCCAGCGACTACGCCATCGTGCTCTCCGCCGAGTATGCCGGGCAGCTGCAAAAGGCCGGCACCCCGGGGTTCATCGACAGCCGCCCGGTGGGCACCGGGCCGTTCAGCTTCAAGGAGTATCGCCACAACGAATACGTGCGCTACCTGCGCCACCCCGGTTACTGGGGCGGCGAGGCCAAGATTGAGCAGCTCATCTACGACATCACCCCCAAATCGTCCAAGCGGCTGGCCAAGCTGCTGACCGGCGAGTGCGACGTGATGAGCACCCCCTCCGCCAGCCAGCTGTCGGTGATCGACCAGGATCCCGACCTCAGCCTGGCGGTACAGTCCGGCATGAACGTCGCCTTCCTCGCCCTCAATACCCGCAAGGCGCCGTTCAACAAGGTGCAGGTGCGCCAGGCCATCGCCAGCGCCATCAACATCGACAACCTGCTGCAGGCGGTCTATTTCGAGACGGGCCAGCCCGCCAACAGCCTGCTGCCGCCGCTCTCCTGGGGGTACAACCCCTCCCTGCCGATGCGCCAGCCGGATCTCAAGCGGGCGCGTCAGCTGCTCAAGGAGGCGGGACTAGCGCAAGGGTTCGAGATGCAGGTGCTGGTGCAGCCGGGCTCGCGCGCCTACAACCCAGATGCCCTCAAAACCGCCCAGCTGATGCGAAGCGATCTGGCCAAGGTCGGCATCAAGCTCAAAATCGTGCAGCAGGAGTGGCCGGTCATCGAGGCCCGCCTCGCCCAAGGCCAGTACGACAGCCTGCTCAGCGGCTGGATTGCCGACAACGCCGACCCGGACAACTTCTTTCGCCAGCTGCTGAGCTGCGCCGCCGTCGAACGCGGCAACAACTACAGCCGCTGGTGCAGCCCGGCGTTTGATCAGCTGCTGGACGACGCAGTCACTACACCCCAGCTGGCATTCAGGCTGCGCAACTACTACTACGCCCAGACCCTGCTCAACGAGCAGATGCCGCTCATTCCGCTGGCCCACGCCCTGCGCACCCAGGTCAGCCGCAGCGACATCGAGGGGCTCTCCCTGATGCCCTTTGGCGGCACCGTCTTCAACCAGGCCTATCGGGAGTAAGCATGTTTCTCTATATCCTGCGTCGCATCAATCTGCTGCTCATCACCCTGCTGGCGCTGACCTTCGTCGCCTACCTGCTGGACGTGCGCCTCATCGGCCAGCAGGCCAGCTTCTGGAGCGGCTACCCCGACTTCCTGCGCCGCATTCTGGACGGGGATCTGGGGCTCTCCAGCGTCTCCGGCCTGCCGGTGCTGGACGAGATCCGTCACTACTTCCCCGCCACCCTGATCCTCTGCGTGGCGGCCTTCGCCATCTCGCTGCTGGTGGGCATTCCGCTCGGCACCCTGGCGGCCCTCTCTCAGGGCAAGCCGCTCGATCTCACCATCATGACCGCCGGCCTCATCGGCTACGCGGTGCCGGTGTTCTGGCTGGCACTGCTGGTGGTGATGTTCTTCTCGCTGGATCTGGGCTGGCTGCCCGCCTCCGGCCAGATCAGCCTGCTCTATGACGTGCCCTCCATCACCGGCATCGCCCTCATCGACGTGCTGATGAGCCACGAGCCCTGGCGCCAGGCCGCCCTGCACGACGCCCTGCGCCACCTGATCCTGCCCTCGCTGGTGCTGGCGGTGGTGCCCACCACCGAGGTGATCCGCCACGTGCGCAGCTCCCTCATCGACGTGATGAAGCAGAACTACATCAAGGCGGCGGCCAGCCGCGGCCTCTCCCGTCGCCAGATCGTCTGGCGTCACGGCCTCAAGAACGCCCTGCCGCCGGTGCTGCCGCTGCTGGGCCTGCAGCTGGGCAGCGTGCTCACCTCCGCCATGATCACCGAGGTGGTGTTCGAGTGGCACGGTATCGGCCGCTGGCTCATCAACAGCATCGCCCTGCAGGACTACGCCGCCATCCGCGGTGCCACTCTGGTGGTGGCCAGCTTCGTCATCTTCATCAGCGTCAGCACCGAACTGCTCACCACCATCATCTACCCGGCGCGGCGCAAAGAACTCTATGCAAAACAAGACTGAACGTGCTCATGGCATGACCCGGAGCCAGGAATCCTATGCAAGACAAGACTAGCCTCTACCCCGAGCTCAAGATCCTCTCGCCGCTGGAGCAGACCTGGGCCTCCTATCGCCGCAATCCGCTGGCGATGGCAGGGCTCTGGTGCTTCGTGATCCTGCTGCTCATCACCCTGTTCGGCCCGCTGGTGGTGCCCTACGGCATCGACGAGCAGCACAGCGCCCGCTTGCTGCTGGCCCCCTCCTGGGCCAACAGCGGCAACATCGATTATTTCCTCGGCACCGACGATCTGGGGCGCGACATCCTCTCCCGGCTGGTGGTGGGCGCCCGGTTCACCTTTGGCAACGCCCTGCTGGTGGTAGTGATCGCCATGGTGGCGGGTACCGCCATCGGCATCCTCGGCGGCATGAGCAAGGGGATCAAGTCGAGCGTGCTGCACCACCTGCTCGATACCCTGCTCTCCATCCCCTCCCTGCTGCTGGCCATCATCATGGTCGCCATCCTGGGGCCGGGTCTGTTCAACACCCTGATCGCCATCACCCTGGCGCTGATCCCTCCCTTCATCCGGGCCACCTACAACGCGGTTCACACCGAGATGCAGAAGGAGTACATCATCGCCAGCCGGCTCGACGGCTCACCCCCCTTGCGCATCATGCGGTTGGCCATTTTGCCGAACATCGTCGAGACCCTGGTGGCCCAGACCACCCGCACCCTGTCGGCAGCCATCCTCGACATCTCGGCGGTGGGCTTTCTCGGCCTCGGCGCCCAGTCACCGCAACCGGAATGGGGTGCCATGCTGGCCGACTCGAGCGATCTCATCTATCTCGCCCCCTGGACCGTGACCCTGCCGGGCATGGCCATCCTGTTCAGCGTGCTGGTCACCAACCTGGTGGGTGAGGGCATTCGCGAAGCGCTCAAAGAGGGGAATGACTGATGCAATGCTCTGTGTCCAAGATAGGCATGCTCACCCTTGTCCCCTGCCCATTCCTGTACGGCGTGCAGGTCAACCCATCGCTGGTGGGTGAAGGTATCCGCGAAGCACTCAAAGAGGGGAACGACTAATGCCTCTGCTCGACATACGCAACCTCACCATCGAGATCGACACCCCGCAGGGCAAGGTCAAGGCGGTGGACAAGGTGAGCCTGACCCTGGCCGAGGGGGAGATCCGCGGCCTGGTGGGCGAATCCGGCTCCGGCAAGAGCCTGGTGGCCAAGGTGATCGTCGGCATCCAGAAGGACAACTGGACGGTGCGCGCCGACCGGATGCGTTTCAACGACATGGACTTGCTGACCATGGCGCCTCGCGAGCGGCGCCGCATCATGGGCCGCGAGATCGCCATGATCTTCCAGGACCCCATCAGCTGTCTCGATCCTTCCGAGGAGATCGGCACCCAGCTGGAAGAGGCGATCCCGACCGACTCGTTCGAAGGGCAGTTCTGGCAGCGCTTCCAGTGGCGCAAGAAGAAGGCCATCGCCTTGCTGCACCGGGTCGGCGTCAAGGATCACCGCAAGGTGATGCGGGCCTACCCTCACGAGCTGTCGGACGGCATGTGCCAGAAGGTGATGATCGCCATGGCCATCGCCAACCAGCCGCGCCTGCTGGTGGCGGACGAACCCACCAGCGCCATGGAGTCCACCACCCATTCGCAGATCCTGCGGCTGCTGGACAAGATGAACAAGCTGGGCAACACCACCATCCTCATCATCAGCAACGACATCGCCGCCATCGCCAACCTGACCGACACCATCAACGTGATGTATTGCGGCCAGATGGTGGAGGTGGGCACCCGGGAGCAGATCCTGGAGACACCGCACCACCCCTATACCGATGCGCTGCTCAAGTCGATCCCCGACTTTGACAAGCTGGTGCGCCACAAGTCGCGCCTGGAAACCCTGCCCGGCGTGATCCCACCGCTACAGCACCTGCCCATCGGTTGCCGGCTCGGCCCCCGCTGCCCCTACGCCCAGAAGCAGTGCGTGCAGACCCCGCTGATGAGCAAGATCAAGGGGCACCAGTTCAGCTGCCACTTCCCGTTGAACATGGAAGAGCCCAAAAAGTGAATTCAATCCCGTATCAGAGCGTGGCAGCATGCCCTCTCACCAAGGAGCCAGGACAGTGATCGAACCCTCCCTGTTGCAGGTCAGGGGCCTGTGCAAGACCTATCAGAACCGCACCGGCCTGTTTCGACGCCGGGCGGTGGAAGCCATCAAGCCGCTCTCCTTTGATCTCGAGGTGGGCCAGACCCTGGCCATCGTCGGCGAGGCCGGCTCCGGCAAGAGCACCCTGGCCCGCATTCTGGCGGGCATGATAGAGCCGAGCGGTGGCGAAATCGCCATCGAGGGGCAGCCGATGATCCACGGTGACTATCAGACCCGCTGCAAGCTGCTGCGGATGATTTTCCAGGACCCCAACTCCTCCCTCAACCGCAAGATCCGGGTCGGCCAGATCCTGGAGACGCCGCTGCGCCTCAACACCGAGATGACCGAGGAGGAGCGCCGCGACAAGGTGGTGCAAACCCTGCGCATGGTGGGCATGCTGGCGGACCACGCCCTCTTCTATCCGCAGATGCTCTCCGCCGGTCAGCAGCAGCGGGTGGCGCTGGCACGGGCGCTGATCCTCAACCCCAAGATCGTGGTGGCCGACGAGGCGCTCTCTACCCTGGATATCTCGGTGCGCTCCCAGATCATCAACCTGCTGCTGGAGATGCAGGAGACCATGGGGCTGAGCTATGTGCTGGTGGCCAACGATCTGGGGGTGGTGAGCCACATCAGTGACGAGGTGCTGGTGATGCACGAAGGGCGGGTGGTGGAGCGCGGCAAGACCCTCAAGGTGTTCGCCGATCCCCAGCACGAAGTGACCCGGCGCCTCATCCAGAACTACAACAACGAATACCGCCGCTGATCCGCGCCCGGCGGCTTTTGCCCGCCGCTTTCGCGCCTGAAAAAGAGACAAAAAAATCCCGGCTCAGGGGCCGGGAATTGCGCTCAAAAATGAATGCGTCGCTCGTAGTAGGAACGCTGCAATGGTAGGCAGCGCCCTGCCCGTCAACAACTGTCAGATCTGACAGGAAGACCGCTATGGAACCGGAACTGCGGATCCGGCGAGCGGATCAGCTCCGCCTCCACCTGGCCGAAGAAGGCCACCCGTTCACTGATGTCCTCCCCCGCATATTGCTCGGCCAGTGCCAGATAGTCCTGGTAGTGGCGCGCCTCGGAGCGCAGCAAGGAGACGTAGAAACGCCCCAGCTCCTCGTCCAGATGGGGCGCCAGCTTGGCAAAACGCTCGCAGGAGCGCGCCTCGATATAGGCGCCGATGATCAGCTTGTCGACGATGGTGGCGGGCTCGTGGGTGCGGACATGCTGCATCAGGTTGCGGGCATAGCGAGAGGCGGTCACCGGGCCGTAGGGAATATCGCGGGCCTGCATGATCTCCAGCACCTGCTCGAAGTGATGCAGCTCCTCCTGGATGAGCCGCACCATGGGAAACAGCAGCGGATTGCGGGACAGCTCCTCGAACACGGTGCGATCAGACTCCCCCATGCTGCGCTTGCCCAGGATCTCGGCCTTCTCCGGAATCGCATCCAGCTCCCGATAGAACTCCAGCTTGGGCAACAGATGGCGCTTGCCCTTGGGCAGGCAGTAGCGGCGCACCAGGCTGTGGGCAGTGAGCGCGGCCTTGTTCTCGCAGTTGGCGTGATCGATAAGCAGGGTCGGCAGCCAGGCGGGATCCCGCGCCATCTCGATCCACGCATCCGGGGTCTCGCAGTGCAAAAACTGGCGCACGGGGGCTAGCAGGTCATCCATCTGAATTCTCGTCTGTTCGGGTGATATGGCGGCGGCCAATGCTAGCGGATCCCGCCGCCACTGCCCATAGCTGCGGGTACAATCGCTGCTTTTTCAAGCAAATGCGGGCCCTTTTCGGAGAGCGGAAACAACAATGGGGGCCAGGGCCCCCATCTCGTTGCAACACGCCAGCGTGGAAAACGTTTAACTACCTTCGTTAAAAATTTCCAGATTGCTGGTGCCTTCCTGCCACTCGCGCACCGCCTTGTTGTCATCGCTGCGCATGGCGTTGAGGTGGTCGAGGTAGGATTGATCCACGTCGGAGGTGACGTAGTGACCGTTGAACACCGAGGTTTCGAAGTGGCGCAGTTCGGGGTTGATCTCCCGTACCGCCGCTTCCAGATCTTCCAGATCCTGGAAGATGAGGCCGTCGGCGCCAATCAGCTTGCACACCTCTTCCACTTCCCGGCCGTGGGCGATCAGCTCGTTGGCGGTGGGCATGTCGATGCCGTAGACGTTGGGAAAGCGAATTTCCGGCGCCGCCGAGGCGAAGTAGACCTTGGCTGCCCCCGCTTCACGGGCCATCTGGATGATCTGCTCGGAAGTGGTCCCGCGCACTATGCTGTCGTCCACCAGCAACACCTTCTTGCCCTTGAACTCGGAGCTGATGGCATTGAGCTTGCGGCGCACCGACTTCTTGCGCTGGGTCTGGCCCGGCATGATGAAGGTACGGCCGATGTAGCGGTTCTTCACGAAGCCCTGACGGTACGGCAGATCCAGGGTGTGGGCGATCTCCAGCGCCACGTCGCAGGAGGTCTCCGGGATGGGGATGACCACGTCCACGTCGAGATCTTCCCACTCGCGGGCAATCTTCTGGCCCAGCTTGCGGCCCATGTTGAGGCGGGCGGCGTAGACCGACACCTTGTCGATGCACGAATCAGGGCGAGCGAAGTAGACGTATTCGAAGATGCAGGAGCTCATCTGCGGGTTCTCCGCACACTGCTCGGAGAAGAGCTGGCCCTGCTCTGTGATGTAGATGGCCTCCCCCGGCGCGACGTCGCGCACCGTCTCGAAACCGATGGCGTCAAGCGCCACGCTCTCGGAGGCGAGCATGTACTCCACCTGCCCCTGCTCGTCGACCCGGCGGCCCAGGATCAGGGGGCGAATGCCGTTGGGGTCGCGAAAACCGATGAGACCGTGGCCGATCACCAGGGAGACCACCGCATAGGCGCCGCGGATCTGCTGGTGCACCTTGCGCACCGCCGAGAAGATATCTTCCGGGCGCAGCGCCATCTTGTCGCAGAGATCCAGCTCGTGCGCCAGCACGTTCAGCAGCACCTCGGAGTCCGAGGTGGTGTTGATGTGGCGACGGGCCACCTTGAACTGCTGCTCCTTGAGCTCCTTGGCGTTGGTGAGGTTGCCGTTGTGGGCCAGCACCATGCCGTAGGGGGAGTTCACGTAAAAAGGTTGGGCTTCAGCGGCACTGGAGCTGCCTGCGGTGGGATATCTGACATGTCCTATGCCGATATGCCCTTTCAAGCGCTGCATGTGACGCACTTCAAACACGTCCTTCACCAGGCCGTTGGCCTTGCGTTGCCGGAAGTTTCCACTGTCAATGGTCACGATCCCGGCGGCATCCTGTCCCCTGTGCTGCAACACCGTCAAGGCGTCGTAGAGGGCCTGATTGACGGGGGTGGTGCCAACTATACCGACAATACCACACATGTCTTTGCTACCTCGAAGTCACTATACCTGTTTAAGAAAACTCGATGAGTTCAGCATGAACCCGAAAAACCACTGGATGACCGGCTTGAACTCGGGCACCAGCTTGGACGCCGTCCACCAGTCGCTCTGGGAGAGATTGGTGAAAGTATCCATGAAAAAAAGCAGGGCACTGACGATCAGTACCCCGCGAATAGCGCCAAAACAGATGCCAAGCACCCGATCGGTCCCGGACAGCCCCGTCTTGTCCACCAGCAGTCCCACCACGTAGTTCACCACGCTGCCGAGGATCAGGGTCGCCACAAACAGGGCGGCGATGGCCAGGCCGTTGCGCACCAGCGGGTCGCTGAACGAGGTGAAATAGATGGCGAGATCCGAATAGAAATGGCTGGCGATGAAGAAGGCGACGAACCAGGTGACAAGGGACATGGCCTCCTTGACGAAGCCGCGCACCAGGCTGATGAGAGCAGAGAAACCGACGATGCCGATGATGGCGTAATCAATCCAGACCATAGAAAAAGATGTCCTGCGAAATTGCGGCGCAGTCTAACAAAAACGATTGCGCAATGCTTGATAAAAATGTGTTAACGGTTCAAACAGGCGGCGAACCAGCGCATTCACTGCCCATTGAAACGGTTGACCGACGCCAGAATGCACAACGCCATGGCATGCCATGGCGTTGTCGTCTGCAATGAGCGCTTACCCGATGTGGGTCAGGCCGCCCATGTAGGATTGCAGCGCCGCCGGGATGGCGATGCGGCCGTCTTCCTGCTGGTAGTTCTCGATCACCGCCACCAGGGTGCGACCCACTGCCAGGCCGGAGCCATTCAGGGTGTGCAGCAGCTGCGGCTTGCCGTCGATGCGCACACGAGCCTGCATGCGGCGCGCCTGGAAGTCGGTGCAGTTGGAGACGGAGGAGATCTCGCGGTAGGTGTTCTGGGCCGGCAGCCACACTTCCAGATCGTAGGTCTTGGCGGCGCAGAAGCCCATGTCACCAGTGGAGAGCGCCATCACGCGATACGGCAGCTCCAGCAGTTGCAGCACCTTCTCGGCGTGGCCCGCCATCTCTTCCAGCGCTTCCCAAGATTTCTCCGGGTGCACCAGCTGGACCATCTCGACCTTGTCGAACTGGTGCATGCGGATGAGGCCACGGGTATCACGACCGTAGGAGCCGGCTTCGGAACGGAAGCAGGGGCTGTGGGCGGTCATCTTGATGGGCAGTTCCTGCTCGTCGAAGATCTCGTCGCGGGCCATGTTGGTGAGCGGCACTTCGGAGGTCGGGATCAGAGAGAACTTGCGTACTTTGCCCTCTTCTTCCCCTTCGCCGTCGATGCCGGTATTGAACAGATCCTGGGAGAACTTCGGCAGCTGGCCGGTACCGTACAGGCTGTCCGGGTTGACCAGATAGGGCACGTAGCACTCGGTGTAACCGTGCTGCAGGGTGTGCAGGTCCAGCATGAACTGGGCCAGGGCGCGGTGCAGACGGGCAATCTGGCCCTTCATCACCACGAAGCGGGAGCCGGAGAGCTTGACGCCATTCTTGAAGTCAACGCCCTTGGCCGCTTCACCCAGATCGATGTGATCGCGTACCGGGAAGCTGAACTCGCGCGGGGTGCCCCAGCGGCGCACTTCCACGTTGTCGTTCTCGTCACGACCGACCGGGGTGGTGTCGCTCGGCAGGTTGGGGATGGCGTCCGCGATGACCTTCAGCTCGGCCAGCAGGGCATCCAGCTCGACCTTGCTGGTCTCGAGCTCTTCATTGATCTTGGTGACCTCGGCCTTGAGCGGGGCAACATCTTCGCCGCGACGGGCAGCCTCACCGATGGATTTGGAGCGGGCGTTGCGCTCGGCCTGCAGCTCCTGGGTACGGGACTGCAGATCCTTGCGTTTCTCTTCCAGAGCATTGACAGCCGCTACGTCCAGAACGTAGCCACGTGTCGCCAGACGAGCGGCAGCTTCGGCGATATCGCTGCGCAGATATTTGGGATCCAGCATGGTTTACCTACTTTTTTAAAATGGGATCTGGGCCTGAGTCATCATGACGGGCTGGAAAACAGATCCGGAAGTTAACATCGGTTGGCGCACCCCTGTCGTCTTTCAGAATCGGGCCTATGGTGAGCAGGCCTTCGAAATCAAGAAGATGGCACCAGGCCAAGACAAGCGGGGTCAGAGGGCCAGTGTATCAGACCGCCCCCCCGCCCGAACAGGGACTATTACGCCCGTTTTGCCCTGTTTTCCGGGGGATGACGACCTGGATCAAATCGGCTGACCAATTAACGCGCAACCCGGCAAGACAGACCCGGGAGAGGCTCGCTACCAGCCGCCAGCTACACCACTATTTGTCCCGTTGCCGCGGGCTCTGCCGATCCAGTTCATGCAGATAGTCGAGCTTCTGGCCAATCTGCTTCTCAAGGCCGCGATCGGTGGGCTGATAGTACTGCTTGCCGGCCAGCTCGGGCGGGAAGTACTGCTCGCCGGCGGCATAGGCACCGGGCTCGTCGTGGGCGTAACGGTACTCGGCGCCATAACCCAGCTCGCTCATCAGCTTGGTCGGTGCGTTGCGCAGGTGCGGCGGCACCTCGAAGTCCGGCAGGTTCTTGGCATCGTGAAGCGCCGCCTTCCAGGCGGTGTAGACCGCATTGCTCTTGGGCGCACAGGCGAGATAGACGATCGCCTGGGCGATGGCCCGCTCCCCTTCCGCCGGCCCGATGCGATGGAAGCAGTCCCAGGCCGAGAGCGCTACCTGCATGGCACGGGGATCGGCATTGCCCACGTCCTCGGAGGCAATCGCCAGCAGCCGGCGCGCAATATAGAGCGGATCGCAACCGGCGCTCACCATGCGGGCATACCAGTAGAGCGCCGCATCCGGCGCCGAGCCGCGAATGGACTTGTGCACCGCCGAGATGAGGTCGTAGAAGTGATCGCCCCCCTTGTCGAAGCGCGCCACGTGCTCCCCCACCACGGCGGCCAGCAGGGTGCTGTCGATCAGCTTGTGGCCGCTGCCGTCGGGCTCGGCCATGTCGGCCAGCAGCTCCAGGTAGTTGAGGGACTTGCGCCCGTCCCCATCTACCGCCTTGGCCAGCGCCTCCTTCACCCCGGGGGCGAAGGTCAGCGCCGGATCATTGAGCCCGCGAGCGTCCTGCATCGCCTGATCGATCAGGGTGAGGATGTCCTCCTCCTCCAGCCGTTTGAGCAGATAGACCCGGGCCCGGGAGAGCAGCGCGTTGTTGAGTTCGAACGAGGGGTTTTCGGTGGTGGCGCCGATGAAGGTGATGGTGCCGTCTTCTATATGAGGCAGGAACACGTCCTGCTGGCTCTTGTTGAAACGGTGCACCTCGTCCACGAACAGGATGGTACGCACCCCGCGCCAGCTGTTCTCCTTGGCCTTGTCGATGGCGGCGCGGATCTCCTTGATGCCGGAGGTGACCGCCGAGAGCCGCTCGACCTCGGCCTGGCAGTAGTGGGCCATCAGTTCGGCCAGCGTGGTCTTGCCGGTGCCGGGAGGCCCCCACAGGATCATGGAGTGGCAGTGGCCGGCCAGGATCGCTTTGCGCAGAGGCTTGTCAGGCCCCAGGATGTGTTGCTGACCTATGTACTGCTCGAGGGTTTGCGGCCGCATCCGGGCCGCCAACGGACGAAAGTCCGACGAGAAATCCAGCGACAAGTTGCTCATCTGTATTGACCGTTCCGTATCACGCATACCGCCATGGAAAAACGGGCCGACCAGACATCCAACAAAAGGTTACTCATCGGTATTGACCCCCCAGCGTCACCCCCGTCGCCATTGGCAGACGGGCCGACCAGAAATCCAGCGACCGCTTGCTCATCAGCGCTGATCGTCCAGCGCGACCCCCTTCGGGATCTTGAAGACAAATTCGTTGCCCTTGAGCACCGGCTTGCGGTTGAAGTTACTCAGGGTGAACTCGCTCCACTGGCCCTGGGCCTCTTTCACGTCGAAACGGCTGATGTTGTTCTGCCTGTCGAAGGTGATGCGGAAGGAGGCGATCAGCTCGTCCTGGTTGCGACTGGTGACGGTGTAGACATCCCCTTCCTGGGTGACGTCATAGTTCTTCCAGAGGCTGTTGTCGTTGCCGGCGATCAGCACGAAGGGGGTGTTGAGCACCGCATCCTTCATCTTGAGGGCAGTCACCTGCTCGACGAAGGGATCATAGACCCAGACATCCTTGCCATCGGCCACGATCAGGCTCTCGTCCGGCGAGGTGGTGTGCCAGTTGAAGCGATTGGGGCGCTGCACCAGCAGATCGCCGCCGGCGCGTTGCAGCTCCTTGCCCTTGCTGTCATAGACGGTCTGGGCAAACTTGGCGGAGAAGAGGCTCACCCCCGCCAGCTTCTGCTTGAGATCGCTGGCCGCGTCGGCCCACACCTGGCTGCTGGCAACCAGCAGCACAGTGCCCATCAACAGTTGTTTTTTCATCATGCTTTTCATAACGGCTATCTCGATAAAAGGCCACGCCCGCAGGGGGCATGGCCAGGATGATAGAGGGGTGAGGCTTAGTCCCGTACCGGTGGCGGGGCCAGCACGTCGCGCTGACCATTGCCGCCCGGGGCGCTGACGATGCCCTGGTTTTCCATCTGCTCGATGAGACGGGCCGCCCGGTTGTAACCAATCTTGAACTTGCGCTGCACGCTGGAGGTCGAGCCGCGGCGCGACTCCACCACGAAGGCCACCGCCTCGTCGAACAGGGGGTCGAGCTCTTCATCGTCACCACCACCGTATTCGCCGCTGCCGCCCTCGCCGCCGGATTCACCGGAGAGGATCTCCTCGATGTAGTTCGGCTCGCCGCGCAGTTTCCAGTCCGCCACCACCTTGTGTACCTCGTGGTCGTCGACAAAGGCGCCATGTACCCGGGTCGGGTTGGAGGTACCGGCCGGCATGTAGAGCATGTCGCCCATGCCAAGCAGGGATTCGGCGCCGCCCTGATCGATGATGGTACGGGAGTCGATCTTGCTCGACACCTGGAACGAGATACGGGTCGGGATGTTGGCCTTGATGAGACCGGTAATGACATCCACCGACGGACGCTGGGTCGCCAGGATCAGGTGGATACCGGCCGCCCGCGCCTTCTGGGCGATACGGGCGATCAGCTCCTCCACCTTCTTGCCGACGATCATCATCATGTCGGCAAACTCGTCCACCACCACGACTATGTGGGGCAGTTTTTCCAGCTCAGGCGGCATCTGGTCCATGGAGTCGCCCGGACGCCACAGCGGATCCAGCAGGGGTTCCCCCTCCTCAATGGCCGCCAGCACCTTGTCGTTGTAGCCCTTGAGGTTGCGCACCCCGACCGCCGACATCAGCTTGTAGCGACGCTCCATCTCGCCCACGCACCAGCGCAGGGCGTTGGCGGCGTCCTTCATGTCGGTCACCACCTCGGTCAGCAGATGGGGGATCCCCTCGTAGACCGACAGCTCCAGCATCTTGGGATCGATCATGATGAAGCGCAGATCGTCCGGCGTCGACTTGTAGAGCATGGAGATGATCATGGTGTTCACCCCCACCGACTTACCGGAGCCGGTGGTACCGGCCACCAGCAGGTGGGGCATCTTGGCGAGGTTCACCACTACGGGTTCGCCGGCGATGTCCTGACCCAGCCCCATGGTGAGCGGGTTGCGGCTGCTCGAGAACGCCTCGCAGTCGAGGGTCTCGCGCAGGTAGACGGTCTGACGCACCCGGTTGGGCAGCTCGATCCCGACGAACGTCTTGCCCGGGATCACTTCCACCACCCGCACGCTGCTGGCCGACAGAGAGCGGGCCAGATCGCGGGAGAGGTTGGTGATTTTGCTCGCCTTCATGCCAGGCGCCAGATCCAGCTCGAAACGGGTGATGACGGGGCCCGGATAGACGCCCACCACCTTGGCCTGCACGTTGTAGTCGGCCAGTTTCGCCTCCACTAGGCGGCCCATGCGCTCCAGCTCGTCCTTGCTCATCATCTGGGTCTTGGCGGGCGGGCGGTCCAGCAGCTCGATACTCGGCAAGGGGGGCAGCCCAGGTTGCAGGCGGCGCTTGGGCTTGCCGGGGGTGGGAGCCGCCGGCGCAGGCGCCTCTTCATCCCCTTCCGCCCAGGGCAGATCCAGATCATCGTCCTCGTCATCGGCCGTGACCAGGGCAGGCTGACGACGGGCGCCGTTGGTGGCGGCACGCTTGGCCTTGGCCACCGGGGCCGGCTCGTCATCTTCATCGTCAAACTGCGGGTCGAACTGGAAGGTATCCTCATCAAGCTCAGGCAGCCATTCATCGGACTTGGCCTTCTGGCTCTTGGTTGCGGCTTTTTCCTTGGGACGACGGGTCCAGCTGGAGTGCGGTTCATCTTCCTCGTCATCGAGCTCGATGGCACCCACGCCCCCTTCCAGCAAGGGATCCGGTCCCTCAACGCGCGGCTGGCGCCAGCCACCGGTCAGCCAGCGGCCGAGGGTGGTGGGAAAATGGTAAACGGCGCTGACCGAACCTGTGCAGGCGGCCCCGATCCGCTCGACGATGGTCAGCCAGGACCAGCCGGTGAACAGGGTGATGCCGGTGGCCACGAAGCAGAGCAGCATCAGGTTGGCACCGACACCGCCAAACAGCGGCACCACGGCGGAGGAGATCACGTCCCCCACCAGGCCGCCGGCGGAAAAATTCTGCAGATCGTTGAAGTTCATGCTGGCGATGGCGGACATGCCGAGCACGGTCAGCACGAAGCCGACGATGCGCACCGACAGGGTGAGGTAGTCCACATCGAGCAAGCGGCTTGGACGCCAGAACAGGCTCCAGCCCAGCAGCACGACCAGGGGAGGCACCAGATAGGAAAACGCCCCAAAGGTAAACATGGTGATGTCGGCGAGCCAGGCCCCCGCGCTACCGGCGAGGTTTTTCACCTCCCCTTGCCAGGAGGTCTGGGACCAACCGGGATCGGCGGGGTGGTAGGACAACAGGGCAAGCAAGAGATAGGCAGCCATCAGGGTGATGGCGATCAAGACGGCTTCGAAGATCCGTTGTGTACCTGATAAAGGAGTAAACAGCTTTTTATCGGCCAAACTCCGGCTCCTTTCTGAAAACATGTAATGCAGGGGGATAAGGGGGCCTAGTATCCCTGAAAAGCCCACCGGTTGTCAGCCAGTGCCTGGCGTGGCGGCCATATTCACAACCGACTCGATAAGAAGAAACGAGCGGACCGGCCGCTCGTTTCTGAATGTCGTGACTTGTCGCAAGGCTGGCAAGCCACAGCATAACCCGACTCAACGGGTGCTGATCACCAGACGACTGCTCTGTTTGACCTCTTCCATCACCACATAGGTGCGAGTGTCGTTGACACCGGGCAGACGCAGCAGGGTTTCCCCCAGCAGACGGCGATAGGCCGACATGTCGCTGACTCGGGTCTTGAGCAGATAGTCGAAATCGCCGGAGACCAGATGGCACTCCTGGATCTCCTCGAGCACCTGAACAGCCTTGTTGAACTGTTCAAACACATCGGGGGCACCGCGATTGAGGGTAATTTCCACGAATACCAGCAGAGACGCGTCCAGATAATGAGGGTTCAGAATGGCGGCATACCCTTCGATATACCCTTGTCGCTCGAGGCGACGAACCCGTTCCAGACACGGTGTAGGACTCAGGCCAACTCGTTTGGACAACTCAACGTTCGAAATTCTGCCATCCTTTTGCAGCTCATTCAGAATGTTGCGGTCAATCCTGTCCAAATCCTTTAGCCGACTCTTAGCTTCCATCATTTATTCCATCCTTTGGCTATTTTTTGGTAAGAATCACCAGTCATTTTATAATTATGGTCACAAATCCTGTCAATACCTGAATATGCAAGGCGCAAATGTTGCCAAACTAGCTTGCAACATAAACCACCAATCGATAGTCGAGGGATAGCATGATTATCGGTGTACCTAAAGAAATAAAAAACCATGAATACCGCGTAGGCATGGCTGTGGCCAGTGTACGTGAACTGACAGCACGAAACCATACTGTTTTCGCCCAAAGCGGCGCAGGAAGCGGCATTGATTCAGGTGGTGCAGATTATCGCGCTGCCACTGTCGCTATTTTGTCCTGCATTGCAGCAATTTTCACCGCGGCCGACGTATCCATCAGACTCAAAACATAACGCCTCCCCTTCCCTGCGTCTTCGTCGCAACTGCCCGGCAATGATTTGGCATTCCCCCTGCAAGATAACGGGAGGTCGCCATCGTGAATGTGCCCACCAGGAGAGCGGCCACCCCAGAGAAATCCTCCCTCATGTCAGTGCGCGGCCTGAGAATGTGTGCCCCCCCTCATGGGGCGGGCTTGGCCTGAGGTGCTGTATTACAAAGCACCGGCAGCGAGGGCTACTGCGCCAAAACTTGTCAATCGCGTCTAGATCGCCGCCACACCAGCGGACAGGATCAGCCTGGTGGGCAGCGCCCACTGGCATACACGGCTGCAAACCCCCTTCCCTTCCCTTCCCTTCCCTTCCCTTCCCTTCCCTTCCCTTCCCTTCCCTTCCCTTCCTTATCAATAGGAATGCGCACCACGTCCGGCAAGCGCCAGCGGATACCAAGCGCCACCTCTCACATCATCATGGTGAGAGAGCAGTTGCGCTCCTTATCAATGAGCCCGGGGCCCGGTTGAGGAGCCTTCCGAGACAGAGCAGGTTTTCAGCACTTTCTTACCCCCCTGCCACCCCGCCAACCGATTGATGCAATCGACTCACTGGCCTTTGACCCCTTATCACGAATTACCTACAATCGCGCAAACTCATCACGTCTCGGAAATCACATCATGAGCCAAGTCACTCATAGCAAACTGCTGATCCTGGGGTCAGGCCCGGCGGGTTACACTGCCGCCGTCTATGCCGCCCGTGCCAACCTCAATCCGCTGCTCATCACTGGCATGCAGCAAGGCGGTCAGCTGACTACCACCACCGAAGTGGAGAACTGGCCCGGTGACCCCGAGGGTCTGACCGGTCCGGCCCTGATGGAGCGCATGAAAGAGCATGCGGAGAAGTTCGACACCCGCATTCTGTTTGATCACATCAATGAAGTGCAGCTGACCCAGCGTCCGTTCCGTCTCAAGGGCGACAACGGCGAATACACCTGTGATGCGCTGATCATCGCCACCGGTGCCTCCGCCAAGTATCTGGGCCTGCCTTCCGAAGAGGCCTTCAAGGGCCGCGGCGTCTCCGCCTGCGCCACCTGTGACGGCTTCTTCTATCGCAATCAGGAAGTGGCCGTGGTCGGCGGCGGCAACACCGCCGTGGAAGAGGCGCTCTATCTGGCCAACATCGCCAAGAAGGTGCACCTCATTCACCGTCGCGACGAGTTCCGTGCCGAGAAGATCCTGATCAAGCGCCTGCACGACAAGGTGGCCAGCGGCAATATCGTGCTGCACACCCACCAGACTCTGGACGAAGTGCTGGGCGACGACATGGGGGTGACCGGCGTGCGCCTGCGCAACACCCAGAACGACACCACCACCGACCTGCCACTGATGGGCGTCTTCATCGCCATCGGTCACCAGCCCAATACCCAGATCTTCGCCGACCAGCTGGATATGCAGAACGGCTATCTGAAGGTGCGTGGCGGCCTCGACGGCTTCGCCACCCAGACCAGTATCGAAGGGGTATTTGCCGCCGGTGACGTGGCTGACCACACCTACCGCCAGGCCATCACCTCGGCCGGTACCGGCTGTATGGCCGCCCTCGATGCCGAGCGCTATCTGGACGCGCAATAAGCACAAGGGATATAAAAGGCATGCCGCGAGGCATGCCTTTTTACTTTAAGGAGCCGGATGAAACAGAAAATATTGATAGTCGAGGACAGTCTGACCATTCGACGGATGCTGATCCAGGCCATTGCCCAGCAGACCGGTCTGGAGATCGATGCCTTTGATACCCTCGAAGGCGCCCGTCACTGTCGGGGAGAGGAGTATGTGGTCGCACTGGTGGATCTGACCTTGCCGGACGCACCTCGCGGAGAAGCGGTCAGCGTGCTGCTGGAGCGCGGCCTGCCAGTGGTGATCCTCACTGCCGATATCAGCGAGGAGAAGCGCGCAGCCTGGCTGGAAGCTGGGGTGCTGGACTATGTGATGAAGGATTCACGCCACTCCCTGCAATACGCCGTCAGCCTGGTTCATCGCCTCTACCTCAACCAGCGCATCGAAGTACTGGTGGTCGATGATTCACGCACTTCCCGCCACCGCACCATGGCCCAGTTGCGCAAACAACTGCTGCAGGTGCATGAGGCGAGCCACGCCCGGGAGGCCCTGGCCCAGCTCGAACAGAACCCGGCCATTCGGCTGGTGCTGGTCGACTACTACATGCCAGAAATTGACGGGATCAGCCTGGTGCGCATGCTGCGCGAGCGTTACAGCAAGCAGCAGCTCGCCATCATCGGCATCTCGGTGTCGGACAAGCGCGGCCTCTCCGCCCGCTATCTCAAGCAGGGCGCCAACGACTTCCTCAACCAGCCGTTCGAACCGGAAGAGCTGCAATGCCGGGTCAGCCACAACCTGGAAGCGCTGGAGCAGTTCAACAGCATCCAGGAGTCGGCCAATCGCGACTACCTGACCGGGCTCTACAACCGGCGCTACTGGTTCAATGAAGGACAGAAATGGTTCGAGGAACACCAGCGTCAGGAGACGCCCCTTGCGCTGTGCGTGCTCGATGTGGATCACTTCAAGCAAGTCAACGATCACTGGGGTCATGCCATCGGCGATCAGCTGCTCTGCCACCTCACCCGGCTGCTCACCCAGTTCTTCCCAGATGCCATGATCGCCCGTTTTGGTGGCGAGGAGTTTGCCCTGATGGTGCCCCACTGCACCGTGCCGGTGCTGCTCAAACGGCTGGAGGGGCTGCGCCAGCAGATGCGCCAGCAACCGCTGTCCAGGGAGACGCCGCTGTTTGTTCGCGCCAGTTTCGGGGTGATCAAGGTCGGGCGCGGTTCCATGGACGAGGCACTGAGCGAGGCGGATCGCCTGCTCTATCAGGCAAAGAACACCGGCCGTGACAAGATAGTGTCGCAGGACTCATCGGCCTGACGTTACCTCGCCAGATGTTCTCCGTGTAGTACCTGCCCGACAGCTTGCCCAGCCGGCAGCGTGTCGGGTCACTTCTCTCCCCTTGATGACCGCTTGAGCCAGCGCCTGCTTCAATAGGTCTTGTCCACCCGCACGCCATCGTCGAAATAGAGGATGCGCACCTTGTCGCCGTTCATGAACACCATGGCCGGATCGTAATCCTGAATGACGTTCACCAGCCCGTTTTGCTCGTTGCGGATAAGCAGCTCCACCAGCTTGTTCTCCACCACGGTGCCGCCCGATTGATATTGCTGCGCCGCGGCAGCACCCGCCAGCGCCCCCACGGCGGTAGCTATTTCACGACCATGACCGCCACCAAACTGGTTGCCAAGCAGACCGCCCAGGACGGCGCCACCCAGGGTTTTCCAGCCGGAGTGTTCTGACTCCAGAATTTGGCGCTGGGTGATGTTGCGCACCGTCTCGACCTGGCCAAACACCACCTGATTCACGGGTCTTGCCGTATTGCGCTCGTAGACCTGCGCCCAGGCGGGCGCAGTGACAAAGCAAAACAAGCTGGATATTATCAGGATAATGGCCTTCATCTATGAACCTCGTTACCTTATGTCTCGCTATCTTACCCAATTGGATGATGAGCTGTGCTGGTTTCCCGACCCCGAGCATGCCCTGGAGGAACCCAACGGCCTGCTGGCGATCGGAGGGGATCTCTCCCCTGCCCGCCTGCTGGCAGCTTACCATAAGGGGATCTTCCCGTGGAATGAACCCCACCAGCCGCTGCTGTGGTGGTCACCGGATCCCAGAGGCGTCATCCGGCCGGAACAACTGCACATCGGTCGCACCCTGCGCAAATTTATCCGTGGTACCTCATTCGATATTTCCATCGATCGCGCCTTTAATGAGGTTATAGCGGCCTGCGCCGCGCCCCGTCGCAGTGCCAGTGGAACCTGGATTAGCACACCCATGATCGACGCCTATCGACAATTGCACCGCCTGGGCCATGCCCACTCCATCGAGATCTGGCAGGAGGGCCAGTTGCAAGCCGGCCTCTATGGTCTCTCCCTCGGCCGGGTGTTCTGCGGCGAGTCCATGTTCAGTCGTATCGACAACGGCGCCAAACTGGCCATGGTGGCCCTCTGCCAACACTTCGCCCGCCATGATGGCGCCTTGATCGATTGCCAGATGCAGAACGATTTTTTGGCCACTCTGGGAATAGAAGAGTGGCCGAGACGCCAATTTTTGACGACGCTGGCACAACTGAGCCGACAACCGCTGGCGGCCAATTGCTGGCAAACGGGGAGCATTCTGTTATGACCGAAGAAGTGATCCTCAAGGTAGGACTGACCCCGAAGCACCAATGCAGCTATCTGGGTCATGAGCAGGAGCAACTGCTGGTGTTGATGGATCACAGCCTGCTCAATGCCAGCGGCTACGAACGCCTGCTGACGGCCGGCTTTCGGCGCAGCGGCAACGACATCTATCGTCCCCACTGCCCGGCCTGCAATGCCTGCCAGTCCCTGCGCATTCACAGCGAGCGCTTCGTGCCGAGCCGCAGCCAGAAGCGGATCCGCCAGCTCAATCAGGATATCGAACTGGTGCTCAGCTACGACGACAAGCCAGAGTACTACCAGCTCTATGAACGCTACATTCGCGAACGCCATCATGACGGCAGCATGTATCCCCCCAGCCGTACCCAGTACAAGGGCTTCCTGCACTGTGACTGGATGCCGCCCCTCTATCTGGAAATGCGCAAGGATAACCGGCTGATCGGGGTCGCGACCACGGATCTGCTGCCCCATTCCCTCAGCGCCATGTACACCTTTTTCGACCCTGCCCATGCCGATCGTTCCCTCGGTACCTTCGCCATTCTGAGCCAGTTGGAACTGGCCAGAAGAACCGGTCGCAGCTGGCTATATCTGGGCTATCTGGTGGAGGAGTGCCGCAAGATGAATTACAAGCGCCAGTATCTGCCCCATGAACGGTTGATACAGGGGGAATGGAAAAATATCGACAGCAAGCCCGAGTAAACTTTACACATAGCCTTAAATCCGGCATGATCCAGCGGATTTTTTGTTGTGGCTTATCAAGAGGATTCAATGGCTAAAGAAGACAGTATTGAGATGCAGGGCACTATTCTCGAAACCCTGCCCAATACCATGTTCCGTGTGGAACTGGAGAATGGTCACGTGGTTATCGCTCATATTTCCGGCAAGATGCGCAAAAACTACATCCGTATCCTGACTGGGGACAAAGTAACGGTAGCTCTGACTCCGTACGATCTCTCCAAGGGACGTATTGTTTTCCGCTCTCGCTAAGCCAGGAATTCAGCAAAAAACCCCAACCTTCCGGTTGGGGTTTTTTGTGGTTTTCCAACAGCGCCAGGCTTAGTGGGAAACAGCTTCAACATTGACCTGATAGTCAAAGCTGAGGCTGTCATTTATCAACTCAACCTTCACTCCCCCCCCATCGACCAAGGATCCGAACAGGATCTCATTGGCAAGGGGTTTCTTGAGGTGTTCCTGGATGACCCGTCCCATGGGTCTCGCTCCCATGGCCCTGTCATATCCCTTATCGGCCAACCAGTGGCGGACACCCTCGGACACTTCAAGAGACACGCCCTTGGCATCCAGTTGTACCTGCAACTCGACGATGAACTTGTCGACCACCTGATGTATCACCTGCATATCCAGATGGTTGAACCAGATGGTGTGATCGAGCCGGTTGCGAAACTCCGGGCTGAACGTCTTGTTGATCACCGCCATGGCATCGTGGCTCATATCCTGCTGCTGGAAGCCGATGGATTTGCGCTGGGTCTCCTGCACGCCGGCGTTGGTGGTCATCACCAGGATCACGTTGCGAAAATCCGCCTTGCGCCCGTTGTTGTCGGTCAGGGTGCCGTTGTCCATCACCTGCAGCAGCAGGTTGAACACGTCCGGGTGCGCTTTTTCGATCTCGTCCAGCAGCACCACTGAATGCGGGTGCTTGAGCACCGAGTCGGTCAGGAGTCCACCCTGCTCAAAGCCCACATAGCCGGGAGGTGCCCCGATCAGGCGGGAGACGGTGTGGCGTTCCATGTACTCCGACATGTCAAAGCGCAGCACCTCGACGCCGAGCGCCTTGCCCAACTGCTGAGTGACCTCGGTCTTGCCCACCCCGGTCGGGCCGGCAAACAGGAAGCAACCCACGGGGCGACGCTCATTACCCAAGCCCGAACGTGACAAGCGAATGGAATCGGTCAGCACCTCGATGGCTTTGTCCTGACCAAATACCACCATCTTGAGATTGCGCTCCAGATTCTTCAGCACTTCCTTGTCGGAAGAGGAGACTGATTTCTCCGGGATGCGGGCAATCTTGGCCACAATGGCTTCGATCTCCTGCACATTGATCACTTTCTTGCGCTTGCTCGCCGGCAGCAGCCGTTGCCCGGCACCAGCTTCGTCGATCACGTCGATCGCCTTGTCAGGCAGATGGCGATCATTGATGTACTTGGCAGAGAGCTCCACCGCTGCGCGGATGGCCTTGACGGTGTAGCGCACCCCGTGGTGAGCCTCATAGCGGCTCTTGAGCCCCATCAGGATGCGGGTGGTGTCGTCCACACTGGGCTCGACGATATCGATCTTCTGGAAGCGACGCGCCAGAGCACGGTCCTTCTCAAAGATCTGGGAATATTCCTGATAGGTGGTGGAGCCGACACAGCGCAGCAAACCATTGGAGAGCAGCGGCTTGATAAGGTTGGCCGCGTCCAGCTGACCACCGGAGGCCGCCCCTGCCCCTATGATAGTGTGGATCTCGTCGATGAACAGGATCGCCCCTTCCTGGCGCTCGATCTGCTTGAGCAGCACCTTGAGGCGCTTCTCGAAATCACCGCGATACTTGGTCCCCGCCAGCAGCGAGCCCATGTCCAGAGAATAAATAGTGCTGCCCGCAATCACCTCGGGCACATCGCCCTTGACGATACGATAGGCCAGCCCTTCGGCGATGGCCGTCTTGCCCACCCCGGCTTCACCGACCAGCAAGGGGTTGTTCTTGCGACGACGGCAGAGCACCTGGATGGTACGGTTGAGCTCCTGATCCCGTCCGATGAGCGGATCGATACGCCCTTCCAGCACCAGCTGATTGAGGTTGGTGGCAAAGCTTTCTATCTGGGCGGCAGACACATCGTCGTCGGACTCGGCATTGTTGTTGCTGTTGTCCGGCTTGCTGTCTTTGCGCACGCCATGAGAGAGGAAGTTGACCACGTCCAGCCGGCTGATCTCGGCTTTTTTCAGGAAATAAGCGGCTTGGGACTCCTGCTCGCTGAAAATGGCAACCAGCACGTTGGCACCACTGACTTCCGTGTTGCCCGATGATTGGACATGGAACACGGCGCGTTGCAGCACCCGCTGGAAGCCCAGTGTGGGCTGGGTTTCACGATCTTCATCGTCACGGGGGATGAGCGGGGTTGTTTGACTGATGAATGCGCTGATCTCTTTGCGCATCAGCTCCACGTCAGCACCACAAGAACTCAGCGCCTCATGGGCTGAGCTGTTATCCAGCAGGGCTAACAACAGGTGCTCGACAGTCATGAATTCGTGGCGCTCGTCACGGGCCAGTTTGAAAGCCTCGTTCAGCGTCTTTTCTAGATCTTTATTCAACATAGGCACCTCCCCTAGTACAGCAACAATGTGGTGTCGTCATCGCCATCAAGTCATCAGATTCAAGCCTTTTCCATGGTACACAGCAGTGGATGTTCGTTGTTACGTGCATAGGTGTTGACCTGGACCACTTTGGTTTCGGCAATCTCGGCGGTGAACGTGCCACAGACTCCCTTACCACTATAATGCACGCTCAGCATCACCTGAGTGGCCTTGTCCAAATCCATACCAAAGAACTTTTGCAGCACCTCCACCACGAACTCCATCGGTGTGTAGTCGTCGTTGTTCAAGACGACCTTGTACATGGGTGGCGGTTGCAGCTTGGTTTTCTCTGCTTCTGCAATCTCTTCATTAGCAAAGAGTTCTTTCTGCTTGCTCATAATCGCGCTTTGGTACCTCTAGATTACTACCGCCTAACACAAGATTGTCAATAGACTTGTTAACCAGATCACATCAGTTGTTAACAACTCCTTGACTCGCTCAAAAGTTAGACTAGATTGGTTACTTGCTAATCGGCGCCCGTCTGCTATGGGCTATGTTACTAGTTATAAAGGGCTGGCGCAGGTTACTCAACGACTTCAAGGTAATCAATAAAAGGATGTAGATGTATGGCAACCGGAACAGTCAAGTGGTTTAACAACGCAAAAGGATTTGGGTTTATCTGTCCGGAAGGAGGCGGTGAAGATATCTTCGCCCACTACTCCACGATACAAATGGAAGGCTACAAGACGTTGAAAGCAGGTCAAGCAGTCAACTTTGAACTGCAGCAGGGGCCGAAAGGCAATCACGCCTCTGTCATTGTGCCAAACGAAGCACAGAACATGTAAGAGTCGAACTGGATAAATAAAAAAACCGGCAAGCCGCAAGGTTGCCGGTTTTTTTATTGCTGCAATTTACAGGAGAAGTTCGTTCCCCCGAGCAGACTAGAAAGAGATCATTGCGCGCTGTCGTGATAGTCCTGACAGGCGCTCAGGGTATTTTCCATCAGGCTGGCGACCGTCATAGGACCAACCCCACCCGGTACAGGCGTGATGAAGGATGCATGATTGCGCGCGGTCTCAAACTCAACGTCACCAACCAGAGAGCCGTCCGCCAACCGGTTGATCCCCACATCGATCACCAGTGCCCCAGGTTTGACCCACTCACCCGGAATGAAGTTGGGTTTGCCAACCGCCACCACCAGCAGGTCGGCACGGCGAACCTGATCTTCCAGATCCTGAGTGAAACGGTGACAGGTGGTGGTAGTACAACCCGCCAGCAGCAGCTCCAGCGTCATCGGCCGGCCGACGATGTTGGATGCCCCGACTACTACCGCATGCAAACCGTGTGTTTTAACACCGGTCGCTTCAATCAGCGTCATGATGCCTTTGGGCGTACAGGGGCGCAGTGCCGGGATACGCTGTGCCAGCCGACCCACGTTGTAGGGATGGAAACCATCCACGTCCTTGTCAGGGCGAATACGCTCCAGCACCTGAGTCGTATCGCAGTGCGCCGGCAAGGGGAGCTGCACCAGGATACCGTCAACGTCTGCGTCTTCATTCAGCTTATCGATCAGTGCCAGCAACTCTTCCTGGCTCGCCGTCGCATCCAGATCGTAAGAGCGGGAGATAAAGCCTACCTCTTCGCAGGCGCGACGTTTGCTACCGACATAGACCTGCGAAGCAGGATCTACCCCGACTAGGATGACCGCCAAGCCCGGTGCCCGTTTCCCTTGTGCCAACCGCTGTTGGACTTGCGCTGCGACCTGATTGCGAATCGTTTGCGCAACCTGTTTTCCATCAATGATTTTGGCAGACATCGTTCTTCACTCACCATGTGTTCAACTGCCGCGCATTGTCGCATTTTTTTGCCACGGGTGTTAGCGGCTCTCGCATGGAGGGCAATAAGTAGGCATTTGAATTCATTGGTGGAAAAATTCGTTGACGCTGGCTTTCCCGCTTGGGTATGATGCCGGCCCGTTGCCCAGTACAGCCGCTGTCGCTAAGCTGGACACGAGATTTTCGGTGATTAGCGCAGCCCGGTAGCGCATCTGGTTTGGGACCAGAGGGTCAAAGGTTCGAATCCTTTATCACCGACCAGGTTTTTCGACATGCCGCCAGGCTTGTCGAGGCAATGCGCCCTTAGCTCAGTCGGATAGAGCAACGGCCTTCTAAGCCGTGGGTCGCAGGTTCGAATCCTGCAGGGCGCGCCATTGATGATATGCATCTCCCCGATGCAGGCATTGATGGATATCTTCAGTGGTGGCTGTAGCTCAGTTGGTAGAGTCCCGGATTGTGATTCCGGTTGTCGTGGGTTCGAGTCCCATCAGCCACCCCATTATCCCTTTCAGAAAACATCCAATCTTATCGATTTAAATCCGGTAGACATAAACCGCCCCCCCCCCCGATGTCCTGACCATTGCTGCAAAAATGCCCGCAACGGGTCGCACAGGCGACACTCTAAAAGGCATAAGTATTGGTGCTGGAGATCGCCAGCAACCCGTATCAGACCTTGTGGGTATCAAATTGGTATGAATCGGTGGGGTTGATGTAGTCAGACCTGAAGTGCTATTTGGAGCACTACTCACCAGAGGCAACATCAGAGCAAAACAATAGAAAGACAACCTCCCCTCCTAGCACATATTCAAGAAGGTTCTGAATGTGATACCGAAAGAAGAGTGCACTACAGCAGAATAAAAAGGCACCGATTTGAAACCGGAGCCTGATGGTAAGTAAAGCTGTATATAGATACTAATTAAAGGTTTTACATTGGATTGATAGATATCTCTATTTCATTGACAACTTCATAACCAGAAAATTTCATCATGTAGTTATCACTTACATATGTAAAAGCACCATCTTTCTTGGATACAGGCACACCATATACTTTTATGACATCAAGCATCTTGCTTCCCACATAGATCCCTCTACTACTAAACCCCACATCTTTCTTAAGAATGACTTTAGTTATTCTATAATCATCAAAGTCTCTTTTTAGTTTATTATAGTCAAGATTTGATGACTCTATATATATGAAACCAAAGTCATGAGGATAAAACTTATAATCTACACCCTCAATGTTTTTAAATTTATCGACAAAACCATTTCCACTATCCATTTCAGTGAGTCCATTAAAGGACTCGATGATTTCACTGTAATCACCACCAATTTTTATGTCATAACCATTGAAGTGGATGGCAAAATCACTTCTTTGTACATTTAAATGTTCAGATAGTTTTTCTTTTTTGGCGATACGAGATGAATCAACCCACCCCGTATGAGCTTCACCTTTTCGGTCTAGATAGCTAACATATTGAAATCCATTGTATGATGCATATGAAATTGCCTTATCGCCATTAATAATGAATTTTTTCGACTTACATTCATCAAGAGGCATGTCATAAAAAAAAGTGCGACCTTTCGATGTGACGACAATATTTGACACATCATACGCAACTCCATTATCCTTCTGAACTTCATTAAACCTTACACTCTCACATGCCGCGTGAAGACTAAAAGAAAAAAATAAAGCGAAGACATAAATAACACTTTTCATTAATCACTCCTCATAGACCGGAATATCGACATGTAAAATGGCATTAGGGAAAACATCAAATCTTTTCTTCATGTTAGGTATTTGGTGTTTAGCCCAAAGAACATCACTGGCATACTGATGCTCGCCCGGTGAAGCTGGATTCCAACGCATTTTATAAAGCGTATTCTGTTTATATTTATGGTGGTTGACAAAGTTGTCTGATATCCATCTAGCTCCGCCATCTATTGCTTTATCAATTGAATTCCATCCATTTTTATATGCATATTCAGTACCTAATGAAGGCTTGTCATCTCTAACGTTAATACCATACATATTATAAACCTTAACCCCATTAAAATCTTTTCCACGTGCAAAACTTGATGTCCCCCGACCAGTTTCTAGTGATGCATGAGAAACTAGATACACTTCACTGACATTATACTTTTTAGCTGCAGAGATAAAAATAGAACCTTTACCCTCTAAAACTCCTTGCCCTAACAAAAATTTATTAAGATCATCCTCTGAAACTTCTGAGTATTTTGATAGATCAAGAAATTGATAGATAGTATCTTTAGTCAGGTCATCGTCTGGTGTTAGATGGAGCAATACCTCATCTCGACTTGCCAGTTTATTATTTCCCACTTTAGGTGCGTACTTAGAAGGTATTGCCATCTGTTTATCTAATGCTTTCCCAATGACATAGTTATATTTTGTATAATGTACAACAAATCTATCTTTTTTCTTTCCATATATAGCCATAGGATATATATGCCAAATATCCTTACCAAGCTTTAGCTTGGCAGCACTCTGCATCCACTCCAGCTTATCGATACGCTGTTTCTCGTGATCCACCAAGAGATCAAAATCAGGCAAGCCAATTTTTTTCATTAATTTATCTAGCCAAAGATAACTGCTGGCTGATGATTTTTCATACCATTCGCTGGGATGCTTGACGATGAGCTTGTGAAGTTTTTCTGCATTGCTGCTATTTTGCAGAGCCGCCTGTATCTCCTCACTGCTAAGCTCACCACTCTTATCCGTACCTGATTACCCATGATTAGCAGTCAGTTACCACGAACTATACTGATCTTACGTACAGTTATCGAGGTGCGAGATCA
>NZ_JAPDCM010000016.1:0-107237 GCF_027706125.1 Aeromonas sp. Y318-1
TGATATCAAAAATTGTTTTTGATGCTCGATGCTGTGAGTGCCCACACAGATTGCTTGATTCAAATTGTTAAAGAGCGTCACGCTTGTCGCGTTGAGGAGGCGCATATTACGCTTCTCACTTCGAAAGTCAAGCGATTGTTTTCGCTTTTCTTTCGGCGCCCACTTCGCAAGGAAGCTGGCTCATCAGGTTGGCGTGTTCCGCCGTGCTGGTAGGGGCGCATTATAGGGAGCCGCGCCGCGATGACAAGGCTTTTTTTGAAGAAAGTCACGGAAACTTCAAATTATCCAATTAGAAACAGCTTACTCAGTGTATATATACAATGTTATCCACAAACCGATGATTTCAGACCGGTTTTATCATCATTTAGGTGGATCTTCCCCTCTCAAGGGATGCCATACTGGAACGGATAATATGTCCCAAGTGGTCCATGGTAGCGCCCGGCTGGAAAGCTGGTTACCATGGAGGTGAATAGAGTGTTGCACCTTTTTTGCTTTCATTTACAAAAGGTCTTTAAAGATGAATTTATCCAAGTTTCCCGTTTATGTGCAGGCGGCCATCCTTGCTCTGGTGTTGGCGCTGGTTGGTTATCTGGTTGCCCAGGCCCTGCAATTTTCTTTGAAAGCCGAAGTGATTTTTGCTGTGGGCTTGGCCATCGGCGGTTTCGTGGTACCGCTGTTCCTGAACCGTGCACCGGCTGGCGTGACTGAACTGGCTTCCAGTCAGGAGACCTGCACCTTATATGTAGGCAATCTGCCATACCGTGCCAATGAGATAGCCGTGCGCGAATTGTTTGCCGAGCAGGGCCAGGTGATCTCGGTTCGCCTGATGAAGGACAAGGCCACCGGCAAGCGCAGAGGATTCGGTTTCGTGGAGATGCCCGCTGCCGATGCCGCCAAGGCGATCGCCGCACTCAACGACAAGGAGTATCAACAGCGTACCCTTAAAGTACGTGAAGCCAATGACAAGCGGGACAAAGATGAGCGAGAAGGCAGTGAAGTGGATGCCTGACCGCTGGCCGGTAATCCGTTAGAACCTGACCTCTTCGAGTGATGACAGCCCCCAAGCTTGCAAGGGGGCTGTCAGTTTCTGGGTCTGGGCATCCAGCCGGGTGCAATAGGCCTTACCCCCAACATCTTCCAGCCGTGTCGGTGTTGTAACCAAACCGGCCAGCAGGTGAGCCACCCGCTTGGCAACCGCACTGCCGGAATCCACCAGCTGGCACGCAGGCATCAGCTGCCGTATCTCTTCATCCAGCAAGGGGAAATGGGTACAGCCCAGCACCAGGGTATCCGGATGCTCTTCCCCTTCCAACCAATCCGCCAGCACCTCCCGCAACAGCGCCATATTGACCGGCAGACCCGCCAGCTTGTGCTCGGCCTCGACGACCAGCTCGGTCGCCCCCTTGAGCAGCACCCGCTTGCCCGGCGCAAACTGGGCGATGAGCTCGTGGGTATATTCACGGCTGACGGTACCCGGGGTTGCCAGCAAGCCGATGCAACCATTGCGGGTAAGTGCGGCTGCGGGCTTGATGGCGGGTACCACGCCGACGACTGGTACTGTCATGGCCGCACGCAGGGACGGCAGCGCTATGGTGCTGGCCGTGTTGCAGGCAATCACCACCAGATCGATAGCATGCTCGACCACCATGTGGCTGACCAACCTGGTGCAGACTTCGGTGAGGGCGGCCTCGCTCAGCTCACCATAGGGGAAGTTGGCGTTGTCGAAGCAATAGATATAGTTGTGTGCCGGCAATGCGCGGCGGATCTCGCGGTAGATGGTCAGGCCACCCATACCGGAGTCGAACACGAGAATATTGGCCACTTGAGCTCCCCTTTGGTGCAAGTCGGCGATCATACTCCCGCCGACCGCCAATAGAAAAGGCCCCACCAATGGCGGGGCCTCGCTTTTTATCTTCTCTTATATAGGCAGCGTTGCCGCTCAGAGACGGTAGTCCGCCGTCAACTTGAACTCGGTACCTGCCGACGCATAGCCATAGGCCGGGGCGTAATCACGATCAAACAGGTTGTCGATGCGGCCACCCAGCGTGAACTGAGGCGTCACCCCATAGCTCGCTCCCAGGTTGATCAGGGTGTAGGAACCCAGCTCAACCCGCTCTGCCGGGAAGCTGCTGAAGTTCTTGTCATCCCGCTTGCCGACGTAGAGCAGTTCTGTGGAGAGATCGACAGGGCCCAGTTGTACCTGAGTCAGCCAGCTGGCCTTCTGCTTGGCACGACGCAGCAGTTGCTGATCCCCGTCGTTCTTGTCTTCGGCCCGGGTGTAGTCAAAGCTCAGATCGTGCCGCAGTTGTCCGGTTTCCAGACCGAGCGCCGCTTCCACACCGCGGATCTCGGCATCTGTGTTGTCCGGCCGGCAGGTTGAGGACGCGCTTTGGCAGGCAATCAGATTCTGGATCTGGTTGCGGTAGAGGTTCAGCGACCAATCCCAACCGGTGTAGCGACCGTTGAAGCCCAGCTCCAGGTTCTTGCTCTCTTCCGGTTTCAGCGCGGGGTTCTCATAACCCGGATAGTAGAGATCGAGGAAGGTCGGTGCCTTGAAGGCAGTGCCATAGCTCAGACGCACATTATGGTTGTCATCGAGATCCAGCCCGCTGGCAGCGGACCAGGTGTTGTGACGGCCATATTGCTTGTTGTCATCGGTACGACCAGAGAACTCCCACAGCAGGGCCTGCCAGCGGTAGCTGCCCACCACGAACAGACCTGTGTTGTCGCGATCCGGGGCATTGAATGCCTGACCATAGCTGCGTGTATCGGATTTCAGCTGCTCCTGCTGCCAGTCGGCACCACCGGTCAGGTTGAGCCCCTCGACACCACTCCAGCTGTTGATCCAGGAGAAGCGGGTCAGCCCGGTGTGGATGGGCTCCGCACTGGACTCCCCTTTGCTCTCCAGCCAGCTCTTCAGCTTGTTCTCGCCGTAGCTGGCCTCCAGCCGGCTGCTCAGCGCGCCACTCTGATACTTGAGACCGCCATCGTACTGGAACGCCTGCACCCGGCTCTGATCGGCCGACTGATACGCATCATCCATTTCGGTCTGGTTGTCATAGCCCTGGGCGTTGAAGTCGGCACTCCATGCGTCGTTGAAAGCATGATTCAGTCCGAACTGGCCGTTCAGGCTGTCAAAGCCATCCCGATCCGGCTGCTGGGCATTGGCCACCACGTCGAACCCATCGGTGCGCTCATAACCGATCATCATATTCATGTCGGTCTGCTGGCCCAGAGCCTGCACGGTACGCAGCTGGCCCTGGCTGTAGCCATTGCTGCCCACACCGCCCTTCAGGTGGGTCTCGCTGCCATTCTTGGCGGACGTCTTGGTGATGAGGTTGATGACGCCGCCGATGGCGTCCGAGCCATACACGGCCGCCCGTGGGCCACGGATGTACTCGATGCGTTCGATATTGCCGAGCGGGATCTGGCTGAGATCCGGCGTGCCGGCCACCATGGCCGCGATGGGACGCCCATTCATCAGCACCAGTGAATGGTTGGAGTTGGTACCACGGATGAACAGGCTGCTCATGTGGCCTCGACCACCCAGAGTGGTGATCTGCACGCCGGGCAGCGTCTTCAGCAACGCTGGCAGGCTCTGCACCTGGCGGGACTCGATCTCGGCGCGATCGATCACCACAACGGGAGCCAGTACCGAGCTGATGGGTTGCTCCACCCGATTGGCGGTGATCACCAAGGTAGGATTGACGGGGATGGTGGTCTGGGCAAAGGCCGCCGTTGGCAACAGGGCAGCCGCCAATAATTTCTTGGACATGAGAGATCCTTAAGTTCGCGTAAGCATCTACTTCGTGGCCGGTTTCTCTCGGCCCGAAATACGAACTTTGGCAGGTCTTCGGGCTGGGGGGCTGATGGCCTACGGCGACGGCTTCCCACCTGTGGCAGTGCCCTGATGTCGCTTCGTTCCCCCTTACCGCTGCGCGCCAGCTCCGGATTTTCACCGGATTCCCTATTAAGCATGATGCGCCAAAGCGCAGGGATTATAGGCAGAGCAGAGGTGGATGTATAGCCATCCAGATTTCTATTTCTTGCCGCCAAGTGCGGCCAACCGCTGCTTCGCACCCTCCATCACCGCCTGTACCCCGGGATGGGAGAGGTGACGACCGGCCGACACCAGATAATAGGAGAGCGTTACCTCGGCCAGGGTTGCAATCCGTTCGACACCGTAGAGTCGCGCGATCTCGTCAGCCATGGCCAGCGGCGCCGGAAAGATCCCCATTCCCGCCTTGCCGAACGACTTCATCAGGGTGGAGTCATCGAACTGGCCGACCAGATGGGGATGGATGCCCTGCTGCCGATACCAGGCCAGCAGGCTGTCATGGGTCGCCGACTTCTCCCCCGGGATCAGCAGCGGCAACCCTTCGAGGGAAGCAGGAAAACCCTGCCGCGCCCTGGCGGCCAGCTCGGGGCTGGCAAACAGCGCCAAGGGGCTGCGTCCCAGCTCGTGGTTGTAGCCGCGCACCCCGCTGTCGGGGGGAAGCGGGCGATCGATCAGCACCATGTCCAGCTTGTGGCTGGCCAGCTCGCTGAACAGCTGTTCCGCCCGCTCTTCATGGCACACCAGCCGCAGCGGGGTGGCCAGCGCCATGGCGGGTGCCAGCAGCTCGAACGCCAGAGTACGGGGCACGGAGTCGGCGATCCCCACCTGCATGGTCAGCTCCTGACTGGCATGGCGCAGGGTATGCTCGAGATCGGCGCCGAGCGAGAAGATGGCGCCAGCCTGTTCGAGCGCCTGGCGACCGGCGGCGGTCAGGGCAAGCCGCCGCCCCACCCGGTTGAACAGCGCCACCCCGAGGGAGAGCTCCAGCTCGGCCACCTGACCGCTGACGGTCTGCGGCGTGAGGTGCAACTGCTCGGCGGCCCGCGTCACGCTCCCGCTGCGCGCCACGTGCCAGAAGTAATAGAGCTGTTTGTAGTTGAGCATTGGGCCCCTTATCAGTTTCTACCGAACAATCATCAATCAAAATCTGATTTTATCGAAACATCTTGCACTCTAGCATGCAACCACCCTGTGAATTGCCTCCTGCGAACTCCCATGCTGGATGTTGTTGTACTCTTTTTCCTGTTTGGCCTGCTGGCCGGTCTGGTGCGCTCCGAGCTCAAGCTGCCGCCCGCACTCTACGATACTCTCTCCCTCTTTCTGTTGCTGGCCATCGGTCTCAAGGGCGGCGTCGGCCTGGCGCAGCAATCACTGCAACCGTTATTACCGCAACTGGCACTGGTGATCCTGCTCGGCATGCTGCAGACCCTGGCCGGGTTTGCCGTGCTGCACCTCAAGATGAACCGGGTCGATGCCGCCGCCACCGCCGCCCACTACGGCTCGGTCAGCGTGGCGACCTTTGCGGTCGGGGTGAACTGGCTCACTGAGCGCGGCATCAGCTTCGAATCCCAGCTCTCCATCTTCCTGGCGGTGATGGAGATCCCCGCCATCCTGGTCGGCATCGTGCTGGCCCAGGGAGTGAGCCGGCAGACCCGCTGGCGCCGGCTGGCCCATGAAACCTTCCTCGGCAAGGGGGTCACCCTGCTGCTCGGCGGCATGGCCATCGGCTATCTGGCCGGGCCCGACGGGATCGCTCCGCTCAAACCCCTGTTCGTCGACCTGTTCAAGGGGGCGCTGGCGCTGTTCCTGCTGGAGATGGGCCTCATCGTCGCCCGCCAGTGCCAGGACCTGCGCCGCCACGGCCTGTTCCTGCTCGGCTTCGCCCTGCTGATGCCGCTCGCCTCGGCCGGCCTGGGCCTGATGATCGGCCAGCTGATGGGGCTCTCCCTCGGTGGCCTGACCCTGCTGGCCACCCTGGCAGCCAGCGCCTCCTATATCGCCGTGCCGGCCACCATGCGCATCGCCGTCCCTCAGGCCAATCCGGGCCTGTCGCTCAGCGCCGTACTGGGGGTCACCTTCCCGTTCAACATCATGCTGGGGATCCCGCTCTACCACAGCTGGGCCCGCCACTTCACGGAGTAGCCACATGCAGACCGAGATCCGCACCCTGCTCACCGTCATCACGGAAGCAAACCTGGAACCCACCCTGCTGCGCACCCTCACCCGCGAGGGGCTGCGCGGCTACACCATCACCGATGCCAGAGGCCGCGGTGACCACGGTGAGCGCAACGCCAGCTGGAGCGAGAGCGGCAACATCCGGCTGGAGGCGATCTGCAGCCGCGAACAGGCGGAACGCCTGCTCGCCCACCTGCAGAGTCGCTACTACCCCGACTATGCCATGGTCGCCTTTTTGCAACCGGTCGAAATCGTGCGACCCGAAAAATTCTGAGCCGGCTTGCCGGCTCTTTTTGCCAACCAGAGACAAACGTTTGACTGCAAGGAGTCATAGCCATGAATACCCCTCCCCTGATCGGCCTGGTAATGGGATCCGACTCCGACTGGCCCGTGATGCAGGCCGCCGCCCGCATCCTCAAGGAGCATGGCGTTCCCTACGAGGCGCGCGTGGTCTCGGCCCACCGCACCCCGGATCTGCTGTTCGAATATGCCGCCAGCGCCCGTGAGCGTGGCCTGCGCGCCATCATCGCCGGGGCTGGCGGCGCAGCCCATCTGCCAGGCATGGTGGCCGCCAAGACCACCATTCCGGTGCTGGGTGTGCCCATCCCGACCCGCCAGCTCAAGGGGATGGACTCCCTGCTCTCCATCGTGCAGATGCCCAAGGGGGTGCCGGTCGCCACCTTCGCCATCGGTGAGGCGGGCGCCGCCAACGCCGGCCTGTTTGCGGTCTCCCTGCTCTCCGTTGCGCAAGACGGCGATGCCCCCCGCTACCAGCAGCAGCTCGACGGCTTTCGTGCCAATGAGCGCGACCGGGTGCTGGCCCTCACGCTGGAGGACCCGGCATGATACTGCCACCCGCCACCCTCGGCATGCTGGGGGGCGGCCAGCTCGGCCGCTACTTCGTGATGGCCGCCCACCGCCTCGGCTACAAGGTGGTGGTGCTGGATCCCGACCCCGCCAGCATCGCCGGCGCCGCAGCCGATCACCATATTGTTGCCACCTATGACGACCCGACCGCCCTGCACGATCTGGCCAGCCGCTGCGCAGCCGTCACCTGCGAGTTCGAGAACGTGCCGGCCACCGCCCTGGCCCTGCTGGAGCAGTACCAGCCGGTACGCCCGGCCGCCGGTGCCGTGCGCATCTGTCAGGATCGCCGCGAAGAGAAGGCCTTCTTGAGCAGAGCCGGCATCCCGGTCGCCCCCAACCAGACCCTGCAGCCGGGCGAGCCGCTGCCGGCGCTGCCCGCCGCCCTCTTCCCCGCCATCCTCAAGACCGCCCGCGAGGGGTACGACGGCAAAGGCCAGTGGACCATTCAGGCCGCCGACCAGCTGCCAGCAGCGCTGGCCACCAGCGGCGTACCCTGCGTGCTGGAACAGCGGCTGACGCTGGAGGGCGAGTTTTCCCTGACCCTGGCCCGCAGCCCGAGCGGTGCCATCGGTGCCCTGCCGCTGGTGCAGAACTGGCATAGCGGCGGCATCCTCGATCAGACCCGCTCCCCGGCCAACATGCCGGCCCTGGAGGCCGACGCCAGACGTATCGCCGAACAGCTGATCGCCGCCCTCGACTACGTCGGCGTGCTGACGGTGGAGTTCTTTCTGGTGGCAGGCCAACTGCTGGTCAACGAGCTGGCGCCACGCCCCCACAACTCGGGCCACCCCAGCCTCGACAACGCCGAGTGCAGCCAGTTCGAGCTGCAGGTGCGCGCCCTGTGCGATCTGCCGCTGCCAGCCCGGATCGCCGTGCGCCCCGCCATGCTGCTCAACCTGCTGGGGGATCTCTGGCAGGCCGGCACGCCAGACTGGGCCGCCCTGCTGGCACTGCCCGGCGTGCATCTGCACCTCTACGGCAAGGGGGAGCCCCGCCCCGGCCGCAAGATGGGTCATGTCACCATCACCGCCGCCGACTGGCCGACGGTGGAAGAGACCTGCCAGCGGGTGCGCCGGCTGTTGGGGCTGCCGCCACGCTGAGCCGCGCACAAAAAAAGACCCGGGCCAGGCCCGGGTCTTTTCATTGCTTGCTGCGACAGGCGGGTGATCAGGCCCGCTCCACCGATACCGGCGCCGGCAGGCGGATGGTGAGAGAGAGCACCAGCGCCACCACCAACAACACCAGGATCAGGTTGAAGGTCGCCATGAAACCGCCGAACAGGGAGGCCACGATGGAGCCGATGATGCTGCCCAGACCAAAGCCCAGATAGATGACGCCGTAGTTCTTGGTCAGGTTGTTGAGACCGAAGAAGTCGCTCACCAGCGAGGGGTAGACGGTGATGGTGCCGCCGAAGCTGAACGCCACGCAGGCCACCGCCACGAAGAACAGGTTAGCGTTGAGCGGCACGAACAGCAGCAGCGCCATGCCGGCCAGGGTAATCAGCTGGGCGATGGTGATGACCCGGATGCGGGACATCTTGTCGGAGAGGATGCCCAGCACCAGCCGGCCGCCCAGGTTGGCCATGGCGATGATGGCGACGGCGTTGGCGGCGACCACGGCCGGCAGGCCCACCATGTTCTCGCCGATGTCCTTGGCCACGCCGATGACGTAGAGACCGCTCATGCAGGCAGTGAGGAACATCAGCGCCAGCATCCAGTACTGCGGCTTGCGCATCGCCTCGGCCAGGGTGAAGTCGCGGCTCTCGCTCTGCTGCACGGCGGCCGCCTGCTTGGGCGCATCCTTCATCAGCATGCCGCCCACCAGCACCATGGACATGGCGATCAGCCCCCACAGCTGGAAGGTGGTCTCAAGGCCGTTGCTGGAGAGCAACAGCAGGTTGATGTACTTGAAGCCCAGGCTGCCGAGGCCGTAGGCACCGATGGAACAGGCGGAGATCAGCCCCTTGCGCTCCGGGAACCACTTCACGCAGTTGGAGAGGGTCATCAGGTAGCCGGTACCGTCGGCAAAACCGACCAGGATGCCGGCGCAGAGGTAGAGCATCGCCAGGTTGCTGGCGTGGGCGGTGAGGAAGAAGCCGATGCCGAGCAGCACGCCGGCACCCAGGGTGACGTTGCGCACCCCGAACCGCTCCTGCAGCTTGCCCGCCAGGGAGGAGGCCACCGCCAGGGAGAGGCTGAGCAGGCCGAAGGCGAAGGCGACCTGGCTGACCGGCTCGTCCAGCTTGTCGGAGAGCTGGGCGTTGAACAGGCTCCAGGTGTAAACGGATCCCAGCGCGAACTGGGTGATGATGGTCCCCAACAGGGTGAGGTAGCGGGTGCGATTCATCTCTTTGGTCATGATGCGTCTCGGTCAATGGCCTTAAGGAAACTGGGGCCACTATAGGCAAGACGCCACTCCCACCGACCGATTAAGGCATGAAATGCAGATCGGCGGGAATGAATGACAATCAGAGCCGCATCAGCTGACGGAACGCCTTGATGTTGCTGCGGCTGACCGGCACCTCGAACGGCAGGTCATGGAGCCGGATGAGATAGGTGCTGTTGAACCAGGGCACTATCTCGCGGATCTTGTTGATGTTGACGCAGTAGGAGCGGTGACAGCGGAAGAACCCCTCGGCGGGCAGCCGGCTGACGAACTCGCTGAGGGTCATGGTCATCACGTAGCGATCATCGCGGGTGTAGACATAGGTGAGCTTTTCGTCGGCTTCCGCGTAGTAGATCTGCTCGCAGGGGGTGACGATGATGCGCTCCCCCTTCACCAGATTGACGGTGCGATTGTGCGGCGTGCCCGGCTCGCTCCCCTGCCCCGCCTGCGACTTGCCCGCCAGCTCCAGCTTTTGCAGCAGGCTGATGAGACGCGGTTCGTTGTAGGGTTTGAGGATATAGTCGAACGCCTCCAGCTCGAACGCCTCCACCGCAAACTCCTTGTAGGCGGTAACGAAGACGATGTGGGGCGGATGGCTCGACTTGTGCAGGTTCTTGGCCAGCAGCAGACCGTCGATGGAGGGGATCTGGATGTCGAGGAACACCACGTCCACCTCGTGATCCTGCAGGTATTTGAACGCCTCCAGCCCATCCTCGAAGCTCGCCACTATCTCGATGGTGCTGTGCTGCCCCACCAGGTAGGCCAGCTCCTCGCGAGCCAGATATTCGTCTTCCACTATGATGGCCTTCAGCATGGCATTGCCCCCTGAGGGAATGCAGGATAGGCCAGCACCTCCCGCATCAAATACTCATCCTCGACTATGATGGCTTTCAGCATGACAACGCCTCTCGCAGCACACACTTATCTTCAATCATGATGGCACTCAGCATGGCATCGACTCCTGATCCGGCAGATAGAAACTCACTTCGGTACCCGGCTCCAGCCGCTTGAGGTGCAGGCCATCGCCATAGAGCAGCTTGACCCGCTGATGCACGTTCATCAGACCGATGCTGCGGCTCTCCACCCGACCGGCGGCGACCCCGTCGATCACCTCCTGGCTGATGCCGTAACCGGTATCGCGCACCGCCACCCGGATGCCGCCCGCCAGCTGCTTCACCTCGATGGTGACCCGACCCGGCGCGCTGCGGGGCTGGATGCCGTGCAGGATGGCGTTTTCCACCAGCGGCTGCAACAACAGGCTCGGCACCTGGATGTGCACGTCGTCCACCTCGAATACCACCTCCAGCTTGTCGCCGAAGCGGGCCTGCTCGATGGCCACGTAGTCGCGCACCTGCTGCAGCTCCTCCTGGATGTCGATGAGGGTGTCCCCCTTGTTGAGGTTGTAGCGCAGGTAGTCCGCCAGATTGGCGATCAGCTGGCGCGCCTGCTGGGGCCGGATGCGGATCAGCGACGAGATGGCATTGAGAGCATTGAACAGGAAGTGCGGGTTGATCTTGCTCTGCAGCGCGGTGAACTCTGCCTTGCGGGTCATCTCCTTGAGCTGCTCGATGCGCGATACCTCCATCTGGGTGGAGATGAGCTGGGAGAGGCCCACCGCCATTTCCCGCAGCGAACTGGTGATGCTGTGGGTGCGGCGGTAGTAGATCTTGAGGGTGCCGCTCACCGAGCCGTTTTCCCGCAGCGGAATAATGATGACCGAGTGGAAATCGGAGAGGTGATACTGGCGCAGATCGTTGTTGATGATGATCTGGTCCAGCAGCACCGCCCGCTGGGTCATGTCGCTGATGGCGTGGTGCTCGTCCAGCTCGTAGTAATCCTTGCCCACCCCCACATAGGCCAGCACATCGCGGGTATCGGTGATGGCCACCGCATCGGCGCTGATTTCGCTGCGAATGATGGCGCAGACCTGGCTCAGGGAGTGGCGATCGATGTTCTGGAAGAAGGGCAGCGTCTTGTTGGCGATGTCGAGCGCCAGCTTGGCCTGCTTGGCGGCAATCAGTTCCTTCTCGTCGTCCAGATCCTGCACCAGCTTGATGATGAGGCCGATGCAGAGCGCCCCGGCGATCATCGGGTAGGCGATGTGGCTGACGATCTCGACGCCCACCGCATGGGGCTCGGTCAGCAACCAGATGAGCAGCATGGTGAGCCCCTCACACAACATCCCCGCCAGAATGCCGTACAGCCAGAGCCGCGACTTGCGACAGCGCAGGTGCAGCCAGGTGGCGAGCAGGCCGGCGATGATGCTGGCGATGAGGCACGGGATCGAGGTGTGGCCATCCATGTCGATGAGATAGCGGTGCAGACCGGAGATGACCCCGGCCGGAATGCCGACCCAGGGACCGAACAGGATGCCGCCCGAGATGATGGCGATGATCCGCACGTTGATGAGGGCCCCCTCCACCGGAATGCCGGTATAGGTGCTGAACACCGCAAACAGGCAGAAGATGGCCGCCACCAGCACCAGTTCGGCCGGGGTGTGGTCCCGCTTCTGGAACAGCCGCTGGAACGGCCGGGTACGGGTCAGGAAGAACAGGGTCATCAACATCAGCGCCGCCCGTTCGAACACCGCCAACAACATCATCTGATTTTCGAGCAAAGCAGGGATTCCATATCTATGACTAAAGGGAGGACAAGGCGCGGGATCATACCCCGTATCCCGTGTCAGCTCATTCCGAATAGTGGGGTACAGATTAAGCTTCGCCGCGGGCGGGTCGATAGATGAGTGACCCCCGGCAGCGGGGTAACCTCGATATCCAGGAGATAATCATATGTCTCAGAAAGGAGTTCTGGTGGCACTACTGGCTGGTTGCTGCACGATGGCGGCTCAGGCCGACACACAAACCAATCAGCTCACCTGGCCTGCCACCGCCAGCAAGAGTACCGGGATGGAAATTTCGCTCATCCACCCGGGTCAGCAACCGGTCAATTCCGTTTCCACATCCAGCCCGGTCGAGACCGAGGCCATCAACCTCAGCAATCCGGATTTCAACACTACCTACCAATTGCAGGCTCGCACCCTGTATGCCAGTTTGCCCGAACAGGCCGGCACCGACTTCAAGCTGGCTCTCAACGGCCAGCCACTGCCGCAACACCATGCCCTGCCCCTGACCCAGGCCACCCGCTACTTCCTCAGCTATCTGGCTCCGGCTGCCAGACCGGACCAGACCGGCGAAGCGGCCTATGAACTGCTGGTCTACTGGCACGGTTGACCATCCATGAAGGCATGCCCGGCATGCCTTCATTTTCATTCCGGCTCGGCCTGCATTTGCACCATGGCCTGTCTGACTATCCCGTAGGAATGCTGCAACTGCAGCAATGCCATCGGCAATCCCTGCGGCGCGATCCCGCCTGATTCTATCTCACCACACACCGTAACCAGCGTCATCGCCCCCATGATCCTGGCCCCGCCCTTCAGACGGTGCACATAGTCAAGAAAGCGGGCCAGTTCGCCACCCTCGGCCGCTTGTTGCAGGCCCAGCAGGTCATCGTCACTGGCCCGCACAAACTCATGCAACAAGGGCAGCATCAGTGCAGGCTGATTGCCGGTCAATGGTCCGAGACACTGCTTGATCTCCTGCACGCAGCGCTCGATTTCCCGCTGTTCCTCATGCTGCATGTGGCGACACAGGCAGCGCTCCAGCTCTTCCAGCCCCACCGGCTTGAACAGGCAGTCGTCCATGCCGGCGGTCAGCCCCTCGCTCACCTGCTCCTGGCGGGCATCCGCCGTCAACCCCAGGATGAGGCAACGATGCGTACCCCGGCTCAGCTCCAGAGCACGATACTGGCGGGTCAGTTCAAAGCCGCTCATGCCAGGCATGTTGAAGTCGGTGATCATCACGTCAAAGGGTGTGTTGGCAGACAGTGCCAGCGCCTCGCGCCCCGACTCGGCCGCCGTGGCATCATGCCCGAGGTATGCCAGTTGCTGGCTGACCAGCAGCCGGTTGGTGGGGTGATCGTCCACTATCATGACCCGCAGTCGCCGGTGATGCCCTGTCATCGTGCCCAATGCCACGAGTGTGACTGATTCGACGGCGCTCGCCAGCGGCAATTTCATCTCGATGCTGATGCACGTGCCGTGGCCGGGCTCGCTCTCCAGCAGCAGCGAGCCTCCCATCGACTCGCACAGCGAGCGAGAGATCATCAGTCCGAGACCGGTCCCGGAGCGCTGGATGTGCTCGGGCTGCCTGGCCTGACCAAAAGGCTGAAACAGCCTGGCTTGCTCCGCAGGCGCAATCCCTATGCCCGTATCCCGGATCACCAGTTGCAAGGTGCACCAGCCGTCGCTGGTTTTTGATTGCAGCTCGACCCGCACCGATCCCTGATCGGTATACTTGATGGCATTGCTGATGAGATTGGAGAGGATCTGCTTGTAGCAGATGCCATCAATCTGTACCCAGCGGGGCTCGCCGGCGGCGAGGTCCAGTTGCAGGTTCTTTTGTCTGGCCAGCGCAGTGAATACGGTGACCACCGAGGCCGTCAGCGCCGTGATTTCATGGGGTTCCGGCCTCAGTTCAAGCCGGCCGGACTCGATCTTGGATATATCCAGAATATCGCCAATCAGGCTCAGCAGATCCCTGGCCGAACCATGGGCGATGGAGAGTGAAGTCTTGTCCTCCTCATGCAGTCGATCGCGGCGCAGGGTCAGTTCCAGCAAACCAATGATGGCATTCATGGGCGTGCGGATCTCGTGGCTCATGGTGGCCAGAAAGGTCGACTTGGCACGATTGGCCTCCTGGGCATCCTGGCTGGCCAGGGCCAGCTCTTCGAGCAGCCGCAGCCGCTCGCTCACGTCGATCCAGCCACCGATTCCGCCCTGAACATTTCCCTCCAGGTCATAGTAGGGCTGTACCCAGTGATAAACGGCCACGGACCCCGTCGCCATGGAGAGGCGATGATCCCCCTGCCTGGCACAGCGTACCGTACGCGCGGTGCTCAAATCCTCGAACAGGGGAGCCAGAAAAGGCCAGCGCTGCACATCGTCCGCCATGGTCGAGCCCAGCAGGCGGCTCTTCTCCTCGCCAAAGAAGCTGGCATAAGTGCTGTTGCAGAGCACCAGCCGATCCTCCCGATCTCTGGCGTAGATGGGATGGGGTGTGCCGTCCACCAGATCTTCGATGAACTTAAGCTGGGCACTCAAAGCCATCTCGGCTGCCCGGCGCTGGCGCACCTGTTTGTGCAAAGAGAGGCCCCATAGGCCGATCCAGATGGTCAGCAGCATGATCAAGGCAATGATGCCGCCAAATTCCCGTACCAGCTCCTGCCAGGTGATGGCCTCCTGCTGGGTACTGACGCGCCAGCGATTGGAGAGTCCTTCCAGCTCATCCGGCGGAATGATGGCAATCACCCGATCCAGAATGTCGCGCAACATATGCTGCTTGGGCGAAACGGCAAACGCCGCCCCGATCGGGATGGAGTCGAACAACTCGCCCGTGATGAGCAGACTGTCCGGAAACTTGCTGTTGATGTAGTACTTGGCGACCCGCAACGGCAACACGGTCACGTCGCAGGTCTCGCTCGCCACGCAGCGCAGCGCATCTTCGATCCGTTCGAACTTTCTGGTGGTCAGCTTGCCATACTCGTCCTCTATCGCCTGCTCGGAGATGAAGTCCTTGATAATGGCGACCGTGCCGGTCTTGAGCAGCGTCTCCGGTGCCGTCGCCTCATGGCGGACCCCCACCACATAGGCCAGCGGGTCGAGCACAAAGGCACGGCTGAACAGGTAACGACTGCGGCGCTCTTCCGATGGGCTCAACACGGCGATATCCACCTGCCCACCATCCAGCAACTGCAACATCTGTCCTGGCGTCTTGACCGGCACCACCTCTATTTCCACCCCCAGCTTCGCTCGCAACACCTGCAGCAAATCGGCCACCACCCCGTGCAAGGTGTCATTGATGTCGAGAAAACTCAGCGGCGGCACCCCGCTGTTGACGGCCATCCGGATTTTTTTCTGCTGACCCAGCCAGGCCCACTGCTCGCTGGTCAGCTCGACCTTGCTGGCCCCGATAGAGAGGCCGCCGCCATTCCAGCGTTTGGCAATTTCCTCCCGCTTGCCTTCCAGAATTTCATCCAGCGCAATATTGATGATTTTTTTCAGCCGCTGATTTTTCCTTTCCAGCGAAAAAGAAAAACCATGAGTATCTATATAAAGAGGTTTCAGTAATTGAATGCTGTCTTGATAAAATTTATTGACGATGAAGTTCCCGGAAATCATGTCCAGCATGACGGCATCGACCTGGCCATATGCAACCGCAGAAAGTGCGCTATAACGAGAGGAATACATTTTTATCTGAACCTTGGGCAGGTAGCGCATCACATCCAGCGCCGGCAGATAATACTCCGGGACAGCCACCGTTCTTATATCACGCTCCTTTACGTGTATATTCTTATATATGGCCGGATCATCCGGCATATATTTGTCGGTCAACAATAATTGCTGCTCTTCTTCATAGGCATTGGAGGTGCTCAGCAGATCGACCTCTCCCCGCTTGAGCGCAGCAATGGCCGCGGCGCGAGACGGCAGATTCTTTACGACGATCTCGACACGCAACAGATGACTCAGCATGCCGACAATGTCGGCGGTGACGCCTTCGTAAGCATTGGCACGCAGGGTGATGTCCATCGGCGGATTGTCGGGCATGGGTACCCCGAGCACCAACCGGCCACGATTTCTCAACCACAGCCAATCTTCCGCATGCAGCGGCAGGGTCTGCTTCTCGAGGTACTCGCTGTCATTGCGCGCATAGACATGCAGATAGGGCGCCGCCAGCTCATGAGCCGAAACCCATGAAGCGCAGCAACAGACCAGCAGAGCTGCAAACCAATGCCTCATGGTCACAGCAACTCTTGGCGCTTGGCCAGGCTGATCAGATCAACCATGGTGGTGACATTGAGCTTTTGCATCAGCCGACTCTTGTAGGTGCTGACCGTCTTCTCGCTGAGCAGCATGCTCTCTGCAATCTGCTTGTTGGTTTGCCCCTGGCATATCTGCAACAAGACGCTCATCTCTCTATCCGAGAGTGCCGACAAGAGATCTTTCCGATCGACTTCATGGGCATTCTTGGCGCCAGCAATCACATCGCGAGGGAAATAAAGCTGACCTTTCCCTATCTTTACCAGCACTGTTTTCAGCAAGGAAAGGTCATCCAGCTTGGATATGAAACCGTTGGCACCGGCTTGCAGGCAACGCACCATAATATGATGGGTGGCTTGTGCCGACAATATGACCACCTTGATATCAGCATCCATCTCTTTCAGTCTTTTGATCACCTCAATGCCGTCCAGCCTGGGAATCCCGATATCCAGAACGACCATATCAGGCTGATATTTCCGCGCCATCGAAACTGCATCAACACCATTATCAACTTCGGCAACAATATGATGATCATCCTGCTGCAGCAGGATATTTACAGCCATTCTGATGGCGGGGTGATCATCTACTACCAATATTTTTGCCATATACTTTCCTGTCATTACTCCATTTGATTCAACGTATATTAACTACAAAGTCAGCACGTGTACCATATGGCGCTTGAATATTAATGATATGTTACGTAGTTCAAGTAACGACTCCTCTCTTAGTACCTCATTCATTTTTATCTGATATTTTTATTTATGCTCATCAAATACTTACAGAGCTATATATTCTTTTGAATCTCTATTTTTCCTTGTGCTCATTCCAACACGGCAACCCCTCCCATCCTCCCCCGTCAGAGGGACACGCCATCTAGATAAGAAAAGCACCAAAACTCTTAAAAATCAAAATCATAAGAAAAACAAAAAACCCCGATAAGAGAATGGACAAGGCTTATTTTAAGTTGCAGACAACAACCATCTTTTAGGACTTTTCCTACACAGCATTCAATCGATCCGAGCAGGTCCGTCCAGTATCTTTGCCGGCGAAAAGATGAGCTGATTGACGAAACATTACCCTTCGGCGATCGGCAAGATTGCCTGGACAAACCCGTCCGGCAAGGTGGAAAGGGAATGCACCCTGGGTGCGTGAAATCAAACGGGTGGCAAATGCCCCCATCAGGAAATGTGTAGGAAATATCAAGATGAAAAAGACTCTGATTGCGCTGACTGTTGCAGGACTGGGCTTCGCTGCCGCCGCTCAGGCTGCCGTGGAAGCCACCCCGGCCATTGCCACCTGGAAGGCTACCGCCAAAAAGGACACCGAATCGGCGCTGGTTGTCACGCCGCTCGACAGCCTCTCTTTCCAATACGCGGAAGGGATCAAGGGTTTCAACACCGTGAACGGCCTGTTCGACGTTGCCATCAAGGGTGATGCCAGCGCCACCGACTTCACGCTGAAGGCCAAGAAGCTGAGCGGCACCCTGAACCACCTGAGCGGCGGCTCCACCGTCGACGTCGGCGTGCTGTGGCAAGGTGCTCCCGTCAGCACCACCGCCTATACCACGCTGATCGATACCGCTGCCGGCATCACGGGCGGCAACCTCTCTCCGCTGGCCAGCAGCTTCAAGGATGACACCCAGCGCAGCACCGCCCAGGGCTCGTTCACCTTCAACATCGAGAGCGCGACCGTCAACGGCACTGAAGCGGCTTTCGAGACCCTGCCGGATGGCCTGTGGAGTGGGGAAGTCAACGTCGAGTTCGTTGCCAACTGGTCCTAATTGCCGCGACGCATAGTATTCGGGGCCCTGCGGGGCCCTTTGCAATCACAGGAGTTCCCATGAACCTGAAAATGCTGATGGCATGGATGCTGTTTATTCCCGGGGTCAGCCAGGCCATCAACGTTGGTTCCGTCACCACCTTCATCGATGCGGGCAGCCAGGATGTAGCCAAGGAGATCGAGAATGGCAGTGCTCAAGCCAGGCTGGTCACCATCTCCGTCAGCCGCATCTCTTCACCTGAAGAGGGTGGCCAGGAGATCCCGATGGAAGTGGCCGGCGAGCTGATGCTCTCGCCCAGCCGACTGATGCTGCCCGCCCATGCCAAGAACAACGTTCGTTTCTTTTACAAGGGACCGCAGGACGGCAAGGAGCGCTACTACCGCATCCGCTGGCTGGACACCGCCCTGTCGATGGACGACCAGAGCAGCAATCGCCGCCAGGCGGTTGCCACCACCTCTGCCCAGATAGGCACCATTCTGGTGGTCACGCCACGCCAGCAGCACTTCGCCTACAACCTGCAAAACGGAATGTTGAGCAATCAGGGGAATGCCTCTTACCGCACCGTGGCCTACGGCCCTTGTCTTGACCGCAAGGCACAGGCGCAGTGCAAAGAGACCTACTACGACCTGCCCGGCAAGCAGCGCTGCTTCAAGAAAGTCGATATGCAGGATCCGCAAAGTCATCTTGGCCTCTGGCTGGGTCAGGAATTCGTCGTCGTCAAATAACCCGTTTGTGCTGGTACTGCCTTCACCACCCGGTCGAGTGGCGGTGTTGTTTTGCCGAAATCTGAAACCATGGTGCGTGATATGTTGAAGAAAACCTGCTTGTTGCCGCTCTCATTGCTGATGGTGGTCTCCGCCTCGGCCAACAGCGCGGCGCCACTCAAGATCGCCAACGTCATCATTCCGGCCAGTTTTGCCCAGGCTCTGGCAGAAGGGCTGGCTGTTCCCGTACGTCTGCAGTACACGGATGGAAAAAACCAGCTCGACACCCTGACCGATAACCCGATCGGCAATGCCACCCTGCTGCTGCAGGACGGCAAGCTGCATCTGCTGCACATCGATTTTGGTGCTGGCCAGCAGCAAGGTCTGCTCAACGACCAGCTGACCGCCATGCTCGCCAGCGAAGAGAAGCGCACGTTTTCTGCCGAGGGCAGCTTGCAGATAGATGCCAACGCCAGCATGCAGCTTGACCTGGTGGCCATGTTGCTGACGATTCGGGTTTCACGCGATGCATTCGGCCAGGCGAGGCAGCCGGACAACCGGGTGACCTTGACCCCGACCGTCGACACTCTGACCGGGGTGCATCGCTACAATCTGGGCTACTCCTTCAACAGCAATCGGCAAAACGGTCACAGCGACTCCAACTTTCTGCAACTGGACAGTACCGTCGGGCTGGGCGCCCATCACATGGCGCTGGACGCCTCCCTCTACAACCTTGGGGAGCCAGAACAGAGCGGTGACATCTATCGTGCCATGTACGAGCGGGATCTTGACGATCGCCGCATCGCGGCCGGCATGGTCTCAACCTGGGATCTGCAGACGCTGGGGGTGGTGACCGGCCTGAGTACTGGCCGCATTTATGGGGCATCGTATGGCAACCAGGCACAGTCACGTAAACAGAAGGCCGACGCGTCCACCACCCCGGTACAAGTCTTCATGCCTGCCAATGGCGAGGTCAGGGTGTACCGTGAGGATCGCCTGATCACCCTGCAGAACCTGGCCATCGGCAACCAGAATATCGACACCTCGGCTTTCCCCAGTGGCGTCTACAACGTCACGGTCGAAGTCTATGTCGATGGGCGGCTGACCAGCACCACGACCCAGCGCGTCACCAAGCTGGGCGGTAGTCTGGGCTTTACTCAGGAGTGGGGATGGCAATGGTGGGGAGGCATGATGGAAGGCGCCCAGAACAACGGTGATTCACCGCTGCTGGGAGTATCGCTGGCACGTTCGCTGGATACTCTGGAACTGGCCACCACAACCTATGCCTTCAAGGATGCTGCGGTAGGCGAAGCGCGTGCAAACTGGCAGGCAACCGATCGTGTCAGTGCCCAGTTGCAAACCATGCTGGCCTCCGATCAATCGTGGCGATTCGCATCCAGCCTCGCCCTGCAGGCCCATGACAATGCCTCCCTGTGGCTCAGCCAGGAGAAACTCGAGACCGGCAGCGCCCTGACGGTGAGCAACGCCGAACTCTACTCCGCCGGCATCACGCTCAATCTGGGTGGCTGGGTCAGCGGTCTCGGCCAGCTCACCTTCAACACTCTGCACGACCGCCAGATGAACAGCGATCGCAGCTATGCCGATTACTACCAGCACCTTTATGCCGGCAAATACGGCAACCTGTCGCTGCGCGCCAGCCTGCAAAGCGACAGCGGCACGCTCAACGGATTCAACAACAAGAGCATCACGCTGGATTACTCGATCCCGTTCGACAACCTGTTCAGCTTTGGCATGAGCAGCAACGAGCAGGGCCAGACCACGGCCAACCTCAACTACCAGAAACGCATGGACAGCGTCATCAATCTGGCCTCGTTCAATGCCTCGCGCATGATGCACGGCAGTGATGAACACAATATGGCGCTCTCCGGCACACTCGGGTTCGAGAACAGGGTCATCGGCGGCACCATGACGCTGGGCCGCGGCCATGGTGGCGACATGAATGGCAACCTGATTGCGCGCGGTGCCCTGGTCACGACGGAGGACTCACTGGTCGCCTCTAGCCACAACTCCTCGGGGGCCGGCTTGATCATCAATACCGGGATCGAACGCCAAGGACAGATGCTCGCCAAGGTCAACGGACAGGATTACCCCCTGCATGGCGAGCAGACCTTCCTCGCCCTCCCCCCTTACGGGGAGTACGAGATAGAGCTGCTCAACAGCAAGCGGGGCAAGGACAGCTACGACATCAATACCGGCAAGCAGCGCTACACCCTGTTTCCCGGCAACGTGGCCACCCTGGATGCGAGCAGCACCATCAAGGAGATGGTGACTGTCTTCGGCATACTCAGGGCGGAAGACGGCTCCTTGCTGGCCAATGCCCGCATCGACAACCATATCGGCACCACGGTGACCAACGAGGAGGGTGAATTCTCGCTGGATGTGGATAAAGCCAATCCCATGCTGACTTTCCGCCAGGGGAATGACTTCTGTGAAGCCGAGCTCGATCTTGAACAACACAGCGGCGCCGCCTGGGTAGGCATCATTACCTGCCAGGGGCTGCCCACCTATGCCATGGTGAGAGAGTACTGATGATGAATCCCGCATATAAATGGCTGTTGGCGATGGTAATTGCCACCAGCTGGGCCTCGCAGGCCAGTGCCGCAGTAATAAAATATAATTTGGTCGATGCTGATCTGCGCCATTTTCTGTTTATTGAAAACCAGGAAGACCACAATCTATTTATTACACCAACCGATTATCTGGACCCTCGCCTGACGGGTGGCAACGCATGGACAACTGACTCCAGGCAGGTCAGTCTGGCATATGCAGACAATGGTCATAACTACACAGTCACCAACTACAATATCGATATGTGGGAAAACGGCCCGGTCAAATATCCGTATATCAATCAGCGTTGTATAAAAAGCTGGGCGGGGTGTGATCCACAGACAGCAGAAGCGATGAATAAACCTGCCTCAGTAAATGAAACCGGATTTTTCGGATTGATGAAAGCCGCCACCGGATATGCACATGCAAAATTGAGCTCCGCTTTCTTTGACTATCTTCGCACCATGCCTGCCGGGGGCATTTTGAACAGAGAAATGAATCTTTGCATGACCACCAGAATCTATGATGCCGCGGCCGGGGAACGCTGTATCAATCAGGATAGTGGAACCTGGTACGTCAAGCGGACCCAGCATAAAAAAGCGGGACACCTACGTTTCATACAGACCAATGCGATCAGTGAAGTGATCGTCGACAGCAATGGGGCTCCCTATGTGCTGCCCGGTTCACAAGGTTGTGAGAATTATCGGCTGGGTACACGAGATGGGGTGCTGTGCCGCTTTCTGGACTACGACTTCAATCAGGATGGCAGCCAGTCATTTTCAGACCCGTATATTTATACCAACATCAAAAATGCGGCACTCAACAGCGCCATTGTTGGCGGTGATGTACAAATGAGTGCCAATCTGACCAACTGGGCTCTTAAAGGTGCGGATTACAATGTCAGCTATCTTAGAGGGCAATCGTCCATTTATCTTTTTCTATCAAGCAACTTTTTCAAACAAGTGGTCAGGTTGGGATTACAAGAACAGCTCACCAGAAATTTGATTAACTTTAATATGCGAAATATCAAAGCGCCGGAAAGTGGATTCTATGAATTCAGCGGCACCACCGAGATCATCATAAAACCACGGGACTTCAGTGTTTCCATTCTATCCTCGGAGGGGGTGAGCAATCCCTACCGAGAAGGCAATGTGGGCAAGGATATATTGAGTTTCTCTTACAATATCTCGGATAGTGGGCCCATCAGTGCAGACATGCTTGAGATTACCGTTTCACAAGATATCGGGGCTCCGTATCAAGGTCTCTGCACTTTTTACCCCGCAGGGCAGGCTGTTCCCGAACAGGCAGTACCTATACCGACTAGATTGGTATTTGATTCGACCAACCATGGGACAGCCTCCCGACATGCGGTCCGCTGTGATCAGACGCCGCTGGATATTCGCAGCTTGGGGATTCAGGACAGCCAGCCTCCACAGGAATGGAATGACCCCGTCAGCGGCAAAGGCATTACCCGATTCTACAAGCTGGCGCTGGAATTCGATCTGACCGATCCCATGGTGCAACGCACCATTGGCAACGACCTGTGGGAAGGGGAAGTACAGCAAAGCGGTACCATTACCATCAAAGGGACCTGGCGCTGATCATGAAGAACGACACGCATCGCATTCTCTGGCTCTTGCTGGCCGGCACGCTGAGCTCACAGACCATGTCCATCGACATCGGCGCCATGACGATTGCCATGGCACCGAACGAAGAATTCATTGCCCGGACCGTCACCAACAACAGCGGCTCGCCCAAGGTCTACGAAGTGCAGATGGAAAAAATCAGCAATCCCACGGCCACGGGGACAAGCGTTCCGACGGTGCCTGGCGAGCTGCTGTTCGCCCCCAAGCGCTTCACCCTGCACGCCAAGCGCATGCAGAACGTCAAGCTCTACTACAAGGGGCCGGCGGATGGTCAGGAGCGTTACTATCGCATCACTTTCACCGAGTCACCGGCGGCCCAGCTTGATGAAAGTGGCCAGGCCAGGCGCCGTGGTGCGTTGGAGATGAAACTCGCGCTGCAATCGACCCTGGTGGTGCGCCCGCGCCAGGTGCATTTTCAATACCAGCTGGATCCGGCAAGGAGCAGCATCACCAATACCGGCAACACCTACTTCGAATTCATGGTGAAACGGGGGTGTCTGCAGGCGGACAGCGAGGCCGACAGCAAATACCTGCTGCCCGGCGAAACCTACCAGAACCCAAGGATCGGCCAGGCAGGCAACCAGATGCTGATCGTCTACCAATCCCGGTTCATCCGGGTTGGCAAGGATTGCTGGCCTGACTAGCCGCTCGCAAGCGGGCGACCGGGATTGGGCAGAGCCCTGGCCATCAGGATGACAACGTGGCCAGCCGGGCGGCGAAACCCATGAAGAAGAGGCCGATGAGGCCATTGCCGAGTTTGGCGAGGCGTACCTTGCGCGCAAAGAAGCGCGCCATCAGGGTGCCACCGAAGATCAGCAGGGTCAGATAAACGAAGCTCATGGCCTCCAGCATGCTCGCCAGCACCAGGTAGGAGACCCAGGTGTGGGCATAGTTGAAGTCGACAAACTGCACGAAGAAGGAGACGTAGAACAGGATCGCCTTGGGGTTGGTAAGGCTTAAGGTGAGCGCCTTGGAGAAGTAGCGCTCGCCGTGCTCGACCACGGGCGCCTGCCCTTCCCGCCTGGCGATGAAGTTGGCGTGCAGGATCTTCACCCCGAGATAGAGCAGATAGAGAGCCCCCAGGTAGCGCACCAGGGTAAACAGCAGCGGGGTGGCGCGAATGAGGGAGGCGATGCCCAGATAGGCGCAGAAGATCAGGATGGCGTCGCCAACGAAGACCCCGAGGGCCGCCTGGTAGCCCGGGCCGACGCCGCGGCTCGCCCCGGTGCGCAGCACATAAATCGAGTTGGGCCCCGGCGCTATGATGATGAAGAAGAGCCCTACCAGATAAGTCCAGACATTGATAACCCCCAGACTCTCAAACATGATCCCTCCATGGCGGGTAGCGACCCACATAATGCGACGACGAGGTTTCTATACTAATCCTCCGCCCGCCGAGCACAAGCACCGAGCAATGATCCGTTCGTCTCTGGGCAACCCATCCCCGCACTCACCACTTTGTGGTGTCCAGACGCGTCGGGATCAGGCATGTTAAGCCATACCCAGACTCACAGAACCCGCCCTCATGGAAAAGAGCATCAGTACCGATCAGCCACTCGCCGCCGCTACCGCGCACGACGCCTTGAATCGCACCACCTATCCGGTGATCGCCGCCATCAGCTTCTCGCACCTGTTGAACGACATGATGCAGTCGGTGCTGCTGGCCATCTATCCGCTGCTCAAGCTCGGCCTCAACCTGTCGTTCGCCCAGATCGGTCTCATCACCCTCACCTACCAGTTCACGGGTTCCTTGTTGCAGCCGCTGATCGGCCTCTACACCGACCGCCGACCCATGCCCTATTCATTGCCGTTCGGCATGGGCTTTACGATGATCGGCTTGCTGTCGTTGTCGCAGGCGGCCAGCTTTGGCGCCGTGCTGCTGTCGGCCATGCTGATCGGCATCGGCTCGTCGGTGTTCCACCCGGAATCTTCCCGGGTCGCCCGCATGGCGGCCGGCAGTCAGCCAGGGCTGGCCCAATCGCTGTTCCAGATCGGCGGCAACCTGGGGTCGGCCATAGGCCCGCTGCTCGCCGCGCTGATCATAGTGCCGCAGGGCCAGGGCAGCGCGGCCTGGTTCTCGCTGTTCGCCCTGGTCGGCGTCATCGTACTCAGCCTGGTCGGACGCTGGTCCAGCCATCACGCCGCCAACTTCCATAAACGGATGAAGGCGCACCTCGGTCACGGTCTGAACCGCCGCCAGATCGGCTGGTCGCTGGCCATCCTCGGCCTGCTGATGTTCTCCAAATTCTTCTACATGGCCAGCCTGAGCAGCTATTACACCTTCTACCTGATGGACAAGTTCAGTCTGTCGCTGGACAGCGCCCAGCTCTATCTGTTCGCCTTCCTGTTTGCCGTCGCGGCGGGTACCGTGCTCGGCGGGCCAATTGGCGATCGCATCGGCCGCAAGCGGGTGATCTGGATCTCCATCCTCGGCGTCGCCCCCTTCACCCTGCTGCTGCCCCATGTCGACCTGTTCTGGACCTCGGTTCTCTCGGTCATCATCGGCCTGATCCTGGCCTCGGCCTTCTCCGCCATCCTGGTCTACGCCCAGGAGCTGGTCCCCGGCAAGGTCGGCACCATCTCAGGCCTGTTCTTCGGTTTCGCCTTCGGCATGGGGGGCATAGGGGCGGCCCTGCTGGGCCAGCTGGCCGATGCCACCAGCATAGAGACCGTATACCGGGTCTGCGCCTACCTGCCGCTCATCGGCTTGCTGACCGCGTTCTTGCCAACCCTTAGAAAGGGATAACGGGCCACCCCGCGAGGGATGCCACCCATAAAAAAACGCGGCCGAAGCGGCCGCGTCTGGAGTTGATGAGGGCAAGGGTAGGTCAGCAGTACTGACCAGCCACCCAGCCGCCAGGGCTACAGCCCCACTGGAAGTTGCCCCTCAAAGGCCGCTATAGCGCTCATCGACGATATAGAAGCAGCCTCCATCAGCAGTACTGGCCGGCTACCCAACCGGAGGACCAGGCCCACTGGAAGTTGTAGCCACCGAGCCAGCCGGTCACGTCCACCACCTCACCGATGAAGTAGAGACCGGCCACCTTGCGTGCCTCCATGGTCTTGGAGGAGAGCTCGTTGGTATCCACCCCCCCCAGGGTCACTTCGGCGGTGCGATAACCCTCGGTGCCGTTGGGCAGGATCTGCCAATCCCCCAGTAGGGTGGCCACGGCCTCCAGCTCCCGCTCGTTGTATTGACGCATCGGCTTGCTGACCAGCTGGCCCAGCTCCACCAGCTTGTCGACGAAGCGCTTGGGCAACTCGCGCCCCAGCACGGTTTTCAGCTCCTGCGCCGGATGGGCCTGGGCCCACTCCCTGAGGGTGGCGGCGATGTCGAGCTCCGGCAGCAGGTTGATGTGGATCTTCTCCCCCGCCAGCCAGAAGGAGGAGATCTGCAGGATGGCGGGGCCCGAGAGACCACGATGGGTGAACAGCATGGCCTCCTTGAAACAGGTGCCATCCTCGGCGGTCACCGCCACCGGCAGGCTGACCCCGGCCAGATCGGCGAAGGCCTCTTTCTCGGCCTGATGCAGGGTAAAGGGCACCAGCCCGGCGCGGGTCGGCAACACCTTGAGGCCGAACTGCTCCGCCAGCTTGAAGCCGTAGGGGGTGGCACCGAGTTTCGGCATGGAGAGGCCGCCGGTGGCCACCACCAGCGAATGGCAGCTGATCTCCCCCTGACTGGTGGTCAGCACGAAACCGTCATCGGTCTTGCTGACGGTGAGGATCTCGGTCTGGAACTGCAGAGCCACGCCGGCCCAGTCACACTCGGTCAGCAGGATGTCGACGATCTCCTTGGCGCTCTCGTCACAGAACAGCTGGCCCAGGGTCTTCTCGTGATAGCTCAGGCCATGCCGGTCCACCAAATCGATGAAATCCTGCTGGGTGTAGCGCGCCAGCGCCGACTTGCAGAAGTGGGGGTTGGCCGAGAGGAAGGCATGAGGACCGGCCTGATGGTTGGTGAAGTTGCAGCGGCCGCCGCCGCTGATGAGGATCTTGCGGCCCGGCTTCTTGGCGTTGTCGAGCACCAGCACGGAGCGGCCCCGATAACCGGCCTGGGCCGCACACATCAATCCGGCCGCCCCGGCACCGATCACCACCACATCAAACTGCTTCATCATCACTCACTCATCCAAAGAAAAACGACCCCTTTATACGAAGACCGTCTTTGTATCCGGCAGCAACCAGCACCGCGGTTTCATGGCTGCCGCAATAGCAAACGGCCCCTGTTAAGAGGGGCCGTCATTGTACTGGCTGAACACTAAGTGTCCACGACTATCAGGCGTTGCCATCCATGATGCTGGCAGGGGCGCCCTTGGCCAGCTCGGCCAGCTCCTTGTCGATGAAGTAGAGGCCCTTGCCGTCTTCACCCACCAGCGACAGGCGGTCGACGATGCTCTTGAACAGCTTCTCCTCTTCGTGCTGCTCGGCCACGTACCACTGCAGGAAGTTGAAGGTGGAGTAGTCCTGGGTGGTGAACGCCACGTGGGCCAGGCCGTTGATGCACTTGGTGATGTGGTATTCGTGCTCGAGGGTGGTGCGGAAGATGTCACCCAGCGACTTGAACTCGTGGGGAGGGGCATCGATGGCACCCAGCAGCGGCATGGCACCGGTCTCGCTCACGTAGGTGAACAGGCGCTCCATGTGCTGACGCTCCTCGACGGCGTGCTGGCGCAGGAAGTTGGCCGCCCCCTCGAAGCCCTTGTCCTCGCACCAGGCGCTCATCTGCAGGTAGAGGTTGGAGGAATAGAATTCAAGATTAATCTGCTCGTTCAACTTCTCGATCATGGCTTTGGCCAACATGATGATTCTCCACTGTGATTTGGTCACGATTGTCGCCACAGTTTCGTTATGAAGCAACCAGATACCGCAGCCCGAGCTCTCAGTTGTGACAGCTTTTCGCCTCATCCTATCCCCCATACGGTTATAGAGAAGCAAAGAAACATGGTGTAAGTGGATTCAGCCATTATGATGGCGCCAGTGGTCGGGGAAAGGATTCAATGAGATTCATAATGGCACTGGCGCTGCTCTGGATGACCCAGCTGCAGGCCACTCCCTCCTTGCTGAAAGAGGCTGAACTGCAGGCGGCGCGCGATCCCGTCGGCTATCTGCAACGCCTCGATGCCAACCCGCAGCAGGACATGGAGCAGTTTTACGCCAGAGCCCTGGCCCAGGCCGCGCTGGGGCGCTATCCGCAAGCCCTGCTCGACAACGCCCGTGCCCGCGGGCTGGCCAGTGCCCAGCAGGAGACCCTGCGCCTGCTCGACTTCCGCTTGCAGCAGATCGCCCTCACCCTGGATACCGAAGCGCCGGATCAGGCGCTCACCCTGCTGGAGCAGCTCAAACCCGCCGTGGCTGGCCATCCGCAGCAGACCTCCGAGTGGCACGCCCTGAACGGGCTCGCGCTCTATCGCACCCAGCAGCTCAGTGCGGCGATCGCCGAGCTCAAGACCGCCTTCCGCCTCAAGCAGACAATACCGGATTCCACCATCGCCAGCCTGCAGTGCGCCCGCCTGCTGATGACCCTCGGCAACCTCTACGCCGACCTCAATCTGGCGCGGGAGGCCGAAAGCTATTACCTGGAGGCGCTGCAGCGCATGGTGCAGCTGGACGAACCCAACAGCCAGATCATCATCCGAGCCAACATGGCGCGGCTCTATATCGATACCGATCGCCCCGCCCAGGCCAGACGGCTGCTGGACAATCTGCTGGCCAACCCGGCGCTGGCGCCGGACTACCGTGCCATCATCCTCGGCTATCAGGCCATGGCGCTCAATGCCGAGCGCGACTGGGCCGGTGCCCTGCGCGCTCTGGACGAGGCGCAGGCGCTCTATCAGCAACTGGGCTACCCGGAAGCCGGGGTGCGCCTGCTGGAGACCCGGGCCAGGGCGCTGCAGGGCAGCGGCGAGAAGCAGCTGGCGCTGCAACTGCTGACCAGCCAGGGGCCTGCCGGTGCCGGCAGCAAGGCCTTGCAGGCCAGCCTGCTGGCGGATCAGGGGCGCTACCCCGAGGCCTATCAGGCGCTCAGTGAATACGTGAACGACTACAAGCAGCACTTCAACCAGACCCTGAGCCAGCATGCCGCCGCCTTCCAGGCCGAGATGGATCTGGCCCGCAGCGAGGCCAGCAACCGGGTGCTGCAACAGGAGAACGAGAACAAGCGCCAGCAGCTGCTGCATCAGCAGAGTGCCCGCCACTACCAGCTGGCGCTGGTCGGTCTGCTGGCCAGTGCCCTGCTGCTGCTGGGCGTCACCACCCACCGGCTGCACCGCAGCTCGCGCCACCTCTACAAGCTGGCCACCTTCGATCAGCTGACCGAGCTGCCCAATCGCCGCGCCCTGCTGGAACGGCTGGCCACCCAGTGGCAGCAAGAGGGCCCGCTCACCCTGCTGATCATCGACATCGATCACTTCAAGCAGATCAACGACCGTCACGGCCATCAGGCGGGAGACAGGGCCATTCAGCGGCTGGCGCGGGAGCTGAGATCCTGGGCGCCCGACCTGCAACTGGTCGGGCGCTGGGGCGGCGAGGAGTTTCTGGTAGCGGTGCCGCTGCCGGCGGCGGATTGCTGGTATCTGGCAGAGCAGCTACGCCAGCGCATCGGCCAGATCGACAAACCCCGCATGACCATCAGCATCGGGGTAGCCGGCCGCTCGGCCGCCGATGACGGGTTGGGCCAGCTCATCCATCGGGCCGACATGGCCATGTATCAGGCCAAGCGCCAGGGCCGCAACCAGACCATTCTGGCCGCAGAGCCGAGCAACCCGGAACAGCCGGAGGCGCTGGCCAGCAGCGTGGCCTGACTTCAGCCCCCTGGCTCAGGGCAGCAGCTCGGTCAGCGAGGCCAGATCCACCGGCGCGCCGTAGTCGACGCCCGGCAGCTCGAAGCCGTTGAGCTGCATGAAGTCCTGGCGCAACCCGGCAAAGTCCCCCAGCGCGTGGAAGTTGTCCGGCGTCACCTTGGACCAGAGCGCCGAGACGGCGGCCTGAATGGCCGGGTCCAGTTCGTGGTCATCCATCCGGATCAGCCGGTTGCCGTCGGCCACCACCCCTTGCGGGCCGTACATCTTGGTGGCAAACAGCCGCAGCATCTGCTCGATGCAGCCCTCGTGCACGCCGCGCTCCTTCATCACCCCCATCAGCAGGCCCAGATAGACCGGCAGCACCGGAATATAGGCGCTCGCCTTGGTCACCAGTGCCTTGCAGACCGACACCCAGGCATGGCCGCCAAGCTCCGCCAGCTGCAGGTTGATGGTCTCGGCGGTGGCGTGCAGATGCTCCTTGGCATAACCGATGGTGCCGTCCCGATAGAGGGGGTAGGTCGATTCGGGGCCGATATAGGAGTAGGCCACGGTCTGGGCGCCGGGCGCGAGGCAATCCGCCTGCTGCAACGCCTGCAGCCAGAGCTGCCAATCCTCGCCGCCCATCACGCTGACGGTGTCGCGGATCTCCTCCGGGGTGGCCGGATCCAGCGACTGCTGCACTAGGGTGTCCTGTTCCAGATCCAGTCCCCAGCCGCTGAATGGCTGGCCGGTGGTCTTGAGCACGGAGCGCACCTGCGTGCCGTCAGGCAACACCCGGATGCCGCTCGCCAGCGAGTAGATCACCAGATCCACCTGCCCCAGCTGCTGGCGGATGGTGTCGATAGCCTGCTGGCGCATCCCGGTGGAGAAGGCATCCCCGATCAGATTGATGGCGATGCGGCCGGCCTGCTCCGCCTCCTTGCGAAACCAGATGTTGTTGTACCAACCGGCGCTGCCCGGCCCCTTGTCAGAAGGGCCCCGCTCGAATGACACGCCGACGGTGTCGGCCCCGGCTCCGAAGGTCAGGGCAATGCGCGACGCCAGCCCGAAGCCGGACGAAGCGCCCAGCACCAGCACCCGTTTCGGCCCGTTGAAGGAGCCCGCCGCCCTGACGCTGGCAATCTGTTGCAACACGGCGGCGCGGCAGCCGATGGGGTGACAGTTGCGGGCGACGCAGCCCTGGATCTGTGGGTGAATGATCATCAAGGAGTCTCCAAGGAATCAATACGATACGCGAAATGACGGTCGCAGACCGGCCCGTATCCAACCGGGAAACGGTGTTCAATGGCCAGCGACGGTCTGCCAATGGAACTGGCTACAGCATAACCAAGCGAGACGGGATTACCTTGATGTCGGGCGGAATATCGGCGAGAAGGCGGCAGAAAAACAAAAGGGAGCGCGAGGCTCCCCAAAGCGGTATTCAGATGCTTTTTGTTGTTTTGTGTTCATTGCGAAGCACGGGCACATCCTATGCCTGTCACCGGCCGCGGGCAAGCCGGCGGGTGTGACCTGCTTCAAACTCCTGTTCGATTTATAGCCAATTTATTGCCTGTCATCGGTGAAAAGCTCCATAAGAAACTCGTTTAAATCCCAAAACTGTGCCGGGGACACCATTTTAGTTTCAGCAGACATTGGTATAGTGGACTCAGGATCAGTGAGGAGAACTCCCATGAATGGAACCTATTACAAACACATACTGGCCGCGATCGACCTGTCGGAAGACAACCGCAAGGTGATCGAGAAGGCGGTCGACCGGGCCCGCTCCAACGGCGCCAAGCTGTCGGTGATCCATGTCGATGTGGACCTCAAGGATCTCTACACCGAGATGATCGATATCGACATCGACAACGTGCAGGATCAGGTGATCGCCGAAGCGAAAGAGAAGCTGGAAGCCTTCCTGGCCTCGGTGGACTACCCCATCGAGAAGAAGCTGGTGATCTGCGGTGATTTGAGCGAGCGGGTCAACCAGGCGGTCAGGGATTACCAGATCGATCTGCTGGTGTGCGGCCACCGTCAGAGCTTCTGGAGCCTGCTCACTTCGAGCGCGCGCCAGCTGATGAATACCGTGCCCTGCGATCTGCTGGTTGTTCCCTTGCAGAAGTGATCAAACAGGCGTAGTTTGATTTGCCATGAATATGACCTCATTCAATCACAACTACTGGTGGTGCTGCTCTTAAACAGGCGGCACTGCTTTTCTATGTAAAATTTCCCAAAGAAAACACCGTGACCGCCGAGAGGCGGTCATTGTTTTCATCCCTTTGTCGCCTCCCGGCTCACCCAACTGGAGAGAGTGACATGCACAACCCCGTTATCCTGACCGGCGACCGTCCCACCGGCAAACTGCACATCGGCCACTACGTCGGCTCCTTGCGCCAGCGCGTCGACGCCCAGCACCATTACCGCCAGTTCGTGATGATCGCCGATCTGCAGGCGCTGACCGACAACGGCCACAACCCGGCCAAGGTGACCGACCACGTGCTGGAGGTGATGGCCGACTACCTGGCCGCCGGCCTCGACCCGGCCAAGACCACCTTCTGCCTGCAGAGCGCCCTGCCCGCCCTCGCCGAGCTGACGACCTATTACCTCAACCTGGTCAGCGTCGCCCGGCTGGAGCGCAACCCCACCGTCAAGGCGGAGATCCAGCAGAAAGGGTTCGAGCGCAGCCTGCCGGCCGGTTTCCTGATCTATCCGGTCAGCCAGGCCGCCGACATCACCGCCTTTCGTGCCACCCATGTGCCGGTGGGCGAGGATCAGCTGCCGATGCTGGAGCAGACCAACGAGATCGTTCGCCGCTTCAACTCTCTGGTGGGCAAAGAGGTGCTGACCGAGTGCCAGCCCATTCTGAGCGACACCGGCCGCCTGCCCGGCATCGACGGCAAGGCCAAGATGTCCAAGTCCCTCGGCAACACCATAGAGCTCGGCATGTCGGCGGAGGAGATCAAGCAGGCGGTGTTCGCCATGTACACCGACCCCAACCACCTCAAGGTGAGCGATCCGGGTCAGGTGGAGGGCAATACGGTGTTCGCCTATCTGGATGCCTTCCACCCCGACAAGGCACTGGTGGCCGAGATGAAGGCCCACTACCAGCGCGGCGGACTGGGGGACATGCGTTGCAAGCAGGTGCTGAACGACTGCCTGCAGACCCTGCTCGCCCCGATGCGGGAACGGCGCGAGGCGGCCATCGCCGACAAGCGCCAGCTGCTGCGCCTGTTGCAACAGGGCACCGAGCAGGCGCGCGCCCTGACCGACGAGGTGCTGGCCGAGGTGAAGGGGGCGATGGGGCTCGACTACTTCGCCGGATTGAACTGATCCGCCCCGCGCTGCGCCGGGCTGCCGAGCGCATCCGCGCCGTAGCGCTCGAACGCCAGCCGGTGCAACAGCCCCTTGAACCAGCCGATCGCCTCGTCATGGGCGGTGAGCGGGTGGCCCGCCATCAGATAGACGATGGGGATGTCGGGGTCCAGCTGGTGCAGCCGCAGCGGATAGTAGCGACAGAAGTGGCGCCCGATCATCTCGGGCACCACCACCAGATAGCGACCGGTGGCCATCAGCGGCGGCACCGCCATAAAGCTCGGCAGGCGTACCCCCAGCTCCCGCTCCACCCCGAAGCGAGCCAGCCAGAGATCCACCATGGCCTGACTGTGGCCCCAGCTGGAGGTGTGGATGTGGAGCCGGCTGACCAGATCGTCCGGCCCCAGCACGTCCGGCAGCTCGCTGCCAAGGGGCGACAGACAGACCAGCGGGTTGTTGAACCAGGGTTCGCGCCACAGCCGGGGCGAGAGGTGATTGGCATCGGCGAAGCCGATCACCAGATCCAGCTCCCCCTTCTCCAGCTCCCGCTCGTAATCGCTGTCCGCCAGTTCGCACACCTCCAACCGGCAGTGCGGGGCATGCCGGTGCAGCCGCTCCACCAGCGCCGGCACCAGGCCGTGTTCTACCGAGCCCGGAGTGGCGATGCGAAAGATCCGCCGCGCACTGGCGGGGTCGAACCCCTTGGCCTGCCGCAACCCCTGCTCCAGCATGGCCAGCGCCTGGCGCACCGGGCCGGCCAGCGCCTTGGCGCGCTCGGTCGGCATCATCTCGCGCCGGCTCATCACGAACAGAGGGTCGTCCAGCGCCGTTCGCAACCGCCCCAGCGCATGACTGACGGTGGACTGGGAGAGGTGCAGCCGCTCGGCAGCACGGGTGACGTTGCGCTCCTGCATCAGCATGTCGAACACGGTGAGCAGGTTGAGGTCGAGGCGGGAAAGGGGCAGTTCCATCGATATTGGCCATGGTTGGATGACGACAATTCATTTTTGGCATAGTAGCAGATTGCATAGAATGCGCAGGCGAATTACATCGGAGATTAAAATGCGTAGCTATCTGTTGTTGCTGGCGATTGGCCTGTTGTGGGGCTCCCAGTTCATTTTCATGCATCAGGCCGTGACCGAATTGCCCCCCATCATGGTGGCAGCGGGTCGCGCCTTGTGTGGCAGCCTGACCCTGGGTCTGCTCTGCCTGTTCATGCGTCTCAAGAGCGAACACACCCCGTGGCGTACCTATATGCTGATCGCTCTGCTCGATGCCACCCTGCCCTTCATCATGGTGGCCTGGGGCCAACAGTATGTGGATAGCGCCATCGCGGCCGTGGTAATGGGTTGTATCCCGTTTGTCACCATCCTGATGGCACCCTTGTTGGTTTCCGGTGAAAAAATCACCAAGGGCGGTCTCGTCTCCGTGGTCATCGGCTTCGTCGGCGTGCTGGTGCTGTTCTGGCCGAAACTGGCCAGCGGCATGAATGCCGGCCTGCTCGGCGCCATGGCCATCCTGTTCGGTGCCAGCTGCTTCGCCATCGGCCTGCTGATGATCAAGCGCTTCGCCAAGGACCACCCGGTGGTCGTGGCACGCAACATCCTGATCTCTTCGGCCATCCAGCTGCTGCTGGCCGCGCCGTTCGTCACCGATCTGAGCGCGCTCACCATGCCGAGCCAGCATGCCATCGGCGCCGTCGCGGTGCTCGGGGTGTTCTGTACCGGTCTGGTCTACTTCCTCTACATGGCGCTGATCCAGAAGGCGGGTCCGACCTTCGCCTCCTTCAGCAACTACCTGGTGCCGCTGTTCGGCGTCATGCTGGGTGCCCTGTTCCTCGGCGAGCAGATCCAGTCCACTACCGGCGTGGCACTGGCCCTGATCCTGGGCTCGGTCGCCCTCAACCAGTGGGCCCAGCAGCGCCGCGTCCAGCGGGAGGCTGCCCTATGTCAGGCATCCTGACCACGCTCTGCGGCGGCCTGGTGGTGATCGCCGGCTGGCAGTATCGCCAGCGGCTGATGGGTCTGCTCGGACTGCTGATGGTATTGCTGCCCTGGTTCTTCGACAGCAAGCTGCAAGCCATGCTGAGCTATGCGCTGAGTGCCTGACATCAATTTCTGAATGTGTGACGAGAGTGTATCTCTCCTGTTTTTGGGACCGTTTTTCAAAAAAACCTCCGATTTGTCCCTTCTACCGGCGCTCTGCGCCGGTTTTTTTATGCCTGCCTTGCCCCGTCCTGCCGCCCGTCACACCCGATAGCGATAACTCAGTCGCTCATTTTTGCGCGGGCCGGTGATCTGCCAGCCGAGCAGAAAGCCGTCCCCGGTCGGCGTCAGCTCGGCGCTGTAGTGATCCTGACCGCACAGGTGGGGCTCGGCGGTGAGCCAGCGACCATCCCCCTGAGGCAACAATTCGAACAGCACCACCGGCTGCTCGTAGCGCAGATGGGAGAGCCGGATCCCCCGCTCGCCGCGCTGCCACCAGAAGCGGTTGTGCATGGTCAGCACCCGGCCATGGGGCGTGGTGTAGCGGCCGTGCTCGGCAAACAGCCAGCCCCCCTGATGATCGGTCACCGTCACTTCCCCCTCGCCACTGCCGCACCAGTCGGTGGCGGAGCCTTCCCCGTTGCTCGCGGTAAAGGCAAATGCTCCGATCTGTGGCAACTGGCGCCATAAACGCTGGATCAAGGCTTCCATCTCGGCCATCATAGCCCCCTTCAAAATTGACAACTGACGACAAATCAACCACATGAACTACTTGATAGGGGTTACCCTGCTCTGGTCATTCTCCTTCAGCCTGATCGGGGTCTACCTCGCCGGTCAGGTGGATGCCTACTTCTCGGTACTGACCCGCATCGTGCTCGCCAGCCTGGTGTTTCTGCCTTTTCTCAGACGGCGCTGGTTGCGGCCCGACCTGGTGGCCAAGCTGATGGCCCTCGGCGCCACCCAGCTCGGCATCATGTACCTGTTCTATTACCACTCCTTCCTGCTGCTGACGGTGCCGGAAGTGCTGGTGTTCACCATCTTCACCCCCATCTACGTCACCCTGATCCATGACCTGCTGGAGCGGCGCTTCAAGCCCGTCTATCTGTGGGGAGCCTTGCTGGCAGTGCTGGGGGCGGCCGTCATCCGCTTCGACGGGCTGACCGAAAGCTACGTGCTGGGCTTCCTGGTGGTACAGGGTGCCAACATCTGCTTCGCCATCGGCCAGGTCGGCTACAAGGTATTGCTGGCACGGGAGAAGGAACAGCCCCCCCAGCTCGCCGTGTTCGGCTGCTTCTATCTGGGCGCCCTGGTTGTGGCCCTGCCCGCCTGGTGGCTGCTGGGCACGCCGCAATACCCCACCAGTACCCTGCAGTGGGGCATTCTGCTGTGGCTGGGGATTGGCGCTTCCGGGCTTGGTTACTTCCTGTGGAACAAGGGGGCGACCCAGGTCAGCAGCGGTGTGCTGGCCATCATGAACAACGCCCTGATCCCGGCGGGTCTGCTGGTCAATCTGCTGCTGTGGGGCAAGGATACCGACCTGCTCAGGCTCACCCTGGGCGGCCTGCTGATGCTGGCCTCCCTCTGGGTATGCCAGCGTCATGGGGTAAGTGAGCGCTGACTAAAAATCAGCCAACGACGGTGTTGTGCTCCCGTCTGGCCTGACCGTGGCAGGTAGCCAGCCGGGCCAGCAGGTGATCGATCTGCTCGCCGGCCTGGCTCTGCACCAGGCCGATGCTGACGGTCACCGGTCGCTGCGGCAGCAGGCTGGCATCGGCGATCTCGAGGCGCAGCCGCTCAGCAATCTCGAGCCCGCTCAGCCGATCGGTCTGGGAGAGCATCAGGATGAAGCCGTCTTCGTCCCAGCGGGCGAAGGGATCTTCCCGCCGCAGCTCGTGACGCACGATGCGGGCCAGCTTGGCCAGCATGGCATCGCAGGCCACCTCGCCGAACAGCTGCTGGATCTTGGCCCTGTGGTCGACGCTGAATTGCAGCAGGCTGAAGCTACCGCTCTCACTGGCCAACCGCTCATCGAGCAACAACTCGAAGTGACTGCGGCTCTCCAGCCCGGTGAGGGGATCGGTGCCGTGCCGCTCTTCCACCACCAGTGTCTGTGAGTCGAGCAGACGCACCACCCCCAGCACCTGGCCGTGAACATCGCGCCGGGCCCGCTCTTCCAGCCGGACATAGTGGCCGTCGTGATGCAGGATGCGGTATTCGAGCCGGATCTGGGCCACTCGCCCGCTCTGGCAGGCGGCCAGCGCCTCCTGCAGGTTCCCCACGTCGTCGGGGTGCACCCGCTCCAGCCAGCCGAGATCGTCCAGACCGGCTTCGTTCAATCCCAGCAGCCGCAGACAGGAGAGATCCCGCTGCACGCCCTGCTGCGGGCTCCAGCTCCAGAGCCCTGCCTCCAGCAAGGCGATGGCATCCGCCATCAGCGCCAGATCAAACCGGGTAATTGCCTCCCTGAGGGGAGCCTTGAGCATGTCCATCGAGCGCCTCGACACCGAATCTGAAGACCTTCTCAATAAGTAACATTGGCTCTCGCGCCGAGCAACAGGGTCAGCTCGCTTTTCCTTGATAGCCGTTCATCAGGGCCTGCCAGTTCTCCGGTACGAAGTGAAAACTGGTATGCAACTGGGACTCCTTGTTGAAGGAGCGCAGCAGCCGTTCCAGGTTGGCCTGCTGCCAGTTGCCGGGAGAGCGGATGGCGCCCTTGTCGAAGTCGATCACCCACACCTTGCCCTCCTTGTCGAGCAACAGGTTGTGGCTGTTGAGATCGGCGTGATAGACCCCGGCGTCGTGCAACCGGCGCACCGTCTGGCCCACCTTGTGCCACACTTCGCCGGCGATCGACCCCTGCTTGAGCAGGGCCACCAGATCCTTGGCGCCGCGGATGCGCTCGATCAGGATGTCGGCCCGATAGAAGGGGCCCTGCTTGGCCATCCGGGCAGCAAACGGGCGTGGCACCGGCAACCCCTGGGCGCTCAACTTGGCCAGCAGCGTGTATTCGGCCATGGCCCGGCTCGATTCGACCCCTTCGAACCAGAAGCGATCCCGCACCACCTTGCCCACCATGCCACCGCGATAGTAGTGACGCAGCACCAGATGGCGGGATTCATCCTTGACGAACCAGGTCACTCCGCGGCCGATGGAAGACCCTACCACCTGGCGATGTGTCTGCCACCAGGCCGGATCAAACAGCTCGGGAGAAGGGTCGCGAAACGCCCCTTCGGCGTACCAGCAGATCTGGTTGTGTTCGGTCTGAATTTGCATTTTTGGCGATTCCGGTCGGTCAGTCATGGCTACACAAGGCAAGGGCAGGCAACGGCAACACGGGCCTTGTCAGGGACACCGGCTGCCGGTCGTGCGCAATTTTACAATCCACGGGGGAGTTTGCATAATGCCATCCATCCATTTTGCCACCATTGCGCCACATCATGCCGCTGTTCCAAACGCCGCCCTCTTCCATCTGCATCCTGCGGCTCTCCGCCATCGGCGACTGCTGCCACGCGCTGGCGCTGGTGCGCGTCATCCAGCGGGCCTGGCCGACGACCCGCATCACCTGGATCACCGGCAAGATTGAAGCGACGCTTTTTGCCGATCTGCCCGGGGTCGAAGTCATCGCCTTCGACAAGAGCAAGGGCTGGCGCGGCTATCGCGAGCTCTGGCAGACCCTCAGGGGACGCCAATTCGATGCCCTGCTGCACCTGCAGGCGGCCATGCGGGCCAGCATCGCCACCCTCGGCATCCGGGCCAAGGTCAAGCTCGGGTTTGATCGGGAACGGGCCAGCGACGGCCAGTGGCTGTTCACCAACCACAAGGTGCCATCCCCCGCCTCGCCCCACGTGCTGGACGGCTTTCTCGCCTTCGCCAAAGAGCTCGGCATCCAGGATCTGACCCCGGACTGGCAACTGCCCATCAGCGCCGAGCACCAGGCCTGGGCGAAAGAGAAGATTGACGGCAGGCCGACCCTGCTCATTTGCGCCGCCGCCAGCAAGGCATTCAAGAACTGGACTGCCGCCGGCTATGCCGCGCTGGCGGATCACGCCGCAGACAAGGGCTTTCAGGTCTATCTCTGCGGCGGGCCGGCCAAACTGGAGCGGGATCTGGCCGCCGACATTCAACGGCTGAGCCACAGCAAGCCGGTGGATCTGGTGGGGCAGACCAACCTCAAGCAGTTGCTGGCGCTGATCAAGGAGGCCAGCCTGGTGCTGGCCCCCGATACCGGCCCCACCCACATGGCAACCCTGGTGGGTACGCCGGTGCTCGGCCTCTATGCCCACCACAACCCGGATCGGACCGGCCCCTATCTGTGCCGAGACTACGCGGTCAGCGTCTATCAGGAGCTGGTCGAGCAGGAGACCGGCAAACCGCTGGCCGAGCTCGGCTGGCGCACCCGCCTCAAAGATCCGGACGCCATGAGCAAGATAACCCGCGAGCGGGTCATCGCCGCCTTCGACCGGCTCTGCGCCGATCGCCAGCTGCCCGCCGGACAGCAACTCGGAATTTCCGAGCAGTGAAGCAGGGATAATCTGCTGGCCCACCCACACGGTGACAGGCAGAATGGCGGCTGATGTGGGTGACGCTCCCGCAGCAAGCTACGAATACTTTGATCGGCTGGAATATGATTCCGGCCGTTTTTTTATCCGCCACTTTCTGTTAAAATTCGCCGCCTTTACATCCCTCTTAATTCAAGAATTTTCCGCGTTTCGGATTTGGCTGTCTCCCTTTCGGGCACAAGACGGCGGCCTCTGCTACAACCAAAACACGGTCTCGCTTAAAGGTACAGACATGGCGCAACAAGGCACTCTCTATATCATCTCCTCCCCGAGCGGAGCGGGTAAATCCAGCCTGCTCAATGCCTTGCTGACCCAGCACAACAGCGCAGGCAAGATGCAGCTGTCGGTTTCCCACACTACCCGCGCCACCCGTCCCGGTGAAGAGCACGGGGTGCACTACCACTTCGTCAAGGTGGAAGAGTTCAAGGCGCTGATCGAGCGCGGCGATTTTCTGGAGTGGGCCGAGGTGTTCGGCAACTACTACGGCACCTCCCGCGCGGCCATCGAAGCCTGCCTGGCGCAGGGGATCGACGTGTTCCTCGATATCGACTGGCAGGGCGCCCGCCAGATCCGCGCACAGATGCCGACCAAGTCCATCTTCATCCTGCCACCCAGCCGCGAAGAGCTGGAGCGCCGCCTGATCGGCCGCGGCCAGGACAGTGCCGAGGTGATCAAGGGCCGGATGGAGAAAGCCATTGCCGAAATGGTGCACTATGACGAGTATGACTATGTCATCATCAACGAAGACTTTGAGCAGGCACTGTTCCAGCTGAGGGCTGTCATCGAGTGCCAACGGCTGGAATTGCGCCAGCAGCAGCAGGCCCAACAAAACTTGCTGCAACAGCTACTGGCAGAATAGGCCAAAAACAAGTAAACTTTTGCGTCATTTTTAAACACCGCTTTTTTAAACCGAGAAAGCCCAAACACTGGAGTCCTGCATGGCACGCGTTACTGTAGAAGATGCTGTAAAACAGGTAGGTAACCGTTTTGACCTGGTGCTGGTCGCCGCCCGCCGCGCCCGCCAAATCGCGGTTCAAGGCAAAGATCCCCTGGTTGACGAAGAGAACGACAAGCCGACCGTGATCGCCCTGCGCGAGATCGAACTGGGTCTGGTGAACAACCAGGTGATGGACACCCAGGACCGTTACGAGCAGCAAGAGCAAGAAGCCGCCGAGCTGGCTGCCGTTGCTGCCATCGCCGAAGGCCGCGGTTAAGTCAGTTATTTCTTATAGTCGGCGCCCGCCCGGGTGCCGACTGTTCTCCCCCATTTACAACCGCTCGAAAACCTCGCAAACTCAGGACTATACCCTCTATATCCACGGATTGCCGTTTCACCGCTGCGGGGACTGTCTTGTATTTATTTGAAAATCTTAAAGAAATAGCCAGTTCCTACCTGCCACCCGAGCAGGTGGAGAAGCTCAGGCAAGCCTATGTGGTGGCCCGTGATGCTCACCAGGGACAGATGCGTTCCAGCGGCGAGCCCTATATCACCCACCCGGTTGCCGTTGCCCGCATTCTCGGCGACATGCGCCTCGATCATGAAACCCTGATGGCCGCCGTGCTGCACGACGTCATCGAAGATACCCCTGTCACCAAGGCCGATCTGGCCGAACTGTTTGGCGATGCCGTCGCCGAGCTGGTAGCGGGCGTCTCCAAGCTCGACAAGCTGAAGTTTCGCGATCGCAAGGAGGCCCAGGCCGAGAACTTCCGCAAGATGGTGATGGCCATGACCCAGGATATCCGGGTCATCCTGATCAAGCTGGCCGACCGCACCCACAACATGCGCACCCTGGGCTCCCTGCGACCGGACAAGCGCCGCCGCATCGCCCGGGAAACCCTCGAAATCTTCGCCCCCATCGCCAACCGCCTCGGTATTCACACCATGAAGAACGAGCTGGAAGAGCTGGGCTTCGAGGCGCTCTACCCCATGCGCTCGCGCGTGTTGCGCGAATCGGTGCGCCGCGCCCGCGGCAATCGCCGCGAAATCATCGACTCCATCCAGAGCGAGATTGAAGGCCGGCTGCGCGAGGCTGGCATCGAATCCCAGGTCAGCGGCCGCGAGAAGAACCTGTTCTCCATCTACAACAAGATGGAGAAAAAAGAGCTGCAATTTCATGAGGTAATGGATATCTACGCCTTTCGTGTGAGGGTGAAGGACATAGATACCTGTTACCGGGTGCTGGGCCAGATGCACAGTCTCTACAAGCCCCGCCCCGGCCGCTTCAAGGATTACATCGCCATCCCCAAGACCAACGGCTACCAGTCGCTGCACACCTCCCTGGTGGGGCCGCACGGAGTGCCGGTGGAGGTGCAGATCCGCACCGAATTCATGGATCAGATGGCCGACAAGGGCGTTGCCGCCCACTGGGCCTACAAGCAGGATGGCGACAGTTCGGGTACCACCGCCCAGATCCGCGCCCAACGCTGGATGCAGAGCCTGCTCGAGCTGCAGCAGAGCGCCGGCAGCTCCTTTGAATTTATCGAGGGGGTCAAGACCGACCTCTTCCCCGACGAGATCTACGTGTTCACGCCGGAAGGGCGCATCATGGAGCTTCCCGCCGGGGCCACCCCGGTGGACTTCGCCTACACGGTGCACACCGACATCGGCCACGCCTGCGTCGGTTCGCGGGTCGACCGCCACCCCTATCCGTTGAGCAGCCCGCTGCACTCGGGCCAGACGGTGGAGATCATCACGGCACCGGGTGCTCGCCCCAATGCGGCCTGGCTCAACTTCGTGGTAACCACCAAGGCACGCTCCAAGATCCGCCAGTTCCTCAAGAACCTGCGTACCGAAGAGTCGGTGGTGCTGGGTCGCCGCCTGCTCAACCATGCGCTCGGCGCCAAGAACATCGAAGACATCCCGGAACCGCGCATCAAGCAGGTGCTGGCCGACACCAAGCACGAAAACCTGCAGGGCCTGCTGGCCGACGTGGGCCTTGGCAACGCCATGAGCGTGATGGTGGCGCGCCGCATGCTGGGGGATGAGCTGCCGCCGGAAGAGCAGCCCAAGTCCAGCAGCAAGAAGATGCCGATCAAGGGGGCCGACGGCATGCTGGTCACCTTCGCCAACTGCTGCCGCCCGATCCCGGGGGACGCCATCATCGCCCACATCAGCCCAGGCAAGGGCCTGGTGATCCACCAGGAAGCCTGCCGCAACATCAAGGGCTACAGCAAGGAGCCGGACAAGTACCTGCCGGTGCAGTGGGAAGTGGACAAGGAGCAGGAACAGGAGTTCCGCACCGGTATCAGCATCGAGATCGTCAACCACCAGGGCGCCCTGGCGGAACTGGCCAACGTGATTGCCGCCACCGGCGCCAACATTCACGCCATCAGCACCGAAGAAAAAGATGGCCGGGTCTATCTGGTCACCCTGCTCATCACCACCAAGAGCCGGATCCACCTTGCCAACATCATGCGCAAGATCCGGGTGATGCCGAACGTGCTCAAGGTGAGCCGACAGAAAAACTGACCACAGGCGGCGCAAGCCGCCTGCTGCTTTTCAAGAGACAAGCTTGACCCACCGTCGCAGGCACACCCGTTCAACCTGGCGAGTGGACAAACCCGGCTTCGGTAGAGCTGGCATGACCGCGAAACGCGTCAAACGAATTTACGACAGGCTGGCCCGGTGCCAGCCCGATTTGATCCTGTGCATGCAAGCGATGCGTGCACACACCTCACGACATAGAAACCGATATGACTCCTGAACGCTTCAAGCGCATCACCGACATGCTGGCCCAGCGCCAGCTCGATCTGACCGTCTGCATGGAAGAGGTCCACAAGCCGCACAACCTGGCCGCCATCGTGCGCACCGCCGATGCCATCGGCATCCATCGGGTGCACGCGGTCTGGCCCAAAACCTGGATCCACAAGCGCAAGGGTACCGCTCGCGGCAGCCAGAACTGGGTGGACGTGAAGCTGCACCCGGACATAGGCAGTGCAGTGGCTGAGCTCAAGGCCTCCGGCATGCAGATCCTGGCGACCCACCTGTCGGAGAGCTCGGTGGATTTTCGCGCCATCGACTACACCAAGCCCACCGCCATCCTGGTGGGTCAGGAGAAGCACGGCATCGGCGAAGAGGCGCTGGCCCTGGCCGATCACCATATCGTCATCCCCATGGTGGGCATGGTGCAGTCTCTCAACGTCTCGGTGGCTGCCGCCGCCATCCTCTATGAGGCCCAACGCCAGCGCGAACTGGCCGGCTGCTACCAGCGCGGCTGCCCGCTCGACCTGGAGGAGCAGAACAGCATACTGTTCGAGGGGGGCTACCCCATCTATGCCCAGCTCTGCAAAGAGAAAGAGATGCCCTACCCCCAGCTCGGCCCGGCCGGCGAAATCTTGGCGGACGAGCAGTGGTGGCAGCAGATGCAGCTGACGCGCAAAGGATGGGCCGCGCAACAGGAAGAAGATGAATGACAGGATCAGTGATGGAAAATCCGTTCGGTAGCTGGCTGGAATCCCAGGTCATACGGGATCATCTGACCAACCCCAATATCGAGGCCGGGGAGTACAGCTATTACTCCGGCTACTACCACGGCAAGCCGTTCGAGGATCATTGCGTACGCTACCTGCTCGGCGATGGTTCGACGCGGGAGTCCTGGGACAGTGGCCAGTGGGGTAAGGAAGTTGACCGCCTGATCATCGGCAAGTTCTGCTCCATCGCCTCCGGCGCCACCTTCATGCTGGCGGGCAACCAGGGTCACCGGATGGACTGGGTTTCCACCTTCCCCTTCGATGCTGCCCGCTTCGGTGACGGCGTGCAGGACGGTTTTCTGCGCAAGGGAGACACCCGGATCGGCAACGACGTCTGGATCGGCTCGGAAGCGATGATCATGCCCGGCATCACCATCGGCGATGGCGCCGTCATCGCCACTCGTGCCGTGGTGACCAAGGATGTGGCCCCTTACACCATAGTCGGCGGCAACCCGGCCCAACCGATCCGCCGCCGCTTCAGCGAGGAGCAGATTGCCATGCTGCAAGAGATGCAGTGGTGGGACTGGCCTCTATCACGTTTGCAGGCCAGCATAACGCTGCTCTGTTCGGGGGATATCGCCGCCCTTTATGCTCAGTGGCAAAGGGAGTGTGCCTGATGAAATCTTTCTCTCTTTCCCTGCTGGCCCTGACCCTGTTTTCTGCCGGAGCCCTCGCCGTGAACAATCCCTATCAGCTGACGCCGGAAGCCGACGTCGCCACCCTCCATCAGCAGACGCTGCCCGACTTCTGGCGCCAGCACGCCGTCGAGAGCGCCTTCAAGGGCAAGGACGGGGTCACCATCCGCTATGCCGCCCTGCGCCAGGCCAAGGTCGATCGCGCCATCCTCATCGTCAACGGCCGGGTCGAAAGCTACCTCAAGTATCAGGAGCTGGCCTGGGATCTGTGGCGTCAGGGCTACAGCCTCTACCTCATCGACCACCGCGGCCAGGGCTTGTCCGATCGGCTGCTGACCGACCAGGAGAAGGGATATGTCGGCCAGTTCGACGATTATGTACTAGATCTTAAGCAGTTTCATGACGAGGTGATCGCCCAGGACCAGCCCGCCAAGCTATTCCTGCTGGCTCACTCCATGGGCGGCGCCATCTCGGCCCGCTATCTGGAGCGCTGGCCCGATGATATCGAGGCGGCCGTGCTCTCCTCCCCCATGATGGGCATCAATCTCGGCGGCCTGCCCAAGTGGCTGGCTAAGGGGCTGGCGGCCACCATCGGCACGGTCGGCGGCTGGCTGGGCGAGCCTCCCTACGGCCCGGGTCAGGGCCCGTACGAGAGCCACGACTTTGCCGACAACGGTCTGAGCCATAGCGAAGCCCGCTATCAGGCCTTCCGCAAACTCTATGAGCAGCGCCCGCAGATCAAGCTGGGAGGCGCTACCGCCCACTGGATCTATCAGGGACTGACAGGGGCGGACGCCGCCGTGGCCGAGGCTGGCGCCATCAAGACGCCGCTGCTGGTGCTGCAGGCCGGTGACGACGGCGTGGTGGACAACGCCGCGCAGGATGCCTTCTGTGCGCTCGCTCGCTGCGAGGGAGGCAAGCCGCTGCGCATAGAAGGGGCCTGGCACGAGCTGTTCATGGAGGCCGATCCCCAGCGCCAGGCCGCGCTCAACGCGACTCTGGCCTTCTTCGCACGCTACTAGCGGCTGGTTATTTTTTGTATCCCTAAATAAATGGGGTAGCGGGAGCGGTTGCTGTACACTGCTCCCGCTTTCATTCGTAACCCCGAGGTGATGATGTATAAGGTCGTTGTATCCGATCTCGATGGCACCCTGCTCAACGGGCAGCACCAGATCTCCCCCCGCACCCGCGATACCCTGCACCGTCTGGTGGATCAGGGGATCAAGTTCGTGGTGGCCACCGGCCGTCACCATGTGGATGTGCGCAGCATCCGCGACACCCTCGGGCTCGACATCTATCTCATCACCTCCAATGGCGCCGTGGTGCACGACAAGCAGGATCAGCTGATCTTCAACCAGGCCCTGCCGGACAGCGTGGCGGCCGAGCTGATCGCGCTGGAGCGCGACCCTTCCATCCACATCAACCTCTACTATGGCGACGAGTGGCTGGTGGAAGAAGAGATGCCCTGGCTGCTGCAGTTCCATCATGAATCCGGCTTCAGCTATCGCCTGACCGATCTCGCCAGCCATCCGCTGGACAAGGTCAACAAGGTGTTTTACATCGGCGAGCATGAGAAGCTGCTGCAGATCGAGGCAGAGCTGAACCAGCGTTATGGTGATCGGCTCAACGTCACCTTCTCCCTGCCGGACTGCCTCGAGGTGATGCACGCCGGGGTGCACAAGGGCAATGCCGTGCGCGCCGTGCTGGAGCAGCACGGGCTGGAGATGTCCCAGGCGGTGGCCTTTGGCGACGGCATGAACGACTTCGAGATGCTGAGCATGGTCGGCCGCGGCGTGGTGATGGGCAATGCCCACGACCGGCTCAAGCTGGCGCTGGCCAACCACGAGCAGACCCTGAGCTCCGACGAGGATGGCGTCGCCGTCTATCTGGAGCAGTTGTTCGCCCTGCAGGGCGTCAACGTCGCCTGAGACAAGGCGCCATGAGCAGCTCTGCGGCTCATGGCGCACAACCCCATTCAGCGGCTGAAGCGATGGCCGCAGACCCCGCAGCAATACTGGCGGGACAGGCGTCGATCCAGGGTGCGCCCCAGCCACCAGCCCAGCCCTCCCCCCATCAATCCTCCCAGCACGGCACCACCCAACGCTCCCGCCAGGGCACCGACAACAGTGCCGACACCGCCCAGCGCCGAGCCCGTTGCGGCCCCCATCCTAGCGAGCGTGGCGGCGCAGGCATAGCCGCCCGCGGCCCCCAAGCCCAAGGCGCAGGCTCGCTTCACCCGTTCATCCTCGATCCGTGCTACCCCTTCACTCATGCAGTGCGGGCATCTCATGGTGTGCTCCTGTGCGGATAACCGTCTGAACGACTCGACCGGCAGCCGGGCTCAGGTGGCCGGCTTGAACCGATCCTTGTCGAGCTGGTGTTTCTTCATGCGCAGATAGAGCTTCTTGCGCGGAATGCCGAGGTACTGGGCGGCATCGGTCACCCGGCCGGAAAAGAGGAACAGGGTATCCTCGATCACCCGCCGCTCGAACTCCTCCACCAGGTCGTCCAGCGGCTCCTTGCCGCTGGCCAGGGGGATGACCTGCTCCGCGCCGGCCAGCTTGACGATGCCTACCGCATAGAGCTCGGCCACGTTGCGCAGTTCACGCAGGTTGCCGGGCCACTGATGCCGCTTGAGCGTCTCCAGATAGGCGCGATCCACCGCCGGCACCGGCCGGCCGATGCGCTTGCAGCCCTGTCGCAGAAAGGCCCGGAACAGGGGGATGATGTCACAGCTGCGCTCCACCAGCCGGGGCAGCTTGAGCCGCACCTGGGAGAGGAAATAGTAGAGCTCCGGCATCAGTTGCTGACGCTCCACCAGCGCCTCCGGCGACTCGTCAAACAACCCTATGGTACGCAGCGACTTGCTCCCCTTGCGCTCCTGATCCAGCAGGTGGTTGCCGAGCCAGCGCTGGCAGTCGGCACTCAGGCGGGCCGGGGATTGCAGCACCAGGGTACCCTGCCCCGCCAGTGCCAGGCTGGCCTGCACTTCCGCCAGGCTGGGGGCCGAGACGCAGTCGTGCAGCTGGAAGACTTGCTCCCGACGGGCGCTGATCCGGTGCAGCAACCGGGCCAGGGTGTGACGACCAGAGCCGGCCGGCCCCTCCAGCAGCAGGTCTTTGTCGGTCTGTGCCAGCTGGTTGAGCTGGCTGCGAAGCGTCACAATCTGCGGACTGGTGCCGATCAGCTCGTCATCCACCGTCGCCTGGATCTCGCTGCGGCGCGCCAGCACGGCGCTGCGCTGTCGGCAGGCCCGCTCCAGCAGGCCCAACAGATCTTGCGGATTGAGCGGTTTCTCCAGAAAGTCGAACGCCCCCTGCTTGACCGCCCGCACCGCCAGCGGAATGTCCCCGTGACCGGTGATCATGATGACCGGGATCTCGGCGTCCAGCGCCTGCACGCTGGCCAGCAGGTCCATGCCGTTCATGGCCGGCATGTAGATGTCAGAGACCAGCACCCCTGGCCACTGATCAGCCAGCAGCGCCAGCGCCTCGTGGGGCGAAGTCGTCGCCCTGGGGTGGTAGCCGGAGAGGCGCAGCAGGTGGCAATAGGATTCCAGCACATCCTCGTCATCGTCCACCAGCAGCACGTTGGCAGGACGGTTAGCGGGCAACAACATCGATGGCGTTCTCCTCGTTCTGATGGGCGACCGACCCTGCAGGGTCGGCCAACGCAAATTCCATGATCACCATGGCGCCGCCGGTCAGCGCCGATCCCAGCATAATTTCGCCGCCACAGCGGGCCAGCAGGGAGCGACAGATGGTCAGCCCCAGCCCCAGTCCAACCTCCTTGGAGGTGGTGAAGGGGGTGAACAACCTGGGCAGGATGGCCTCGCTGAAGCCGGCACCGCTGTCGACCACCGCCAACCGCAACCGGACCTCGTTTTGTTCCAGCAACTGCAGCCTGATCTCGCGCCGCGCCAGCCCGGCCACCGCATCCAGTCCGTTCACCAGCAAGTTCACCAGTACCTGTTCCAGCAACACGGGGTCGGTATCGAGCCAGAGCCCGTCTGGCAGTTCGTTGCAGAGGATGCAGCCATCGCGCTTCGCACGCGTCTCCAGCAGCAGCATGGCCTGCTCAGCCAGCACCCCCAGTTCGAGCCGGACCCTTACCTCCTCGGCCGGCGATTTGCGGGCAAAGTGGCGCAGGGCGTTGATGATCCGGCTCATACGCCGCCCCAGCTTGTCGAGCTTGCCCAGATCCTGGTCCAGTGCCTGCAGCTGACCGGCGGCGAGCGCCGTCCGGCTGGTGTAGAGGTAGGTCATCATCGCCGACAGCGGCTGGTTCAGCTCGTGGGCCAGGCTGGTCATCGCCTGCCCCACCACCGCCATCTTGGCCGCCTGGATCAGCTCATCCTGGGTCTGCAGCAGGGTGCGCTCCGCCTGCTGGCGCTGCACCACCTCCTCCGCCAGCAACCGGTTGTTCTCGGTCAGCTCACGGGTACGCTCCGCCACCCGCAGGCTGAGCTCCCTGGCCGTCAGCTCCTGGCGGGTAACATCCGTGATGGTGATGATGAACCTGTACCCGCGCCCCTGCTCGAAGCGACGCAGGTTGAGGTGCAAAAAGCGGGGCGCCTCACCCAGCCCACAAGCCAGGGTGCACTCGCAGTGGCCGAACCGGTGCAGCGGCTGGCCGGCCCTGAACTGATCGGCCAGCACCGCCCCCGCCTCTGGTGGAAAGGCCTGCCACAACGGCTGACCCGGTTCGACACCGGTCTGCTGGAACAGGGTGAGCGCGCTCGGGTTGACCGACTCGATGGTGCCATCCGGATGGCAGGTGATGAGGCAGGCCTGGGTGTTGTTGATGAGGTTGAGGGCATTGGTCCGCTCCATCTGCTGCAACTGCAGGCTGAAGTGGCGCAGGCTGTCGCCCAGCCGGCCGATCTCGTCCCGACCGCAGGTGCTGACCGGCACGTCCAGCCTGCCTGACGCCACCCTGTCCAGCTCCTGTCCCAGCAAGTCGAGCCGTTTGATCAGCCGGCGGCCGATCAACACCACCAGCACGAAAATACTGAGCAACAGGGTGAGCGCCAGCACCACCAGGATCACCAGCTTGCCGGTCGCCACCAGCTGGCTGCTGTCTTCCCCCAGTGCACTGAGGGAGCGGTTGGCGTCACTCACCATCAGGCTGACCCGCTGGTGATAACGCGAAACTGCGTCGTCCAGTCGCGGCCGCAGGGCCGTCAGCTGCTGGTGGGTCAGCACATCCGCCAGCAGCAGCCGGTGCAGCGGGCCGTCCGGCTTCACCAGGGTGATGATGTCCTGCAGGATCTGGCGATAACTCACGGTCGAGGGGTACTCCGCCAACCGCGAGGTCAGCGCGTCTATCTCGTCAATCTTGTAGCCGATGAACAGGAAGGCGCTCTCCAGATCCTGCTGATAGCGCTGGGCGATCACCTCGCCGACCAGCGACTGCAGCTCGTTCTCCTTGAAGGTGAGATCCTGCAAGGCGGAGAACTCCTTGATGACGTTGCCAAATTCGCTCATGTCATCCGGGCTGGCCACCATGCTGGTCAGGTGCCACTCCACCTCCTGCAGCAGAGGGGCGGCATCGTCCACCAGATCCTGGTGCAGCCAGTTGCTGCGCTTCTGCAGCTGCTGCAGGGTTTCGGCGTGCTCGATCTGCTGCTTGAGGTAACGCCCATGATCCGCCACCAGCGCGCTCAACTCCTCGAACGCCTGGCGCTGCGAGGGGGTCTGATCCCCCGGGGTACCCAGCAGGTAGGCGCGCTGGATATCCCGCAAGGTGGTGGACACCGCGTTGGAGAGGCGCTGGTACTGCACCGGGTCACGGGTATCGCGCAGTTGGGCCAGCAACAACAGCAGACGGGAGCTGGCCCGCTCCAGCTGGTAGGCGCTGTCGATGGCGGGCAGGCTCTCTTCCACGATGAGGTGGATCTGCCGGCCCAGCCGATCCCACATCACATAGGCGGCCATGCCCATGGCACCGGTCAGGGCCGTGATGGTCACGAAGGCGAGGATGAGCCGCCGTCCCAGGCTGCGCGGCATGGCCAGCATGCGCCCCAGCCGGCTCATGGTCTGGCTGCCTGTTCGACCAGGCGCTGCGCCTCATGCAAGCGAGCCTCGGTCGCCTGGCGCCACTGATGCATCACCCGCTCCGCCTGTGGATTGCCCTGCTCCCGGTCATAGAGGCCGTCAAACAGCGCCAACAACGCCGGATCCTGCGCCTCCTGCTCGCTCAGCGGCGGTGTGCTCGCCTTGGCGACGGCCTGCTCCAGCAGCGCGACCCGCCAGGGCTCGCCATGGGTATTCAGACCGTTGATCCCCTGCCAGGTCATCTTCAGCCTGGGTAGCTGCTGGGTGATGGTCTGCTCGAACAGGGCCTTGAGCAGACCGGCCCGCCGATAGAGCAGCGCCTTGTCGGTGACGTAGCGGGTCTGCCGGGCCAGCCGGGGTTGGCTCAAGGTGGCCTTGGCCATACCGGGGGTAGCAATGATCGCTTGGCCGCGATCGGAGAGCAGGAACTGGATGAACAGAGCAGCGCTGGCCGGCTGGGTGCTGTGGCGCGCCACCCCCAGATAGGTCGGCAGGATTACCGAGTCGGGCATGATGTTGAAGCCGACGTGATCGAAGCGGGCCTGACTGTTGAGGGCGTAGCTGTCGATCACCAGGCCAGCCCCCGCCAGACCCCGGCTGATGCCGTCGCTCACCCCGAAGCTGCGCGCCGTGATGGCCGACAGGTTGCCGCCCAGCCGCATCAGCAGGGCCCAACCCTGCTGCCAGCCATATTGCTGCAGCACGCTCTCCACCATCATATGGGTCGTGCCGGACTGGGAGGGCGAGCTCATCATCACGTGCCCCATGAAGAGCGGGGATGCCAGCTGCTGCCAGGTGGTGGGCAGCGGCAGCTGATATTTGGCCAGATAATGGCGGTTATACATGATGCCGCTGCTGGAATAACCGACCACGGCCACTTTATTTCCCAGCCCGAGCGTATGAGGAGCGAGCCATTTGGGCGGCATAGTTTCATTTGGCAAAGCTGCCAGTAAACCGGCTTTGTCCAGCGTGTTAAAAAAAGTCGGCGATGACGACATGATAATATCGACTTTCGGTGCACCGGCTTCCGTTAATAAGCGCAGAGAGGGAATGGTGCGCCGATAAATAACCTCGACCCGGATCCCGGGATATTGTTCGGCAAAGCCCTCGATCACTGCCTTGACCGGCGCTTCAGAGAAGGAGGTTAGCACCGTCAGCGAGGTGGCCTGAAGGGTGCTGAATGGCAACAAAACGCAGCCCGTGAGCAGGGCCAGCCGGCGGAAAAAGAGGTGCATGACTATCGGTCGACTCGCGCTTTAATTCAGGATTATGTGCAGTACATCTAATATTTGGCACATGCCGTTATTTTTATTTCCACGAGGATGAGCCAGTTCTGACTCATTATGCCTCGGCATGCCGCTATTGTTATTCATCGAATATCAATAGGACAGTTCAAATATGTCATTTTTGACTCATGGTTTTCCCATGATTGAGTCAGAGTTGACCCATATCCGGCTTTTTGCCGGCTGAATTTCTCCCTTCATATGATGGCAGCCGCTATCAGAGCTCCCTCTGAAACCAAGCTGCCAAATATAAACGGAGAACCCCATGTTCAACTTTTTCAAGACGCGAGCCGACCTGCCGGTCATGGAAGCCTCGCCCGATAAAATCCGCTCCATTTACCGCAAGTACCAGTGGCAGGTCTTCCTGGGTCTGGTACTCGGTTACGCCATGTTCTATGTCGTACGCATGAGCCTCAACGTGGTCAAGAAGCCCATGCTGGACTCCGGCGTGGTGACCCTGGAAGAGCTGGGGGTCATCGGCTCCGCCTTCCTGTTTACCTACGCCGTCGGCAAGTTCTCCAACGGTTTCCTCTCCGACTACGCCAACATAGGCCGCTTCATGTCGGTCTCGCTGGGGCTCTCGTCCATCTGCACCATCCTGATGGGCATGAACACCGCCACCTTCTTTCTGGTGCTGATGTGGGGCCTGAACGGCTGGTTCCAGTCTGTCGGGTCCGCCCCCTCCTGCGTCTCCATCTTCCAGTGGTTCTCTCCCAAACAGCGGGGCTCGGTCTACTCCATCTGGGGCGGCTCGCGCAACATAGGGGAAGGCATCTCCTGGATCCTGACCGCCACCATCGTCAGCTACTTCGGCTGGAAGGCCGGTTTCATCGGCGCCGGCATCGCCTCCCTGATCGCCGCCCTGTGCATGTATCTGGTGCTGAAAGATCGCCCGCAGACCTACGCCCTGCCGGAGCCGGCCGTCGCCTTTGGTGAGGCACCCGAGATTGCCAAGAAGGTGGACCCGGCCGAAATCCGCCGCGCCCAACTGTTCGTGCTCAAGCAACCCGCCGTCTGGCTCATCGCCGCCGCCTGCGCCTGCATGTACATGTCCCGCTACGCCATGAGCTCCTGGGCCGTGCTCTACCTGCAGGAGCAGAAGGGCTACAGCCTGATCGACGCCGGCTTCGCCATGTCGGCCTATCCCATCGCCGGCTTCCTCGGCGCCATTCTGGCCGGGATCATCTCCGACAAGCTGTTCAACGCCAACCGCCACATCCCGACCCTGCTCTACGGTTTGGCCAACGTGGCCGGCATGTGCCTGATGTTCTGGGGCCCGCAGAGCCGCATGATGGATGCCGTCGCCCTCGCCCTGATCGGTTATGCCATCGGCGGGCTGGTGGTCTTCCTGGCCGGTCTGACCGCCTGCGACCTGATGCCCAAGACCGCAGTGGGCGCCGTGAAGGGCTTCATCGGCCTCTGCTCCTACATCGCCGCCTCCATCCAGGAGCTGGTCTCCGCCGCCCTGATCAAGACCAGCGAGATCGACGGCGTCACCCACTACGACTTCAGCAGCGCCCAGTACTTCTGGCTCGGAGCCTCCGTGGTCTCCATGCTGCTCGCCATGACGGTGTGGAACGCCAAGAAAGTCGTCAACCACTGATCCCCGTTCAGCACAAGGGTGGCCCGTCGGCCACCCTTGTGCATTTTCCTCGCAACAGGAGCATCCCATGCGCAAGACCAAAATCATCGCCACCCTGGGCCCGGCCAGTTCATCCGCCGCCATGGTGGAGCAGCTGATCCAGGCGGGAGCCAATGTATTCAGGCTGAACTTCTCCCACGGCAGTCCGGAGCAACACCTGGCCTTAGCGGCCAAGATCCGGGCCTGCGCCGCCCGCCTCGACCGCGAGATAGGCATCCTCGCCGACCTGCAGGGCCCCAAGATCCGTATCGCCAGCTTTGCCGACGGCAGCATCCAGCTGCAACCGGGCGACCCCTTTACCATTGATGCCGGCCTGGACAGCCACCTGGGCGATCAATCCCGGGTCGGTACCGACTATCCGGCGCTGGCCGGCGAACTGCAGACGGGCAACATCGTGCTGCTGGATGACGGCCGCATCCAGCTCTGTGTGGAACAGGTGATCGACGAGCGCATCGAGACCCAGGTACTGGTCGGCGGCACCCTGTCCAGCCGCAAGGGCATCAATGTACTGGGCGGCGGTCTGAGCGCTCCGGCCCTGACCGACAAGGACAAGGCCGACATCCTGACAGCCCGCCTGCTCGAGGCCGACTATATCGCCGTCTCGTTTCCGCGCAGCGCCGCCGATCTCGAAGAGGCCAGAACCCTCATTCGTGCCAGTGGTAGCCGGGCGGCCATCGTAGCCAAGGTGGAACGGGCGGAGGTGGTGGCGTCAGTAGCCGCCATGGATGAGCTGATTCACGCCGCCGACCTCATCATGGTGGCGCGTGGAGATCTGGGGGTCGAGATTGGCGATGCCAGATTGCCCGGCGTGCAGAAGAGGTTGATCCGGCGCTGCCGGGCGCTCGGCCGCCCGGTCATCACCGCTACCCAGATGATGGAATCCATGATTGCCAGCCCCATGCCCACCCGGGCCGAAGTCATGGATGTGGCCAACGCCGTCATGGATGGCAGCGATGCAGTGATGCTGTCGGCCGAGTCGGCAACCGGCCACTATCCGGTGGAAGCTGTCGCCGCCATGGCCCGCATCGCGCTGGCCGCCGAGCAGGAGATGGAACCGGCAGGGCATGGCCTCGCGGCCAGCCACGGGGAGCTGGCCAGGTTGGCCTGACACCCTACCAGATGAGGCTTTTCAGGTGCAGCTTGTCGAGCATGCTGCCCTTGTTCTGCCATGCGAAGCTCTGGTTGGCCCCACCGAAACAGTCGGCCAGCCGCAGCGGGGTGCCCGGCTTGTGACGACGGCCGGCCACATCCAGACAGCGGTCAGCCTTGCTGTTGAACAGCCGATCTTCCTGCCACTGCCATTGCCGGCTCTCATCCTGGCACTCGGCCATGGTCAGCTCGCTCACCCCTTTGGCCACCAGGCAACGTTGGTCAAGCTGCAAGGCACCGGCATCCCAGCTGAACTGCTGGCGGGCAGTCTGGTCGCAAGGCTGGGTGATCAGCTGATTGTGGTCATTGAGGGCCACGCAGAATCCGGCATCGGTTACCAGCGCAGAGGTGGCGGTACTCTGCATGGGGGCAGCCCCCATCAGGATCTCGTCGGGTTTGGGTTTGTATGAGCAGCCGCTGAGGGCCACGACAACCAGCGCCAGTGTACTGACGCGCAAAGAATTTGGGTGCATATGACATGTTGGCCTGAATTGTGTTCAATAACGCCCACTTGCCGTGGGTCTGCATCCCAGCATACCCGAAGCGACAGCGAGAAAGTGCCAACAGAAATGTAAACAGACGTGACAGAAACCTGCGGCAGCAGGCTGGCAGACGACAGAAAGCAAAAAACCCCGCCTGAGCGGGGTTTTTCAGAATGTGGTCGGTGATAAAGGATTCGAACCTTTGACCCTCTGGTCCCAAACCAGATGCGCTACCGGGCTGCGCTAATCACCGAGGCTTTAAAAAAAGCTTTCTTTTCAAAACACAAAGACGACCATGAACGGTCATCCTCGTCATACAGCAAGTATGGTGCGAAGAGAGGGACTCGAACCCTCACACCCGGGGGGCACTAACACCTGAAGCTAGCGCGTCTACCAATTCCGCCACCTTCGCATACCTGACAAGCTGTAAAATGGGGTGGCTGATGGGGCTCGAACCCACGACAACCGGAATCACAATCCGGGACTCTACCAACTGAGCTACAGCCACCACAGCTGTTTTCGTTCTTCAACTCGCCCGCTTAACCGGCGCACTTTTGATGGTGCGCCCGACAGGATTCGAACCTGTGACCTCTGCCTCCGGAGGGCAGCGCTCTATCCAGCTGAGCTACGGGCGCTACGCTGTCGAACGGGGCGCAATATTAATGATGGGGACCCACCTTGTCTACTATTTTTTTATCCCACAGAATCAACCGCTTGTTTTTCCATCGTTTCTGGCTTTTTTTAAGCGTTTTTGTTTCATTCAGGCTGGATCCAGCCCCGCTCCGCTACTTTTGGCTCCCCCCACATAGCAATCCGATGATGGGCAAAACTTGACTTGCCTCAAAGCCCCCCTAGAATGAATGAACGTTCATTCAGCCGTTGTGATCATCCCGTCATGAACAAGAAAGAACGCATTTTCGATGCGGCTCATGAAGTACTCGGCGAACAGGGTTTCCACGGCCTCTCCATTGCCGTGGTGGCCAAGAAAGCCAGGGTGGCGGCAGGCACCATCTATCGCTATTTCAGCGACAAGGATGACCTGATCCGCCAACTCTATCGGCACACCATCCTCCAGTGTCATCCCCTGGTCATGGAAGGCGTGCAGACAGAGGAGGTATCGTTCGAACAATTTCGGCGTTTGTGGCTCAACATCCACGCCATCTTTGTCGACGAACCGAACGCGCTCAAATGCAAATTGCAGTATGAAACGTCCCCGCTGGGAGCAGAGCTGGAGCAGGACCCGGTCATCAAGGCTGCCTGGGCCCCGCTGGATCGCTTCTTCGAACGGGGCCTGGAACAGGGTCTGTTTATCGACCTGCCCGTCCGGGTACTGCAGGTGCTGAGCCTGGATTGCGTGGCAAATATGGCGCTGCAAAGCCAGGTGCACCAATTCGAACTGACGCAAGACCAGCTGGAAGCCGTGATCCGGGCCTGCTGGCGAGCTATTTTGACCCCTTAAACATTGCACTCATATCTCAGGAGCGAGAGTTCATGAAAAAGTGGATGAGCATCATGTTGCTCATCGCGCTGGCCCTGTTCGGCAGCGTGATTGGCTTCAACCTGTTCAAGCAAAAGATGATAGCCAACTACATGGCCAACATGCCGGAGCCCGAGTTTCCGGTCACCACCCACAAGGTGGAGACCCGCGACTGGGTGCCGACCATCGAGGCCATCGGTTTCATCGAACCCAACCAAGGGGTAACCCTGTCGACCGAGCAATCCGGCACCATCGACAGCATCTCCTTCGAGTCGGGTGATACCGTCAAGCCGGATCAGCTGCTGCTGAGCCTGGATGCCAGCGTCGAGAAGGCCAACCTGCGCGCCTCCATGGCCAAGCTGCCGGCGGCCAAGGCCAAGTTCGATCGCTATCAGAACCTGTTCACCAAGGGCTCCATCTCCCGCGACCAGCTGGACGATACCGAGGCGACCTATCGCTCCCTCGAGGCCGATATCGAGAGTCTGAAATCGACCATCGCCCGCCGCGAAGTGCGCGCACCGTTTGCCGGCGTAGTCGGCCTGCGCAACGTCTTCCTCGGTCAGTACCTGCAACCGGGTACCGACATCGTCCGGCTGGAAGACACCAGCGTGATGCGCCTGCGCTTCACCGTGCCGCAGACCGATATCTCCCGCATTCGCCTGAATCAGGACATCCTGATCAACGTGGATTCCTACCCGCATCGCCAGTTCAAGGGTCACATCAGCGCCATCGAGCCGGCCGTCAACTACCAGAGCGGCCTGATCCAGGTGCAGGCAGACATCCCCAACAACGACGGCCAGCTGCGCTCCGGCATGTTTGCCCGCGCCAGCATTCTGCTGCCGGCCCAGAAGGACCAGATCGTGCTGCCGCAGACCGCCATCACCTTTACCCTGTATGGCGAGAACGTCTACCTGGTCAAGGAGAAGGATGGCGTGAAGCGCGTCGAGCAGGTGGTGGTCAAGGTCAGCGAGCGCAAGGGCAACGATGCGCACGTGGTCTCCGGCATCAAGGCGGGTGACGAAGTGGTCATGTCCGGCCAGGTACGCCTGAGCAACGGCGCCAAAGTGAAAATCGTGCAGGACCAGGGCCTGAAGGTTCCGGACCAGGTTCCCATGCTGTAAAACGCGGAGAGACAGATGCGCTTTACCGATATATTCATCAAGCGGCCCATCTTGGCCATCTCGATCAGCTTTCTGATCGCGTTGCTGGGTGTCCAGGCCGTGTTCAAGATGCAGGTGCGGGAATACCCCGAGATGACCAACACGGTCGTCACGGTCAGCACCAGCTACTATGGCGCGAGTGCCGACCTGATCCAGGGCTTCATCACCCAGCCACTGGAACAGGCCATCGCCCAGGCGGACAACATCGACTTCATGACGTCGTCCACCCAGCTCGGCAGCTCGACCATCACTGCCTACATGAAGCTCAACACCAACCCGAATGCGGCCCTGTCCGACATTCTGGCCAAGGTCAACTCGGTACGTTCCCAGTTGCCGAAGGAGTCGGAAGATCCCTCGGTAACCATGTCGACCGGCTCGACCACGGCGGTGCTCTACATCGGCTTTACCAGCCCCGAGCTCAACGCCAGCCAGATCACCGACTATCTGGAGCGGGTCATCAAGCCCCAGCTCTTTACCGTCGGTGGCGTCTCCAAGGTCGACATGTACGGTGGTACCAAGTACGCCCTGCGGGTGTGGCTGGATCCGGCCAAGATGGCGGCGTTCAACCTGACCGCCGCAGACGTGATGAGCGTGCTCAACAGCAACAACTATCAGTCCGCTACCGGTCAGGCCACCGGCTACTTCACCCTCTACAACGGCAATGCCGAGACCCAGGTCAACACCACCGAGGAGCTCGAGCGCCTGGTGGTGGCCACCCGTGACAGCAAGGTGATCCGTCTGGCAGACATCGCCAAGGTCAGCCTGGAGAAGAGCCACGATACCTATCGCGCCACCGCCAACGGCCGCGAGGCCGTGGTACTGGCCATCAACGCGGCGCCGACCGCCAACCCGATCAACATCGCCCACGACGTGCTGGAGATGCTGCCGAGCCTGAAGAGCAACATGCCGAGCACCATGGAGGCCAACGTCCTCTATGACTCGACCGTTGCCATCAACGAATCGATCAGCGAAGTCATCAAGACCATCGCCGAGGCAGCCGCCATCGTGCTGGTGGTGATCACCCTGTTCCTTGGTTCGTTCCGGGCGGTCATCATCCCGATTATCACCATTCCCCTCAGCCTGATCGGGGTGGTGATGGTGATGCAGATGTTCGGCTTCTCCATCAACCTGATGACCCTGCTGGCCATGGTGCTGGCCATCGGTCTGGTGGTGGATGACGCCATCGTGGTACTGGAGAACGTGGATCGCCACGTCAAGGAGGGGGAAGAACCATTCCGGGCCGCCATCATAGGTACCCGTGAAATCGCCGTGCCGGTCATCGCCATGACGGTCACCCTGGCCGCCGTGTATGCGCCCATCGCCCTGATGGGGGGCATCACCGGCTCCCTGTTCAAGGAGTTTGCCCTCACCCTGGCCGGCGCCGTGTTCGTGTCGGGCATCATAGCGCTGACCCTGTCGCCCATGATGTGCGCCAAGATGCTCAAGGCCAACGAGGAGCCGGGCAAGTTCGAGAGCAAGGTACATCACCTGCTCGACCGCATGACGGTCCGCTACGATGCCATGCTGCACGCCGTGATGCAGAAGCGCATCGTGGTGGTGCTGTTCGCCGTCATCGTCTTCGCCAGCCTGCCGATGCTGTTCAAGTTCATTCCGAGCGAACTGGCACCGAACGAAGACAAGGGCGTCATGGCCGTGCTGGGTACCGCTCCCTCCAACGTCAACCTGGACTACATCCAGGGCACCATGGAGCAGGTAAACAAGGTGCTGGACGAACAGCCGGAAGTGGCCTTCTCCCAGGTCTTCTCCGGGGTGTTCAACGCCAACCAGGCGTTCGGCATCGCCTCCATGGTGCCGTGGAGCCAGCGTGAAGCGAGCCAGAAAGAGGTGCTGGAACGGATTGGCAAGCTGGTCGAGAACGTGCCCGGCATGTCCATCACCACCTTCCAGTTCCCGGAATTGCCGGGTGCCTCGAGCGGCCTGCCGATCCAGTTCGTCATCACCACGCCGAACAACTTCGAGAGCCTCTATCAGGTGGCAAGCGAGATCCTGACCGCAGCCCAGGGGAGTGGACGCTTCGTCTACTCCGAGCTGGACCTGCAGTACGACTCCGCCACTATGAAGATCAAGATCGACAAGGACAAGGCGGGTGCCTACGGCATCACCATGCAGGACATCGGCATTACCCTGGGCACCATGATGTCGGACGGTTACGTCAACCGGATCGACCTGGATGGCCGCTCCTACGAGGTGATCCCGCAGGTCGAGCGCAAATACCGCCTCAACCCCGAGTCGATCAAGTGCTACTACGTGCGGGCGGCCGACGGCCAGTCCATCCCGCTCGGCAGCCTGATCAGCATCGAGGTGGTCGGCGAGCCGCGCGCCCTGCCCCACTTCAACCAGCTCAACTCGGCCACCATAGGTGCCGTACTGATGCCGGGCACCACCATGGGCAACGCCATCGCCTGGCTGGATGCCACCGCCAGCGAGAAGCTGCCGCAGGGTTACCGTTACGACTACATGGGTGAAGCCCGCCAGTTCGTGACCGAAGGCAGCGCCCTGTACGCCACCTTCGCCCTGGCGCTGGCCATCATCTTCCTGGTGCTGGCGATCCAGTTCGAGTCGGCCCGCGACCCGCTGGTGATCATGGTCTCCGTGCCGCTGGCCATCAGTGGTGCACTGATCGCGCTGGCCTGGGGTGCCGCCACCATGAACATCTACTCCCAGGTGGGTCTGATCACCCTGGTCGGCCTGATTACCAAGCACGGTATCCTGATCTGCGAGGTGGCCAAGGAGGAGCAGCTGCTGCACGGTCGCAACCGGATGGAAGCCGTGATGGCCGCCGCCAAGGTACGTCTGCGCCCCATCCTGATGACCACGGCCGCCATGATCGCCGGTCTCATCCCGCTGCTCTATGCAACGGGCGCCGGGGCTGCCCAGCGTTTCAGCATCGGTATCGTGATCGTGGCCGGTCTGGCTATCGGCACCCTGTTCACCCTGTTCGTGCTGCCGGTGATCTACACCTACCTGGCCTCCGAACACAAACCGCTGCCGGTGTTTGACGAATCCATTCCGCCCAAGGCGAAAGGGAGTCATTAAAAACCGTTCTTAATCAACAAGGCCCCGTTTCGGGGCCTTGTTTTTATCACGCTAACGAAACACGACATAAGTGCATGAAGCAGTTAAACTAAATGGCAATATATCCAGACCGCAAGGACGCCATGTCAGGACTCTTCTCCAAGACCGCTAAGGCCGTCGGCCGTAACGGACTCTCATACCGCCTGCTCTCCTACATTCTGGTGTGCAGTACCGTATTGGCGATGATCATTACGGTGTTGCAGCTTGCCTGGGATTACCGCAAGGACGTGGCAGTGATCGAGGACAGCATCGGCCAGATCGAGGCTTCCTTCCTGCAGCCCATCGCCGCCAGCCTGTGGAACCTGGACGAAGAACAGGTCAAGGTACAGATCGAAGGCATCATGAACCTGCCCAACATGCAGTTCGTGATGGTGAAGGAGATGCTCGGCAACTCGGAAGTGCCGCTGCTGACCCAAGGGGTGGAGCGGGAAAGCTACGACATCTCCCGCGAATTCAACCTCACCTATCAGGGCGAAGTGGTGGGCAAGCTGTTTGTCGCCGCCTCCCTCGAGCAGATCTACCAGCGCCTGATCGAGAAATCGGTGCTGATCATGGTCAGCCAGACCATCAAGACCCTGGTGGTCTCGTTCTGCATCCTGATCATCATCTACTACCTGGTGGTGCGACACCTCAACCGCATCGCCAACTATGCCCAGAAGTTCAATCTGGACCGGCTCGCCATCGAGCTGACCCTGGAGGGGCGCCCCCTGCCCCGCAAGAAACCCGACGAACTCGACACCCTGGTTGCCACCCTCAACCAGATGCGCACCCGGCTGAACGACGAATTTGCGGCGCGCCATCAGGCCGCCGAGCAGCTGCAACAGGAGCGTGACTTCTCCGCCACCCTGATCAACTCGGCCAACATGGTCATCTGCTGCATGGAACCGGACCTCAACATCGCCAGCATCAATCCGGCAGCCATCCTGCTGACCGGCTACCACCAGCAGGAGATACTGCAGCACAACTGGCTGGATCTGTTCGTCAGCAAAGCCCAGCGCGATGAGCTGGCGGCTACCCTGGCCGATCACGGCTCCATCGAGGACAAAGAGGTCATCATGCATGACCAGCAGGGCCACGAGCTGGTGCTGCAGTGGACCTTCGCCCCCTTCTACGAGGGGCCCAACCTCAAGTATCTGATTGGCTTTGGCTACGACATCACCCGCCTCAAGAAGGTGGAGCGGGAGATCATCCAGCTCAACGAACAGCTGGAAGGCAAGGTGGTGGAACGCACCCGCAGCCTGAGCGATGCCAACGACCAGCTGGGCAAGGCCTACGACGACCTGAAACAGGCCCAGCAAACCTTGGTGGAATCGGAGAAGATGGCCTCCCTAGGTTCGCTGGTGGCCGGCGTGGCCCACGAGATCAACACCCCCATCGGCATCAGCGTGACCGCTTCCTCCTACCTGCAGGAGCGGGTGGCCGACTTCAAGCAGCACATCGAATCAAAACAGTTGTCACGCTCCTATCTCACCGAATTTACCGTCAACCTCGACGAGTCCATGCAGCTGCTGCAGGGCAACCTGCGCCGCGCTTCGGAGCTTATCGCCAGCTTCAAGCAGGTGGCGGTGGATCAGTCGTCCGAGGCACGCTACAACTTCAGCCTCGCCGACAACCTGCACCAGGTGGTGGTCTCCCTCGGCCACAAGCTGAAGAAGGCCCAGTGCGAGGTGGATATCCAGTGCGATCCCAAGCTGTCGATCTTCTCCTTCCCCGGCAGCTTCACCCAGATATATTCGAACCTGATCCTCAACTCCATCAACCACGGCTTCGACAACTGGGACAAACCCAAGAAGATCACCATCAAGGTGGAACAGCAGGGTGAAGAGCTGCTGATCGACTACAGCGACAACGGCCGCGGCATCCCGCCCGAGATCTTGCCGCGCATCTTCGACCCCTTCGTCACCTCCAAGCGGGGCCAGGGCGGCAGCGGGCTTGGCACCCACATCATCTACAACCTGGTGGTGCAGCTGCTGCGCGGTCGCATCAACTGCGTCAGCGAGCCGGACAACGGCGCCCAGTTCCATATTCGCCTGCCGATCCAACATAACTGAGCGCTGGCTCTTGTGAGCCAGCCGCTTTATCCCCATCATGCTGTGATTGCATTCTTAATGAGCGGAGAACCTCGCAATGGCACAGCATTTTGACTATATCGCCATCGGCGGCGGCAGCGGCGGCATCGCCTCGGCCAACCGGGCTGCCATGTACGGTAAGAAAGTTGCCCTGATTGAAGCCAAAGAGTTGGGTGGAACCTGCGTCAACGTCGGCTGCGTACCGAAGAAGGCCATGTGGTATGCCGGCCAGATCGCCGATGCCCTGAAATATGGCGCCGATTACGGCTTCGACACCACCCTCAACCACTTCAACTGGGCCAAGCTGGTCGAGTCCCGCCAGGCCTACATCGGCCGCATTCATCAGTCCTACCAGAACGTACTGGGCAAGAACCAGATCACCGTCATCAAGGGCTTCGCCCGCTTCGTCAGCAGCAACACCATCGAAGTGAATGGCGAGCAGTACAGCGCCGATCACATCCTGATCGCCACCGGCGGCCGCCCTGAAGTGCCGGCCATCCCGGGTGCCGAGCTGGGCATCGACTCCGACGGCTTCTTCGAGCTGCAGAGCCAGCCCAAGCGGGTTGCCGTGGTAGGGGCCGGCTATATCGCCGTCGAGATCGCCGGGGTGATGCAGGCGCTCGGCTCCGAGACCCATCTGGTGGTGCGCAAACACGCGCCGCTGCGCAACTTCGACCCCATGATCCACGAGACTCTGGTGGAGATCATGGCGCAGGAAGGGCCCAAGCTGCACACCCACGCCATTCCAAAAGCGGTGGTCAAGAACGCCGATGAGAGCCTGACCCTGCAGCTGGAAGATGGTCGTCACCTCACCGTCGACTGCCTGATCTGGGCCATCGGCCGCGTCCCGGCCACCGACAACCTCAATCTGGCTGCCGCCGGCATCGAGTTGGACGAGCAGGGCTTTATCCCGACCGACAAGTTCCAGAACACCGCCGTCGCCAATGTCTATGCCGTCGGTGACAACACCGGCCGCATCCAGCTCACCCCGGTGGCCGTCGCGGCGGGCCGCCGCCTCTCCGAGCGGCTGTTCAACAACAAGCCGAACGAGCACCTCAATTACGATCTGGTGCCGACCGTGGTGTTCAGCCACCCCCCCATCGGCACCATAGGCCTGACCGAGCCGGAAGCCGTTGCCGAATACGGTGAAGATCAGGTCAAGGTCTACCGCAGCCAGTTCACCGCCATGTACTCGGCGCTGACCCAGCATCGCCAGCCTACCCGGATGAAACTGGTCTGCGTCGGGCCGGAAGAGAAGGTGGTCGGCCTGCACGGCATCGGCTTCGCCATGGACGAGATCCTGCAAGGCTTCGGCGTCGCCATGAAGATGGGTGCCACCAAGGCGGACTTCGACAACTGCGTTGCCATCCATCCCACCAGCGCGGAAGAGTTTGTGACCATGCGATAAGCATGTTTGAAGCTGACCTGTCACTATCAGGCCAGTCTCAGTCAATTGCTACCAAACCCGGCCCAGGCCGGGTTTTTTGATCGCGTCCCACCCCTCCCACTCTGCCAGCCCTTCATTTTTACGCCGATTTTACGCCAGCCAAATCGGGCTTTATGGCGCCTTTACGCCCGTTCTACATACCCTTTCAGCGTCAATGAGACCTATGGGATCGACACGGATATGCATCGATCCCTGACGCTAATTACCTCAACGGAGTCGTTATGAATTGGCTATATCTGCTGCTGGTCCTCGCCCTCGCGGGTTATCTGCTGCGCGCCCTCGCGCGTACCCATGAGTGAGGAACCGGATATGTGGCAAGAGATCATCTATCCCGTCGCGTTCGTGCTGCTGGTGCTGCTGCCGGCGTCTCTGCTTGGCAACTACCTGTATCGGGTATTTGAAGGCAAGAGTCGCTGGCTGGCCCCGCTTGAGCGCGCCACCCTGGCCTGCTGCGGCACGGACGGGCGCGAGCAGGACTGGAAGTCCTACGCCCTCAGCCTGCTGGCCTTCAACGGCGCCGGCTTCGGCCTGCTGTTCCTGATCCTGCTGGCACAGGGGCTGCTGCCCCTCAACCCGCAACAGCTGCCCGGGCTGAACTGGCAACTCGCCTTCAACACCGCGGTCAGCTTCATGACCAACACCAACTGGCAGGCCTACTCCGGCGAAGCCAGCCTCTCCTACTTCAGCCAGATGGTGGGGCTCACCACCCAGAACTTCGTCTCCGCAGCCACCGGCGCCGCGGTCGCCATCGCCCTGTTTCGCGGCATCGCCCGCCAGCAGACCACCCACCTTGGCAACTTCTGGCAGGATCTGGTGCGTTTCTGTCTCTACGTGCTGCTGCCGATGGCGCTGATCCTGGCGCTGCTGCTGGTCTGGCAGGGGGTGCCCCAGAGCCTGTCTGCCTACCTGCCGTTCCACGCCCTGGAAGGTCAGGAGCAGCTGCTGCCGCTCGGCCCGGCCGCCTCCCAGATCGCCATCAAGCAGCTCGGCTCCAACGGCGGCGGCTTCTTCGGCATCAACTCGGCCCATCCGTTCGAAAACCCCACCGCCCTCTCCAACTGGCTGGAAATGGTCGCCCTGCTGACGCTGGCCGCCGCCATGGTCTGCACCCTGGGTCGTTACGTGAAGGATCTGGCCCACAGCCGCGCCATCCTCATCGCCATGACCATCATGCTGGTGCTGGGGCTCTGCCTCGCCATCGGCCAGGAGCTGAAGCCGGATCCGGCCCTCGCCCACCTCACCAGCGAAGCCGGCAACTGGGAAGGCAAGGAGAGCCGCTTCGGCCCCGTGCTGTCCAGCATCTGGGAAGTGGCCACCACCGCCGCCTCCAACGGCTCGGTCAACGCCATGCACGACAGCTTCGCCCCGCTCGCCGGCATGGTCGCCATGATCAACATGCTGCTGGGTGAAGTGGTGTTCGGCGGCGTCGGTGCCGGTATCTACGGCATGATGCTGTTCGTGCTGCTGACCGTGTTCCTTTGCGGCCTGATGGTGGGGCGCACCCCGACCTATCTGGGCAAACGGCTCGGCATCACCGAGATGAAATGGGTGGTCGCCAGCATGCTGGTGATGCCGGTCGGGGTATTGGTGATCGGCGGCATTACCCTGCTGATGCCGAACTCCGCCACCGTCATCGGTCACGACGGCCCCCACGGCCTCTCACGACTGATCTATGCCTACGCTTCGGCCGCCGGCAACAACGGCTCCGCCTTCGCCGGCTTTGCCGCCGCCGACAGCTGGCAGTGCATCGCCATCGGGCTGGCCATGCTGCTCGGCCGCTTCGGCTACATCATTCCGGTACTGGCCATCGCCGGCCAGCTGGCCCGCGCACCACGCCAGGAGACGAGCGAAGGGGACTTCCCGATCAGCGGCCCGCTCTTCATCACCCTGCTGATCGTCACCGTGCTGCTGATGGGGGGTCTCTCCTTCCTGCCGGTGCTGGCGCTGGGCCCGGTGGCGGAACACCTGAGCCTGCTGGGAGGAGCCTTCTGATGCTGCACACCCGATTGATCTGCGTGACCAACTATTCGATGCAGGGAGCTTTCCAATGAGCAAGTCCGCTTCAATGAGCACCGACACCATTCAGGTGAAGGGCAAGAAACAGAAATCACAGATCCTGCAGGCCATGGTGGAAGCCCTCTATCGCTTCAACCCCAGGGCGCTGTTTGGCAGCCCCATCCTGTTCACCCTCTGGCTGGCGGCCGTGATGGCGACCCTGGAGTCGCTGCTGGGGCAACCGCTCTCCGGCGTCGCTCCTTCGCTGGCCTGGCAGCTGACCGCCTGGCTCTGGCTCACCCTCTGGTTTGCCAACTTCGCCGAGACCCTGGCCGAGGGGCGCGGCAAGGCGCGGGCCGACAGCCTGAAGGCCGGCATGAGCCAGCTCAAGGCACGTCGAGTCACCAGCCCGCAGGATGACAAGGGCGAGTGGGTACCGGCCACCAGCCTGCTCAAGGGCGATCTGGTGCTGGTGCGCAGCGGCGAGATGATCCCGGCCGACGGCGAAGTGGTCGCCGGCATCGCTTCGGTCAACGAGGCGGCCATCACCGGCGAATCCGCCCCCGTCATCCGCGAGTCCGGCACCGACCGCAGCGGCGTGACCGGCAACACCACCGTCGTCTCCGACCAGATCTGGGTGCACATCAGCAACAACCCGGGCGAAAGCACGCTGGATCGCATGATTGCCCTGGTGGAAGGAGCCAAGCGGCAAAAGACCCCCAACGAGATGGCGCTGGACGCCCTGCTGGTGGGGCTGACCCTCATCTTCCTGCTGGTGGTGGCCACCCTGCCCTGGTTCCTCGACTACAACGGCACCCAGGTGCCCCGGCTCTATCTGCTGGCGCTGTTCATCACCCTGATCCCGACCACCATCGGCGGTCTGCTCTCCGCCATCGGCATCGCCGGCATGGACCGACTGGTGAAGCTCAACGTGATCGCCAAATCGGGCCGGGCGGTGGAAGCCGCCGGCGATGTGCGTACCCTGCTGCTGGACAAGACCGGCACCATCACCTTCGGCAACCGGATGGCAGACGAGCTGATCCCGGCCCCCGGCGTGGACCCCTCCCTGCTGGCCCAGGCCGCCATGCTGGCCTCGCTCGGTGACAATACCCCGGAGGGCAAATCCATCCTGACCCTGGCGGGCAAGAGCCACACCAGACCGAGCCAGCTGGAGAGCGACATCCTCATCCCCTTCAGCGCCGAGACCCGGCTGAGCGGGCTGGATCGCAACGGCCATCACTATCGCAAGGGGGCGGTGGATGCTGTGTTGCGCTACCTCTCGCTCGATCGCAAGGCGGTGCCCGAGCTCATCCTCAAATCGGTGGACAACATCGCCCGCCAGGGCGGCACCCCGCTGCTGGTCTGTACCCACGAGAAGCTGCTGGGAGTGGTGTTCCTCAAGGACATCATCAAGCCGGGCATCAAGGCCCGCTTCCAGATCCTGCGCCACATGGGGATCCGCACCGTGATGATCACCGGTGACAACCCGCTGACCGCCGCCGCCATCGCCGCCGAGGCCGGGGTGGATGACTTCATCGCCGAGGCGACACCGGAGAAGAAGCTGGCCTACATCCGTCAGGAGCAGGCCGACGGCCGGCTGGTCGCCATGTGCGGGGACGGCGCCAACGACGCACCGGCACTGGCCCAGGCCGACGTGGGGCTGGCCATGAACGAGGGGACCCAGGCCGCCAAGGAGGCGGGCAACCTGGTGGATCTCGACTCCAACCCCACCAAGCTGCTGGACGTGGTGCTGGTGGGCAAGCAGCTGCTGGTGACCCGTGGCGCCCTGACCACCTTCTCCATCGCCAACGACGTGGCCAAGTACTTCGCCATCCTGCCGGCCCTGTTCATCGCCGCCTATCCGCAGCTGGGGGTGCTGAACCTGATGCAACTGGGCAGCCCCGAGAGCGCCATCCTGTCGGCCATCATCTTCAACGCCCTGATCATCGTCGCGCTGGTGCCACTGGCCCTGCGCGGGGTCAGCCTGCAGGGCTCGGCCGCCAGCCTGCTGCGCCGCAACCTGCTGATCTACGGCGTCGGCGGCCTGATAGTGCCTTTCATAGGTATCAAGTTGATCGACCTGGTCATCACCGGCCTGGGGCTGGTGTAACCACATAGCGGGGTGCAGGCCGGGCTTGTACCCCATCAATCTTTTGGAGCAAAAAAACATGATCGCAATCAGAACCCTGCTGACCCTGACCCTGCTGCTGGGGGTGGCATATCCGCTGGCCGTCACCGGGCTGGCCCAGCTGCTCTTCCCCTGGCAGGCCAACGGCAGCCTGCTCACCAACGCCAAACAGCAGGTGGTCGGCAGTGCCCTGCTGGCACAGAAGTTCGAGCGGGCAGACTACTTCCACTCCCGCCCCTCCGCCAGCGACTTCGCCACCATAGGCGGAGGCGCCAGCAACCTGGGGATGAGCTCGCCGCTGCGGGCCGAGTTTGCCGCAGCGGCGGCCAGGGCGCAGCCGGAAGCCAGGGTCCCCGCCCTGCTGACCCGCTCCGCCTCCGGCCTCGATCCCCATCTGCCGCTCGCTGCAGCGCTGGCTCAGGTAGAGCGGGTCGCCGGGCAACGGGGGCTGGATCCCGTTCAGCTGACGGAGCAGGTCAAGTCGGCGGCACAAGCTGGTATCCTTGGCCCGCAGGTGGTCAACATTCTCCAGTTGAACCTGCAACTCGATCATCAAAAGGGCGCCTGAGGGCGCTCCTTGCCGTTCGGGACAGGCTCCCTTTCGACAACGGGGACAAGCATGAGCAATGAGGTCACGGCCGCGGTTCGGCCGATGCAACGGGAGCACGGGGATGCGTGATGAGTTGAGGGCGGACGCCCTGCTGGCGAGCCTGGAACAGGAGCACAGGGGCAAGCTGAAGGTGTTTCTCGGTGCCGCCCCCGGCGTCGGCAAGACCTACGCCATGCTGCAGGCGGTGCGGGAGCAGGCCAAGGAGGGGGTCGACATCCTGATCGGGGTGGTGGAGACCCACGGCCGCCAGGAGACCCTGGCCCTGCTCGACAAGCTCGCCATCCAGCCGCGCAAGCTGCACCTACACCGCCAGCAGCGGCTGGAGGAGATGGATCTGGACGGCCTGCTGGCCCGCAAGCCTGCCATCGCCGTGGTGGACGAGCTGGCTCACAGCAACGCCCCCGGCAGTCGCCACGAGAAGCGCTGGCAGGATGTGGAAGAGCTGCTCGGTGCCGGCATCGACGTCTACACCACCCTCAACGTGCAGCACCTGGAGAGCCTCAACGATCTGGTGTGGCAGCTGACCGGGGTCAGGGTCAAGGAGACCCTGCCGGATCAGGTGCTGCTGGAGGCCGACAGCCTGGTGCTGATCGACCTCCCCCCCAAGGAGCTGCTCGGCCGCCTCAAGGAGGGCAAGGTCTATGTGCCCCACCAGGCCAAGGCCGCCCTGCAGTCCTTCTTCTCCCTCAACAACCTCACCGCCCTGCGCGAGCTGGCGATGCAGACCGCCGCCAGCCACGTGGAGGGGGATCTGCAACTGCAGTGGCAGGCGGCCGGCAAGACCACTCTGCCGCTGCGGGGCAAGCTGATGGTCTGCCTCGGCGATCAGCACGGCGCCGCCCTGGTGCGCTACGGTCACCGCTTCGCCCAGCGCCGCCAGCTGCCCTGGCTGGTGGTGCACATCGACAGCAAGGGGCAGCGCTCGGTCGAGCTGGAGCAGGCACTGGCGCTCGCTTCCCAGCTGGGGGCCAAGGTGCTGACTCTCTCCAGTCCGGCGGTGGCCGACACCCTGCTGGAGACCGCCGAGCAGCAGCAGGTATCGCAACTGCTGCTGGGCAAACCCCACAAGGCGCCCTGGCGTCGCTCGCTGGTGCAACATCTGCTCAAGCAGGCGCAAGGACTCGAGATCACGCTGGTGGATACCGAGAAGCGCAAGCCCAGCCTGGGCTTGCAGCCGCTCCACCCCAAGGACATTCGCCAGAGCCTGCTGGCGGTGGCCATCATGGGGACCACCTCGGCCGCCGTCTGGGGCCTCTCCCACTGGTTGCCGCCCGCCTCCCTGCCCATGCTGTTCGTGCTGGGGGTGCTGGCCACCGCGCTCACCACCAGCCTGATGCCCGCCATCCTGGCCGCCGTGCTGGGCTTCGTCGGCCACAATCTGCTGTTCACCGCCCCCTACTTCTCTTTGAGCGTGGCCAGCCACAGCGATCTGCTCACCCTGTTCGTGCTGCTGATCGTCGGCATCACGGCCGGGCGGCTCGCCTCCCGTCAGCGCCAACAGCTGATCGGCCTGCGCGAGACCCAACAGCTGGGCAATGCCCTGCTGTCGCTGAGCCAGGGGCTGGCCACCGCCAGCAGCCCGGAAGAGGTGCTCAGGCAGGGATCTCAGGCCATCTCGCTGGCGCTGGGCCAGCCGGTGTTCGCCCTCGATCAGCACTACCAGCACAGGGCCGGCTCGACCCAGCACAAGCCGGGGCAGACCGACAAGGCAGCCATCGACTGGTGTCTGGCCCAGAAGCAGAGCGCCGGCGCCCACACCGCCACCCTCAACGCGGCCGAGGCCCAGTACCATCACCTCAGTGATGAACTGGTGCTGGGGATAGTGCTGGCCAATCCGCTCGCCTCTTCGGCCGAGCATCAGCTGCAGGCCCTGCTCACCGATATCCGCGCCGCGCTGGCCCGGATCGATCTCAACGAACGGCTGGCCGACAGCCAGCTGCAGGCGGAAACCGACCGGATGCGCGCCGCCCTGCTCTCCTCGGTCTCCCACGATCTGAAGACACCGCTGGCCACCATCATGGGGGCCGGCAGCACCCTGCTGGAATATGGTGACCGGATCAGCAGCGAAGATCGCAGCGAGCTGCTGCACTCGGTGCAGGACGAGGCGCGCCGCCTGCACAGCTATGTGCAGAACCTGCTGGACATGACCCGCATCGGCTCACCGGATTTCCAGCTCAAACGGGACTGGGTCGACCTGGCGGATCTGGTGGAAAACGCCCGCCGCCGGCTCGACTCCTCCTGGCGCCAGCACAAGCTGCTGGTGCACTTCGATCAGCAGATCCCCCGTCTCTATGTGCACGGCGCCCTGATCGAGCAGGTGCTGGTCAACATTCTCGACAACGCCTCCCGCTACTCACCGGCCGGCACCCCCATCGAGTTCAAGGTGATGCTGGCGGACCCCGATCTCATCCTCGACATCATCGACATCGGGGTCGGCATTGCCGAGTCGGATCGGGACAAGATCTTCAATCTGTTCTACACCCAGCCGGTCGGCGACTGCGGCAGCCGTGGCACCGGACTTGGCCTCGCCATTTCCCGCGCTATGATAGAGGCCCACGGCGGCCGCATCTGGGCATTTTCCGGCCCCAACGGCAACGGCACCTGCATGCGCATCTCCCTGCCGCTGGCGCTCAATGCAGCCGCGGCCTGAACCTTTTTACTCTATCCAGCTGGAGGCTGAATGGCTCACATACTGGTCATCGACGACGAGGCGGCCATCCGCCGTTTTTTGCGGATCAGCCTGATCGCCGAGGGGCATCAGGTGAGCGAGGCGGTCGGTGTCAACGAGGGGTTGGCGCAGTATCGCCACCTCAATCCCGATCTGGTGATCCTGGACCTCGGCCTGCCGGACGGAGACGGCATTCAGGTGTTGCAGGCCATTCGCGAGCACCATCAGCACCCGGTACTGGTGCTGTCGGCACGGGACTCTGAACAGGAGAAGGTGCGCTTGCTGGATGCGGGGGCCAACGACTACATGAGCAAGCCGTTCGGCATCGGCGAGATGATGGCCCGCATCCGGGTACTGTTGCGCCAGCGGGCCGGGGTCAGCAGCGGCGAGCAGCGCCACTTCCCCCAGTGCGGGCTGACCCTGGACAGCAGCAGCCACAGGGTCACCCTGGGGGAAGAAGAGGTGCCCCTCTCCCGCAAGGAGTTCGCCCTGCTGCAGGCACTGGTGTGCCACCCCGGCAAGCTGGTGCTGCAGACCCAGCTGCTCAACGACATCTGGGGACCAAGCCACAAAGAAGACACCCACTACCTGCGCATCGTCATCGCCAGCCTGCGCAAGAAGCTGGGAGATAACCCCCAGCAACCCACCCTGATCGAGACCGAATCCGGCATCGGCTACCGCTTTATCGGCAGCTGATGTTTCACGTGGAACGACGCCAACCACAGCAGAGGGCCAGCAGACCGCAACCACCGAGCAGCAGACCGAGATCCTGCAAGCTGGCGGCAACCGCCAACCCCAGGCTGAGCAACAGGTAGTAACCGAGCCCGAACAGGGCACCGGCACTGCCTGCCACCTCCCGATAGGCCAGCAGCGCCTGGCTCAGCACATTGGGGATCGCCAGCCCGAACGCCACCACCACCCCCATCATGGGCACCAGGAACCAGAGCGAAGCCTGACTGGCCCACACCAGCCAGCCGGACCCCAGCGCCAACGCGGCGGCGAGCCGGATCAGCGAGGCTGGCGACCAGCCACGCCCCAGCAGGCGCTTGTTGAGCAGGCTGCCCCCCAGGGTTGCCAGCGCCAGCAAGATGCCGGAGTAACCAAACTCACCTGCACTCAACCCCAGCCCGGCAAACAGGAAGGGAGCCAGGCTGTAGTAGCCGAACAGCATGGTGTTGAACAGCGCCACCAATGCGGCGCTGCGCCACAAGGCTGCATCACGCACCATCCGTTGTGCCAGCGGCCAGAGCGCCACCCGCTGGGTGATGGCCGGCCGGGTTTCCGGCAGTTGCCAGCAAGTGACCAGCAGCAATCCAACTGCCAATACCAGCAGGGCGCTGAATACCCCCAGATAACCGAACCCGCTCGCCAGCTGGCCGCCGCTCACCAGTCCCAGCACCGGACTGAGGGAGAGCGCGATGCCCATCACCGAAAAGACCCGCGCCAGATCGCTGCCCTGATAGCTGTCGCGCAGCATGGTCTGGGTCACCACAGAGCCCACGGCGGCGCCGAAGGCCGCGATGACCCGGGCCAACAGCAGGGTTTCAAATTGAGTGGCCAGCAACGCCAGCAGAGTGCCGGCGCCATAGGTCATCAGCCCCGCCAGCATGGCGGGACGCCGCCCGACCAGATCGCACAGTCGGCCCCAGCAGACCACGCCCGCCGCAAACGCCAGAAAATAGACCGATAGGGTCTGGGATGCCTGCCCCTCGCTCACCCGAAACTGGCTGGCGATATGGGTCAGCACCGGGCTGTAGATGGTCTCCACTATCTGCGGAAACATCATCAATCCAACCACCAGCCAAAGCGGTGGCAACTTGTTGTTCATGACAAACCTCCTTCACAAGAGGCCGTCATTCTAGAGTGATGCCGATTGTCCGATTACAATAAGCAGGACTATAAACATCAATAATCGGACATATGGCTTTTATTCTTCCCGATCACCCTTTTGACCCGGATCAGCACGACGGCAGCGCCATCGGGATCGCCTCCGCCCTCGGCTGGCACGACTCCGGCCGTCATCAGCACAAACGCCATCAGCTGCTGTTCGCCCAGGCCGGCTGCATGACCATAGAGCTGGACGATCAGGTCTGCCTGCTGCCGCCGACGCGGGCGGCCTGGCTGCCGGTAGGGCTGCCCCATCGGGTGCTGATGCGCGGAGTGGTGGCGTATCGCTCCCTCTACTTCCAGCCGGAGCCCGGTTTGCCGACCGAGATGGCGGTGCTGGCGGTCAACCCGCTGCTGCGGGAGATCATCGAACGGATGGCGATCTGGCCGTGGGACAAACCGGCAGCGGAGCAGCATTGCACGCTGGCGCTGTTGCAGGAGGAGCTGGCGCAAGCGCCTCGGGAGTCCTGGCAGTTGCCGCTGCCGTCAGACTCGCGTCTGGCCGGCTGGCTGCAGGAAGTGAAGCGGGGCGACACCCTGCCCGATCGGCTCAACCGGCTGGCCGAACGGGTGGGTGCCAGTGACAAGACCATAGGTCGTATCTTCATGCGGGAGACCGGCATGAGCTACCAGGCCTGGCGCCAGCAGTGGCGACTATTGCGGGCGCTGGAACTGCTGGCCGAGGCCGAACCCATCAGCCGGGTAGCGGCAACGCTGGAGTTCGCCAGCGACAGCGCCTTCATCAGCTTCTTCAGACAACACACGGGGCAGACCCCGCTGCGCTATCTCAACTCTCGGGGTGAGTCGCATCGGCCGAGCTCGCCTCCACCACCAGGGTCTCCAGCGCCAGCGGTTTGAGGTTGTGAATAGCCTCCTCCACCACCGCATGGGAGGCCTGCTGCTGCTGGGCCGCTATCTCCTGCGCCAGCTTGGCGCAATCCAGTTCGGGTCTGGGGTACTCGTCAGCCATGACGTTCAGGCTCAGGCTGCTGGCAATCAAGGTTGCGATCAGGATTTTCATCTGGTGTGCTCCGGTGTGGTTGAGATGACCAGATAGCTATTCCAATTGTTGTGCCACATCTATAACAACATGATTTTGTTAAAATTAATTGTTTTTAGATGATAAGTGGCGCCAGTTGGAGAACATCCTGTAGTCAGGATTGAACCAACAAGTGGTCATTTTCACCACGCTTAATTTTTGTCTGCTGTTCCACGTGGAACGTCCCATTTTTTTGATCGACACCCGCTTTTAAACTGAGCTATGGTGCTAGCTCCCCCGTAACTGACTCTGGATCTGTCACCGAATGGAATTTTCCTTGTTCGGCGAGAAGTTCACTCGCCATGCCGGTATTACCCAACTCATGGATGACCTTAATCAGGGGCTGACCAATCCGGACGCCATCATGCTGGGTGGCGGCAACCCGGCCCCCATCCCCGCCATGCTGGAACGTTTTCAGGCCGAGGCCAAGAGCCTGCTCGACAACGGCGAGCTGGTGAAGGCGATGGCCAACTACGATGGCCCCCAGGGCAAGGACAGGTTCACCAAAGCGCTGGCGGCCCTGCTCAGCAAAGAGCTGGGCTGGGACATCTCCGCCCGCAACATCGCCCTCACCAACGGCAGCCAGAACGCCTTCTTCTATCTGTTCAACCTGCTGGCGGGCGAATTTGCCGATGGCCGCAAGAAGAAGGTGCTGTTCCCGCTCGCCCCCGAGTACATCGGCTATGCCGACTCGGCACTGGCGGACGACTACTTCGTGGCCTATAAGCCCACCATAGAGAAGCTGGCCGACGGCCAGTTCAAGTACCACGTGGACTTCGAGAGCCTGCAGGTGGGTGACGACATCGGGGTGATCTGCGTCTCCCGACCCACCAACCCCACCGGCAACGTGCTGACCGATGAAGAGATCGAGCACCTCGATCAGATTGCCCGCGACAAGGGCATTCCGCTGCTGATCGACAACGCCTACGGCGTCCCCTTCCCGGGCATCATCTTCAGCGAGGCCAAGCCGTTCTGGAACGCCAATACCATCCTCTGCATGAGCCTCTCCAAGCTCGGCCTGCCGGGCACCCGCTGCGGCATCGTCATCGCCGACGAGAAGATCATTCAGGCCATCACCAACCTGAGCGGCATCATCAATCTGGCACCGGGCAGTCTGGGGCCCGCTATCACCATTCCGATGATCGAGAGCGGCGAGATCATCGCCCTCAGCGAACAGGTGGTGAAACCCTTCTATCGGCAGAAGGCGGAGCTGGCGGTGCAACTGCTGCGCGAAGCGATCCCCGATCCTCGCTTTCACATCCACAAGCCGGAAGGCGCTCTCTTCCTCTGGCTCTGGTTCGAAGGCCTGCCGATCCACTGTCAGGAGCTGTACGAGCGACTGAAGGCGAAGAACCTGCTGATCGTGCCGGGGCACTACTTCTTCCCCGGCATAGACGATCCGGAGTGGCGTCACAGCCAGGAGTGCATCCGCCTCAACTACTCCCAGAGCGAGGAGCTGGTACGGCGCGGCATCACCATCCTGGCCGACGAGATCAACGCCCTCTACGCCGGCTAAGCCAGTTCGGCGATACAAAAACAGAGAGGCCTGCACATGCAGGCCTCTCTTGTTTATTGCGCGCCCGGTTTGCTTAACCGGGCAGTGCCAGCTGATCGGGCTTGCCGATCGGGATGGCACGAGGCTTGAGCGCCTCCGGCAGCTCGCGCGCCAGATCGATGGTCAGCAGCCCATGCTCCAGCTTGGCGCCCTGCACTTCCACATGCTGGCTCAGCTTGAAGGCGAGCTCGAAGTCGCGCTCGGCGATCCCCTGATGGAGGAACTGGCGTTCATCGGCGGCGGCCTTGCGCCCCTTCACCTTGAGGGTGCCGTTTTCGGTCTCCAGCTCCAGCTCTTCGCGCTCGAAGCCGGCCACGGCAACCGTGATGCGATAGCCGTCGTGATCGCGCTTTTCGATGTTGTACGGGGGGTAAGCGGCAGTCTTCTGCTCGAACAGACCTTCCAGCTCACGGGCCATCCGCTCGAAGCCGACGGCGTTGGAATAGAGATGAGAAAAATCGAGGTTACGCATAATCCTATCCTTCTATAAGCAACAGGTTTCACTTCTCCACGGGCCCGTCATCGGCACCCGGGAAACGTCAACAATTCAATGAGGTCAGGCTATCAGCCGTTGATCTCGATCTTGCGGGGCTTCATCGCCTCGGGCACTTCGCGCACCAGGTCGATGTGCAGCAGACCATTTTTCAGATCGGCCCCCTTCACCCGCACATAGTCAGCCAGCTGGAAGCGACGCTCGAAACCGCGTTCGGCTATGCCTTGGTAGAGGTAGTTGCGCTCGGTATCGGCCTGCTTGTTGCCCTTCACCGTCAGCAGATTTTCCTGGAAGCTCAGCTCCAGCTCTTCCTGGGTAAAGCCCGCCACCGCCATGCTGATGCGGTAGTCGCTGTCACCCAGCTGCTCGATGTTGTAGGGGGGATAACCGGCATTGCCATTGCTGGCCGCAGATTCGATGAGATTGGCCAGACGATCAAAACCGATGGCAGAACGATAGAGCGGAGAAAAGTCGATAGAACGCATAGTATTATCCTCTTTTGAGCGATAACTGATTGTTTGCCCTCCTGATGGACGGGCGCCTGGTCGAAACCTCTGTCGAGCGTTCCGGCCTTGTTATCTATATAGGGGCCCGCTTTCGGCTTTCAAGGGCTCTGCTCGAAAAATCTTCTCGCCGCCCGTGGCAGGCCTTTTCCACATTCAGCTTTCTCCCCCAGTCACAACATGGCACCCTGAGCGGAGATCTTGAGGAGCCATATCATGTCCCGTTCAGAACGCCTGCTGGCCCTGCTCCAGCTGCTGCGCGGCCACCGCTACGCCATCACCGGCAGCGAATTGGCCAGCCAGCTTGGCATCAGCCTGCGCACCCTCTATCGGGATATCGCCACCCTGCAGGCACAGGGCGCCCACATCGAGGGGGAAGCGGGCATCGGCTATGTGCTTCGCCCCGGCTTCATGCTGCCGCCGCTGATGTTCAGCGAGGAGGAGCTGGATGCGCTGGTGCTGGGCTCACGCTGGGTGGCGGCTCATGCCGACCATGCCCTCAGTACCGCCGCCAGCAGCGCGCTGGCCAAGATAGAGGCCGTGCTGCCCACCGACTATCGCCAGCAGCTCCAGAGCAATGCCCTGCTAATCGGCACCTCCCGCAGCGACAGCCTCACCGATGAAGCCCCCCTGCGCAGTGCCATCCGCCAGCAACGCAAGGTGATCCTGGGCTATCGGGATCTCAAGGAGAAGAGTTCGGAGCGCACCGTCTGGCCCTGTGCCCTCGGCTACTTCGACCAGGTGCGGGTATTGGTGGCCTGGTGCGAGCTACGCCAGGACTTTCGCCACTTTCGGGTAGATCGCATTACCCGGATGCAACCGCAAGATTGCCGCTATCCAAAAAGCAGAGAGAGCCTGCTGAAGGAGTGGCGCACCACCCAGCAGATCCCGCAGCCGAAATTCATTGCTGACAGAAACTGACAGCAGGCAGCGCCATGCTGACGGGGTCGGCGCCGATGCGCCATCTCATCAGCAAGGAGCATCACCATGTTAGTCCCCCAGATCACCATCCTCTACGTTGCCAACCCGACCCGCAGCGCGCTCTTCTACCGCGAGCTGTTCGGGCGTGAACCGGTGGAGGAGTCACCTACCTTTGCCATGTTCGTGTTCGAATCGGGCGCCAGACTGGCACTCTGGTCCAGCGCCACAGTCGAGCCCGCCGTGACCCAAACAGCCGGGGCCATGGAGCTGGCCTTCGCCCTCCCCGATGATGCCGCCGTCGATAGACAGTCTGCCGAATGGCAGGCGCGCGGGTTAACACTGATCCAGGCACCGACCCGGATGGAGTTTGGCTACACCTGCATGGCGCTCGATCCGGATGGCCATCGTCTGCGCCTCTACTGCCCGGCCCCCGAACTGGGCTGAGCCGGCACCATCAAGACGGAGCCATGTTTCACGTGGAACGTGCAACCTTCTTCACCAGGAAAACAAAAAGCCGCTCACAGGGAGCGGCTTTTTTATATCGAGCTGACAGCGCCGAATTAGACGTCGAGGTTGGCCACGCGCAGGGCGTTGGTCTCGATGAAATCACGACGCGGCTCAACGGCATCACCCATCAGGGTGGAGAAGAGCTGGTCCGCACCGACGGCGTCGTCGATGGTGACGCGCAGCATGCGACGGGCTTCCGGATCCATGGTGGTTTCCCACAGCTGGTCCGGGTTCATCTCGCCCAGCCCCTTATAGCGCTGGATGTAGATGCCGCGCTTGCCTTCGCCCATCAGCCACTCGACCGCTTCGACGAAGCTGGCGACCGGCTTCACCTTCTCGCCACGCTTGATGTAACCACCTTCCTCGATCAGGTTGGCGATCTCCTTGCCCAGCGAGACCAGCTGACGGTACTCGGAGGATTGCAGGAAGTCGTAGCTGAGCGGGTATTCGCGGTCGACCCCGTGCTGGCGTACCACGGCATGCGGCACGAACAGACGGCGCTCTTCGTCGTGGCGCACCTGCATCTGGTACTGGATGCCGTGGTTGCTCTCGTTGAGCACGGCTTCCATGCTCTGGCACCAGGCCAGCAGATCGCTCTCGCTGCTGAGCAGCGCTTCGTTCAGCTCCGGCTGATAGATCAGCTGGGTCAGCACGGCTTCCGGCGCACGGCGGGACATACGGGTGATCAGGTGAGTCACCGAGCGATGCTGGTTGACCAGGCGCTCCAGCGCCTCGCCACCGATGGCCGGAGCGGACTCGTTGACATGCAGAGTCGCACCGTCCAGCGCCATGGCGGTCTGGTACTGCAGCAGCGCATCTTCGTCTTTCAGATACTGCTCCTGCTTGCCCTTCTTCACCTTGTAGAGCGGCGGCTGGGCGATGTAGACGTAGCCACGCTCGATGATTTCCGGCATCTGACGATAGAAGAAGGTCAGCAGCAGGGTACGGATGTGCGCACCATCGACGTCCGCATCGGTCATGATGATGATGTTGTGATAACGCAGCTTGTCCGGGTTGTACTCGTCACGACCGATGCCACAGCCCAGTGCGGTGATCAGGGTGCCCACCTCCTGGGAAGAGATCATCTTGTCGAAACGGGCCTTCTCCACGTTCAGGATCTTGCCCTTGAGCGGCAGGATGGCCTGGTTCTTCCGGTTGCGACCCTGCTTGGCGGAACCGCCAGCAGAGTCCCCTTCCACTATGTAGAGTTCGGAGAGCGCCGGGTCTTTTTCCTGACAGTCGGCCAGCTTGCCGGGCAGACCGGCGATATCCAGCGCGCCTTTGCGGCGAGTCAGTTCGCGGGCCTTGCGGGCCGCCTCACGGGCACGGGCCGCATCGATGATCTTGTTGACCACGATCTTGGCATCGCCCGGGTTTTCCAGCAGGAAGTCGGCCAGCTTCTCACCCATCGCCTGTTCGACGGCGGTCTTCACTTCGGAAGAGACCAGCTTGTCCTTGGTCTGGGAGGAGAACTTAGGGTCAGGCACCTTGACGGAGATAACGGCAATTAGACCTTCACGCACGTCGTCGCCACTGGCGGCAGACTTGGCCTTCTTGCTGTAGTCCTCCTTGTCCATGTAGGAGTTCAGAGTACGGGTCAGCGCGGTACGGAAGCCCACCAGGTGGGTACCACCATCGCGCTGCGGAATGTTGTTGGTGAAGCAGTAGACCCCTTCCTGATAGGCGTCGTTCCACTGCATCGCCACTTCGACGCCGATGCCGTCCTGCTCGGTGGTGAAGTGGAACACTTTCGGGTGGATCGGGGTTTTGTTCTGGTTCAGGTATTCGACGAACGCCTTGATGCCGCCTTCATAGCAGAAGTGCGCCTCACGACCGTCACGCTCATCCAGCAGGCGGATGGAGACGCCGGAGTTGAGGAAGGAGAGCTCACGCAGACGCTTGGCCAGGATCTCGTAGTGGAACAGAGTATCGCTGAAGATGGTCGGGCTCGGCCAGAAGCGAACTTCGGTCCCGGTGCCGGTGCTGTCGCCAATCTGCTTGAGCGGTGCCTGCGGCTCACCCAGGTGATAGGTCTGCTCGTAGACATGGCCGTTGCGACGGATGGTCAGCAGCAGCTTGTCAGAGAGGGCGTTTACCACGGAGACGCCGACGCCGTGCAGACCACCAGAGACCTTGTAGGAGTTGTCGTCGAACTTGCCGCCCGCGTGCAGCACGGTCATGATGACTTCGGCAGCGGAGCGACCCTCTTCCGGGTGGATGTCGACAGGAATACCACGACCGTTGTCACGGACGGAGACGGAACCGTCGGAATGGATCTTGACCTGAATATCGGAGCAGTAGCCGGCCAGAGCCTCGTCAATGGAGTTGTCGACGACCTCGAACACCATGTGGTGCAGACCCGAGCCATCATCCGTATCGCCGATATACATCCCCGGGCGCTTGCGGACCGCATCCAGGCCCTTCAGTACCTTGATATTCGAGGAGTCGTAAGTATTTTCACTCATAGCTTACTCTCTGCCTTCTCTAACGTTTCGGAGATCTTGCCTTGTTCCACGTGGAACAACTTGCAGTCATTCGCATCCATCATGTCTGCGAGCTGACCGGTGTCGATGGCGGTAATGAATACCTGGGACGCACACTGCTTCAGCCTTGCGGCCAGCAGCCGGCGCTTGTCGACATCCAGTTCAGAGGCAAAATCATCAATTAAAAAAATACAGCCACGGCTGCTATGTTGATTCAAATAGAGCCCTTGGGCCAGTCGCATGGCACAGACCAGCAACTTCAACTGACCCCTGGACAAAATATCCTGAGCGGGGACGCCGTTCGCCTTGAGTCGCACATCGGCCTTCTGTGGGCCTACTCCTGTGTAACCCAGCGCCCGATCCCGCTCAAACCCCGCTTCCAGCAATTCATTGAGCGGGGTATCTTTTTCCCAGCCTCGATAGAATCCAAGGCTGATATCGAATTCCGGCAAAAAATCCGCCGTCATCTCCTTGATCAGGGGCGTAATGGCCTGACAATAACTGGCGCGAAACTCGGCCAATTCACCGCCCAGCCGTACCAATTCCTGATCCCAGTACGCCAGCTGGCGATACTGGCTGCTCTGACGCAGCAGCGCATTGCGCTGTTTCAGCAGCCGACGCACTCGTCCCCACAGGGCAAAGAAGGTCGACTCCTGATGAAAAACACCCCAGTCGAGCCAGGCCCGACGAGCCTGTGGCCCGCCGGTCAGCAGATTGAAGCCATCCGGATGGATCAACTGCACCGGCAGCAATTCGGCCAGCTCGGCCAGGCGCTGGGCCTGGGCACCGGCGATCTTGAGCTGGGTCTCGCCACTCTTGTCCTTGGCGAGGCCGATGGGCACCTGGCGCCCTTCCAGTTCACACTGGGCAAACAGGGTAAACGCCCTCTCCCCCTGGCGGATGACCCGCCCGGTCAGGTGAGTACGAAAGGAGCGACCGAGACCGAGGTAGTGAATGGCTTCCAGCACGCTGGTCTTGCCGCTGCCGTTGCACCCGACCAGGATATTGAGGCCGGGCGACAGCGTGAGACTGGCCTGCTGGATATTGCGAAAGTCGCTGAGCTGGAGTTTGACCAGGGACACGACTAGATCCGCATCGGCATTACCACGTACTGAGCATCCTGACTGTCAAAATCCTCAATAATGGCGCTGCTGATGGAATCGCTCAGGCTGATCCGGATTTGGTCACATTTTAACGTATTCAGCACGTCCAGCACATAAGAGACGTTGAAACCAATCTCCATCTCGCCGGCTTCGTATTGTACGTCAAGCAACTCTTCGGCTTCTTCCTGTTCCGGGTTGTTGGCGGTGATGCGCAGCAGGTTTTCCTGCAGATTGAGACGCACCCCACGGAATTTCTCGTTGGAGAGGATGGCGGCACGGGCAAAGGCCTGGCGCAGATCCTCACGACCGGCGATCAGGGCCTTGTCGCTGTTGCGCGGAATGACGCGGCGCCAGTCCGGGAAGCGGCCATCCACCAGCTTGGAGGTAAAGATGAAGCCGTCGAGGGCGGCACGCAGGTTGCTGCGGCCGATCTGCAGCCGTACCGGCTTGTCTTCCGCTTCCAGCAGGCGCACCAGTTCCAGCACGCCCTTGCGCGGCAGGATGACCTGATGATCGGGCAGCGATTCCGTTACCACCTCGCGGCGGCAGGTCGCCAGCCGGTGACCGTCGGTCGCCACGGTACGCAGGCCGTGGCCTTCGCTCTCGAACAGCATGCCGTTCAGGTAGTAACGCACGTCCTGGCTGGCCATGGAGAACTGGGTGGCATCGATGAGCTTTTTCAGCTCCAGCTGGCCGATGTCGAACTCGAGCACGGATTCCCAATCCTCGATGTTCGGGTATTCGGTAGCCGGCAGGGTCGACAGGTTGAAGCGGGAACGGCCGGAACGGATGATCAGGCGCTCGCCTTCGGTATTGAGGCGAATGTCCGCCCCTTCCGGCAGACCGCGGCAGATGTCCAGCAGCTTGCGCGCCGGCACAGTGGTGCGGCCATCCTGACTGTCGCTGTTGAGATAGACCTGACCGATCATCTCCACTTCGAGGTCGGTCCCGGTCAGTGACAGCAGACCGTTGCTGACATCCAGCAGCACGTTGCCGAGGATTGGCAGGGTCGGCCGGCCACCGAGGGCACCGGACACCAGTTGCAGAGGACGTAACAGGGCCTCACGGCTAATTTCGAGCTGCATCTGTGCTCTCCGTTGTTATTAGGAGGAAAAGGTTCGGATCAGGTTGGAATATTCGAACTGCATCTGTCCACTCCGTTCCGTTGTCAGGAAGAAAGGGTACGGATCAGGTTGGAATAGTCTTCCTTGATGTCGTGACTCTCTTCCTTCAGCTGCTCGATCTTGCGGCAGGCATGAAGCACGGTAGTGTGGTCACGACCACCAAAGGCATCACCTATCTCCGGCAAGCTATGGTTGGTCAGCTCCTTGGCCAGCGCCATCGCCAGCTGGCGTGGGCGGGCAACGGAGCGGGAACGCCGCTTGGAGAGCAGATCCGCCAGCTTGATCTTGTAGTACTCCGCCACCGTCTTCTGGATGTTGTCGATGGTGACCAGCTTCTCCTGCAGCGCCAGCAGGTCGCGCAGCGCTTCACGCACGAAGTCGATATTGATCGCCCGACCGGTAAAGTTGGCGTTGGCAATCACCCGGTTGAGGGCACCTTCCAGCTCGCGCACGTTGGAGCGCAGCCGCTTGGCGATGAAGAAGGCTACTTCGTCCGGCAGGTGGATCTGGTTCTCGTCCGCTTTGCGCATCAGGATCGCCACCCGGGTTTCCAGCTCCGGCGGCTCGATCGCCACCGTCAGGCCCCAGCCGAAGCGGGACTTGAGACGATCTTCCACCCCGTTGATCTCCTTCGGATAACGATCCGAGGTCAGGATGATCTGCTGGTTGCCTTCGAGCAGGGCGTTGAAGGTGTGGAAGAACTCCTCTTGGGAGCGCTCCTTGTTGGCAAAGAACTGGATGTCATCGATGAGCAGGGCATCGACGCTACGGTAATAACGCTTGAACTCTTCAATGGCGTTATTCTGCAGCGCCTTCACCATGTCCTGCACAAACCGTTCGGAGTGCATGTAGATGACCTTGGCGTCCTGCTTTCGCTCCTTGATGGCGTTGCCGACGGCATGCAGCAGGTGGGTTTTGCCCAGACCGGTGCCGCCATAGAGGAACAGCGGGTTGTAGGCCCCGCCCGGATTGTCGGCAACCTGACGGGCAGCCGCACGGGCCAACTGGTTGGACTTACCCTCGACGAAATTCTCGAAGGTATAGTTCACGTTGGTGTTGCTCTTGTGGTTCGGCTCGGGTTTGGCCTCGGCCTTGCTTTCCCAGCTCTTCTGCGAGTTATTCACAGGATCCGCACCCCGCGCCGGCGCTCTGGCGACCGCGACGGGATGGGGACGATTACCGATGTCAAAACGCAGAGTGGGGCCGTCGACCCCGCAGAGTTCATTGATGATGCCGTTCACCCGGATGAGATACTTGTCTCGAACCCAGTCCAGAACAAAGCGATTCGGTGCATACAGGGTCAGAGTATTGTCACTCAACTCCGCTTGAAGCGGCCGGATCCACATGCTGAATTCTGCCGAGGGCAACTCATCTTGCAGCCGGTTAAGGCACTGCTGCCATAGCGAAGCAGTCACTCTAAACTCCCGTCGATTGATTAACTAAAGACCGGCTATTCTACGTTTTTAGCGGCTGGATCTCTAGCCGCGACCTCGCGGATCCAGCAAATAAGATCCTTGACTTTCAAGGATCCAGCAGCGCCGAATCCGATTTCATCCCCAAAGTTACCCACAGCCAGATCCATCGACAGGGGCACCAAAGATCCAGACCTGAAGCGGTTATTTTATATAACCAAATATCATTTATTCTTTAGCTTTTATTCCAATAACATCAGCGCAAATCCAGTGTTTACAACTAAAAATACAGAACAACAGAGAGAGAGGAATCCCCATGACGTCATCCATCAAGCTGGTCTCCGGCGCCGCCATTTTGCTGGCCGCCCTGTCCGGTCAAGCCATCGCCCAGGAAACCATCAAGGTCGGCATGTCCGGCAAGTACTTCCCGTTCACCTTCGTCAAGCAGGACAAGCTGCAGGGCTTCGAGGTGGATATGTGGAACCAGATCGGTGAGCGCACCGGCTACAAGGTCGAATTCGTGACCGCCAGCTTCTCCGGCCTGTTCGGCATGCTGGAAACCGGCCGCGTCGATACCATCTCCAACCAGATCACCATCACCGACGAGCGCAAGGCCAAGTACGCCTTCTCCCAGCCCTACGTCTATGACGGTGCCCAGATCGTGGTCCGCAAGGGCAACAGCACCATTCACGGCATCAAGGATCTGGAAGGCAAGAAGGTGGCGGTGAACCTAGGCTCCAACTTCGAAGAACTGCTGCGCAAGAACGACCCGAACAAGAAGATCGACATCCGCACCTATGACTCCGCCTTCGAGCAGGATGTCGCCCTGGGCCGCATCGACGCCTTCGTGATGGACCGCGTCTCCACCGCCCAGCTGATCAAAGAGTCCAAGCTGCCGCTGCAACAGGCCGGCGCACCGTTCGAAACCATCGAGAACGCCCTGCCCTTCCTGAAAACGCCTGAAAAGCAGGCGCTGCTGAAGAAGGTCGACGATGCCCTCACCGCCATGCGCAAGGACGGTTCCCTGCGTCAGATCTCTGAAAAATGGTTCGCTTCCGACATCACCGACAAATAAATGATGGAATTTGACCTCGAATACACGCTGGGGCTGTTTCCCATCCTGCTCAAATATCTGGGCACCACGATGGAGATGGCCCTGTGGGGATTCGTCCTGGCACTCGTACTGTCGCTGGCCCTGGCGATAGTACGGGTGTTTCGCGTTCCCGTGATCCACTGGCTGGCGATGCTCTATATCTCGTTTTTCAGGGGTACACCGCTACTCGTCCAGCTGTTCCTGCTCTATTACGGGCTGCCGCAGCTGTTCCCCATCTTCGTGGGAATGGATGCCTTTACCGCCGCCATCGTCGGCCTAACCCTGCACTTTGCCGCCTACATGGCCGAATCGATCCGCGCCTCCATCATTGGCATCCACAAGAGCCAGATGGAAGCTGCCCTCAGTATCGGCATGAGCCGCTACCAGGCGATGCAGCGGATCATATTGCCGCAGGCGGCCCGCATCGCGACCCCGTCGCTGATGAACTACTTCATCGACATGATCAAGAGCACCTCGCTGGCCTTTACCCTGGGGGTGGCCGAGATCATGGGCAAGGCGCAGATGGAAGCCTCCTCCTCCTTCAAGTTCTTCGAGAGCTTCATGGCGGTGGCGCTGGTCTACTGGGTGGTGGTGATCTTCTTTACCCGCTTGCAGCATCTGCTGGAAGTCCGTCTCAACCGTGCCTATTAAAGGAGGGCCATCATGATCAAGTTAACCGGCCTCTCCAAGGCATATGACGGCAATCAGGTGCTGAACAGCATCGATCTGGAGGTAAAAAAGGGGGAGATAGTGGTCATCATCGGCCCCTCCGGCACCGGCAAGTCGACCCTGCTGCGCTGCCTCAACCTGCTGGAGACCCCGGATGCCGGCAACCTCGCCATCGACGATCTGCAGCTCAACCTGGCCAGGGCCAGCGAGCAGCAGGCCATCGAACTGCGCAAGCGGGCCTCCTTCGTATTCCAGAACTACGCCCTGTTCGCCAACAAGACGGCGCTGGACAACATTGCCGAAGGGTTGATCACCGTCTGGAAACAGCCGAAGGCAGAGGCCCGTGCCACCGCCCTCGGCATCCTCAAGGACATCGGCCTCGCCGACAAGCAGGACGCCTATCCGGCTTCCCTGTCGGGTGGTCAGCAACAACGGGTCGGCATCGGCCGGGCCATGGCCGCGCACTCCAAGGTGATCCTGTTCGATGAGCCCACGTCGGCGCTCGACCCCGAGTGGGTCGACGAAGTACTGGGCCTGATGAAGGAGCTGGCCCGCCAGCACCAGACCATGGTGGTGGTAACCCATGAGATTGAATTTGCTCGAGATGTTGCCGATCGAGTGATCTTCATGGAGGGGGGCCGGATCGTGGAACAGGGCCCGCCGGATCAGATATTGGTCGATCCGCAGGATCCCCGCACCCGGGAGTTCCTGCGCAAAGTGCTTAAATAGCTCTCTCTTTGGCGGCATTGCCGCCTTTTTTATTGGAGGATCCTTGTTAAACCCCGGGTTGCCAGTATAATCCGGAGCCCTCGATCCTCTGGATCCTCACTGCCGGTTCGGGCCTTTGCAAGGTCAGGGCAGGAAGAGAGGGAACGGCGGATTGACTAAAAGCCGAACTCTGTTTAGAATTCGGCCTCTTTTGCTAGTCGTCACACGCTATAGCTGGCGCGTCGGCTAAGTGTGACAATCAAAACTGTACAGAAATACGGAATCGAATCATGAAACGTACTTTTCAACCGTCCAACCTGAAGCGCAAGCGCTCTCACGGTTTCCGCGCCCGCATGGCAACTGCCAACGGTCGTAAAGTTCTGGCCGCTCGTCGTGCCAAGGGTCGTGCCCGCCTGGTAGTCTAATGCCTACCCAGCACGCCTTTTCTCGGGAGTTACGTCTGTTAACTCCCGAACACTTCAAACGCGTTTTCGCCGAGCCTGTCCGGGCCGCTTCTCCGCAAATTACGCTTCTCGCCTGTCCCAATACCCTCGAACATCCTCGCCTTGGTCTCGCTGTGCCCAAAAAAGCACTCAAGCGTGCCGTCTGGCGCAACCGTGTAAAACGGGTGGTTCGGGAAAGTTTCCGCCTCAATCAGGCCAATCTGCCCGCTATCGACATCGTCGTGATCGCCAAGGCCGGTGTGAAAGAGATGGATAACGAGGAACTGTTCAAGTTACTGGAAAAGCTATGGCGCACTCTGTCACGCCGTTGCAATGGGTAGCTGTCAAACTGATACGCCTGTATCAGCTAATCATTAGCCCGCTGCTCGGGCCGCGCTGCCGTTTCACTCCGACTTGTTCCCAATTTGCGATAGAAGCAATCCGACTTCACGGTTTCATAAAAGGCGTTTGGTTAGCCAGCAAACGTCTATTAAAATGCCATCCCTTATCCGAGGGTGGTTATGACCCGGTTCCGCAACCAAAGCGAAGAAACTGAAGACTATGGAATCACAACGCAATCTCATCCTGATCGGTTTGCTGTTCGTGAGCTTTTTGCTCTGGCAACAGTGGGAGTCCGACAAGGCTCCGAAGCCGGCCCCGACTACCGTGGCCCAAACCGAACATTTCGTACCTGAAGCCGGTCAGACCGGTGATATTCCTCAGGTTTCCGAGCAAGCCAATGCGAACACCGCACGCAAGCTGATCACCGTCTCCTCCGACGTGCTCAAGCTGACCCTGGATACCCAGGGTGGTGACATCGTCTCTGCCGATCTGCTGGCCCACAAGCTGGAAGAAGGCAAAGATCAACCGTTCGTACTGCTGACCAGCCAACCTGAGCACCTCTATGTTGCCCAGAGCGGTCTGGTTGGTCGCAATGGTCCTGACAGCCAGGCCCAGGGTCGTCCCACCTACGAAGCCGCCCAGACCAGCTACCAGCTGGCCGATGGTCAGGATCAGGTCGTCGTACCGATGACCTGGACCGACAGCAAGGGCGTGGTCTTCACCAAGGAGTTCGTCCTCAAGCGTGGTGACTACGCCGTTGGCGTCGATTACAAGATCGACAACAAGTCCGCCGAGCCGGTTCAGGTGCAGTTCTACGGTCAGCTGAAGCAGACCGTGACTACCCCGAAAGACCAGCAGGGTCATGCCATGGTGGCCAGTGCCTACCGTGGTGGTGCCTTCTCCAGCGAAGATACCCGCTACAAGAAGTACACCTTCGACGAGATGAAGGATGCCGACCTGAACAAGACCACCAAGGGTGGTTGGGTCGCCATGCTGCAACACTACTTCGTCTCTGCCTGGGCACCGAATGCCGACGATACCAACAGCTTCTACAGCCGGGTGATCCCTGGCAAAGACCAGGCCATCATCGGCTACAAGGCGCCGCTGGTTGACGTGGCTGCCGGCCAGCAAGCCGAAGTAACCAGCAAGCTGTGGGTAGGTCCCAAGCTGCAAGACCAGATGGCCAAGGTGGCAAACCACCTCGACCTGACCGTCGACTACGGCTGGCTATGGTTCATCGCCCAACCGCTGCACTGGCTGCTGACCGTGTTCCACGGTTTCGTCCAGAACTGGGGTGTGGCCATCATCATGCTGACCCTGCTGGTACGCGGCATCATGTTCCCGCTGACCAAGGCCCAGTACACCTCCATGGCCAAGATGCGCATGCTGCAGCCCAAGCTGGCCGCACTGCGTGAGCGCTTCGGCGACGATCGCCAGAAGATGTCTCAGGGCATGATGGAGCTGTACAAGAAGGAGAAGGTCAACCCGCTGGGTGGCTGTCTGCCGATCCTGGTACAGATGCCGATCTTCATCGCCCTCTACTGGGCACTGATGGAATCCGTTGAGCTGCGCCACGCGCCGTTCGCCCTGTGGATCACCGACCTGTCGGTGAAGGACCCCTTCTTCGTACTGCCGATCCTCATGGGTGCGTCCATGTGGTACCTGCAGAAGATGAGTCCGACCACCATCACCGACCCGATGCAGCAGAAAGTGATGCAGTTCATGCCGATCATCTTCACTTTCATGTTCCTCTGGTTCCCGGCAGGTCTGACCCTGTACTGGCTGGTGAGCAACGTCATCTCCATTACCCAGCAGACCATCATCTACCGTCAGCTAGAGAAGAAAGGCCTGCATACCCGCAGCTAATCGCTCCCGATGGCAAGATGGATGACAAAAGAGGCGGCCTTCGGGCCGCCTTTTTTATTACAATGACCCCACTGCTGTGAACCATCAGCGAACAAATGAGCCAAGCAAGATGACTACAGATACCATCGTGGCCCAGGCCACCGCCCCCGGCCGGGGTGGCGTCGGCATAGTCCGCGTCTCCGGTCCCGCCGCCGAACAGGTCGCCGAGATAGTGCTCGGCAAGCTCCCCCGGGTGCGTTATGCCGAATATCTGCCGTTCAGGGATGAGCAAGGCCAGCCGCTGGATCAGGGCATAGCCCTGCTGTTCAAGGCCCCCAACAGCTTCACCGGCGAAGATGTGCTGGAACTGCAGGGCCATGGCGGCCCGGTGATCATGGACATGCTGGTGCGCCGCATCCTACAGATAAAAGGGCTGCGCCCTGCTCGCCCAGGCGAGTTCAGCGAACGCGCCTTCATGAACGACAAGCTGGATCTGGCCCAGGCCGAGGCCATCGCCGACCTTATCGAGGCGTCCAGCGAGCAGGCGGCCCGCAGTGCCATGCACTCCCTGCAGGGGCAGTTCTCCGGCAAGATCCAGCAGCTGGTGGAGAGTCTCACCCGGTTGCGTATCTATGTGGAAGCCGCCATCGACTTCCCGGACGAGGAGATCGATTTTCTCTCCGACGGCAAGGTGGCGGGCGATCTCTACGCCATCATGGACGAACTGGATGCGGTGCGCGGCGAGGCCAAGCAAGGTGCCCTGCTGCGGGAAGGGATGAAGGTGGTGATCGCCGGTCGCCCCAACGCCGGCAAATCCAGCCTGCTCAACGCCCTGGCCGGCCGCGAGTCGGCCATCGTCACCGAGATCGCCGGCACCACCCGCGACGTACTGCGCGAGCACATCCATCTGGATGGCATGCCGCTGCACATCATCGACACCGCCGGCCTGCGCGATACCCAGGACAAGGTGGAGCAGATAGGCATCGAACGTGCCTGGGCCGAGATTGAGCAGGCCGATCGGGTGCTGTTCATGGTGGATGGCACCACCACGGATGCGGTCGACCCGCGTGAGATCTGGCCGGAATTTGTTGATCGGTTGCCAAAAAATATCGGCCTCACCGTGGTGCGCAACAAGGCCGACCTGACCGGCGAAGATCTGGCTCCTAGCCAGGAGCAGGGCCACGCCGTCTATCGCATCTCCGCCAAGACCGAGCTGGGGCTGCCCGCCCTGCGCGAGCATCTGAAGGCTTGCATGGGCTTCCAGGGCAACACCGAGGGGGGCTTCATGGCCCGCCGCCGTCACCTGGATGCGCTGGAGCGCGCCGCCGAGCGGCTGCTGGTGGCCAAGGAGCAACTGGAGGTGTTCGTGGCCGGCGAGCTGGTGGCCGAAGAGCTGCGCCTGGCGCAGGAGTCCCTCTCCGAGATCACCGGTGAATTCAGCTCCGACGATCTGCTGGGTCGCATCTTCTCCAGCTTCTGCATCGGCAAGTAATGTGGTGAAAAATCAGCAATAAAAAGCAGCCATAAAGAACATAAGACATTGTAAATATTGGACTTTGTTTTTACTGGCTGTTCTTACCTGATCTTGTTTCGTGAGAATTTACCCCGAGAGTACCCCGAAGTAACCTCTTGGGGTACTTTTGGGGGACACTCATGAAGATCAGCATCGAATTCCGCGAACCGGACGCCGAAGGCAAGCGCACTGCGCGCTTAACCTACTACGCCGGCTCCTACCTTGATCCCGCCACAGGCATCCGCAAGCACAAGCGCAGCAGAGAGCCCCTGGATCTCTTCCTGTACGACAAGCCGCGTACCCCGGCACAGCGGCTTCACAACAAAGAAACCCAGCGGGCAGCCGAAGCCATTCGCGCCAAGCGGCTCTTCGAATACGAGACCGGCAAACACCATCTGGATTTATCGAGCGCCCACAAGGCCAGCTTCTTTGAGTACTTCCAGGAAGTGACCGACCAAAAGGCGGCAGGCAGCAAGAGCAACTATTCCATCTGGGTGTCTACCCTCAAGCATTTGCGCCAGTACCATAAACTGCCTGATTTGACTTTCGAGGAGGTCGATCAGCTGTTCCTGGAGGGTTTTCGGCACTACCTGATGCACAAGGCCCGCACCAAAAGCGGCACGCCACTGAGCCGCAACACCCAAAGTGCCTACTTCAACAAGTTGAGGGCAGCCCTGAACCAAGCAGAGCAGGAGCGGCTGCTGATGGATAATCCGGTACGACGCGTCAAAGTCATCCAGGGGGAGAAGAACAAGCGGGTTTATCTGACCGAAGATGAGGTTCGGGCCATGGCCCAGGCTGAGTGCCGCTATGACGTTCTTAAGCGCGCCTTTCTGTTCTCTTGTTGCACTGGCTTGCGCTGGTCCGACATTCACAAGCTGACCTGGGCCGAGCTGGAGCCTTTCTATGGCCATTACCGTATCGTCTTCACCCAGAAAAAGACCAGCGGCCTGCAATACCTGGATTTGAATGACATGGCGATGCAGCTGATGGGGCGCTCAGGCAAGGCAACAGAGCGGATCTTCAAGGGCCTCAAGTACTCGGCTTGGCACAACATGGAGCTCACCCGGTGGGCGTTGCAGGCGGGTATAACCAAGAAGGTAACCTTCCACAGCGCGCGTCATACCTTCGCCGTCATCCAGCTTAACCGCGGCGTCGATATCTATGCCCTCTCCCGCTTGCTGGGACACAGTGAGCTGAGAACCACAGAGATCTATGCAGACATCCTTGAATCACGGCGTAGAGATGCCATGCTCGATTTTCCCAACGTATTGGAGTGATAGAAGCACCCTCGACGAGATCATGGCCAGGAAGAGCCAACAAATAGGCCAGCGCGACCATGCGCTGGCCTAGATTATCTTAGATAATATAGATCGGATTTCAGGATCGCCCTGCAGCCCAAGCGGTAACTGGGTTTCACTGAATTGGCTTGTGACCGTTATCGTGAACTTTGTGACCACTTTCGTGATAGTTTGTGACCGTTATCGTGATAGTGCAGGCCGGCCGATGGTAAACCGCCCCTTGGCATGTTCGCAGATAGACCAGCCCAAAGCAGTCAGCTCATCCAATGCCTTACGAACTCTTGATTGCCGCTTGCGATGGGTGGCCGTGCTGACCTCATCGGGAAAGGCATAAGCGACCAAGGTGTCTAACTGCACTGCCCTTTTCTGACCACAATCCACCCAGGCACATAGCCGCTGATGCAACAACCGAGCGATGCTGCCATTCAAGTGCCGAACTTCTGTCATGTCGATACGAACATGGCGACCATTACCCATAATGGCGTAGGTCAGCAAGGGATTAAGCGCCAAAAAAAGTCCATCAGTCTGAGTGTCACTGACATAGTTCGCCAATAAGCGAAAGCCGCTACGCTGGCCAGCCACCTTTGCGATCACCGACACCTTCCACAATCGCTCGATACAGCAACGTACAGTATTGGTATCCCGAGGATTGGCGTATCCAACCTCCTTGGCCAGTTTGCGCAGGCTGCTTCTGACCACCAATACCCTTTGCTGGTTGGCAGCCCAACGAAGATCCAGAAGATCTCGCAATATCGCCCCAGTTTCGCTCACCGCAACTGGCTCAATCTCGTTACTTTGTGACTCAAGTCCAGCCAGGGCAACCAACCCCTGAAGCACACGGAGGTCATCTGCACCCAGCGGCTCAGGCCCGGAGAACTCGATCTGATTGCCACCACCGAAACGGTAAATCACCTCCAGCTTGTCACGGCGGCGTTGGCCATGCGAGATCGCCCTAAACAACCCGGGTGCAAGACAGTGCATATGGTCATGCCTAGCATGAGTCAATTCAAAGCAAGACACGTTTGCCTCCCGCTCGGCGTGTTACGCCCAACCTAGCGGGAGCGGGATACAGCACGCCACCTTCCCCCCGCACCAACCAGCGCTCCGGTAGTGGCGGCCCATAATTACTTTTGCTTACCCCAAACCGCACGTGAAGCTTGCTCTTCTCTGCCGATACTCCCAGCTGCTGCGCCTCTTTCTTGGTCATAGTGGCGAGGTAGCCCTGCCAGCGCACATTGTCTACCAGCACCGACGAACCACGGCTTGCCTGCTGCAGATCGCCAACTTCTTGGAATACTGCGGATTTGCTGGTGTGGTGTACAAACAACACAGCGCATCCCAGCCTCATGGCCAGCCGCTCCAACTGACCCAGTACCTGCGTCATGGCACAGGCCGCGTTCTCGTCGGCATCGTGGAAGCGCCTCAAAGTATCGATGACAATCAACCTCACCCCTTCAGCCCATATAGCAATCGCTTCCCACCAATGGCTATCCAGCACATTCGGACTGGAGCCCTGCAGCGGTATAAGACGAAGGTTTCGTTCGACGTTGGCACGAAGTTCAGCATCAAGACCTCCGCCCAAGGCAAACAAGCGCTGGTGCAGTACAGGCCAAGGGTCCTCAGCAGGCAGGTAGAGCACGGTTCCCCTGCCCAGCTTGCCAAGTCCAATCCAATCCGGCCCACCGGCGATCTGCATTGCCAGTTGCAATGCCAACATCGATTTGCCCACCCCTCCCGGTGACACCAACGCACCAACGCAGCCAACAGGCAGCCCCGGTAGGACAAAATCGAGGGGTTTCGGAGGTTCAATAAAAGCCGACCGGAGATCCCGGGGGCAGAGAGATGTAATCAGATCCTGTGTCATACCCACCTCACAACCGCCCATGGCTAGCTTGCCGCACACGCTTGGTTACATGCTCAGTGAGTTCGGCGTCTGGTGAAATGCGGTGGGAGAGCAGCCAGTCCAGCAGCTCAACGCGCTTGAAGTAGATCTTTTTGCCTTGTGGCTTGTAATGCGGCAGACGCTTTTCACTGGTCAGCCGGTACACATAGCAGACAGAAACCCCCAGCAACTCAGCGCACTCCTCGGCAGAAAGCACCTCTTTTTGCGCCTGTCCTTGCTGGATTACCAACTGCTTAAGCTCATAAAGCTCTTTCAGGATTGCCCCATTCGGATCACTGAAAACTGACGAATTTTGTTCGCGCATGCAGATTGTCTCCTAGTTACAAACATCAGCATGCAAGAGCGTACCGGGGACCTAACGAAATCCAGACCGCTGTAAGTGCCCGTTTTGGGCACTTACAGCGTTTTCTGGAAAATTTTCGGATGTGAAATTTAAGATGGGAACAGGAAGGGGGGTTGGTAGAGCCAAATGACATTTGGGCGAGAGACCGCCAGTAAAGTCATTAGGCTCCACTAGGTTGGCTATCCCAAGCCAACCACAGGCTCAGCGATGGTTCATTTCTTTGATCCAATCGGCCACGCTATCAGGGTCGGCAAGCAGCTGGGCGAGCGGCAGATGATTGGAGCAGATCTCAAGCTGATGACATTTGTCACTTTGCTGCCAGTCAGGTTGATGAGCAGGCCAGCTAACCTGCTTGAGCAGATCCCAGAGGTGGTTATCACTATCCTGCAGGCAACGGTACAGATTTACTTCAACCACGGCGTTGCCAGACAGTTGCAAAGGATCAGGCTGACCCTTCGTATGTGCACGCAAGGCTGAGTTTTGACGGAAATCATCATCGATATAGAGGCGAAAAATCAGCGTCTTATCACCTTGCAGAGCCTTATCGCCATTCCTGTCCCGGTAAGCGTGATTCGATGCAAACAGTGGCAGATAGTCCCATGCCCAGCTGCTGGAAGGGCGGGTTCCTGAGCGGCAGGGGCGGCTATTTTCGCTGGGCTCCCAATACCAGAACTCGGCGTCCAGCGCCTGACTGGCGATCTGATCGAATAGCGGGAGGATACGCTGGTAGAAACCGGCTGCGAGTCGGTGAGCTTGTTGCAGTTGGGTCACCAGCTGGGTGGTCTGTTCAAGATCGTGTGGCATGACGGCATCCTTAGCCAGAGTCAGTGATTCAAAAAAGAGAAATCGGGGCGAGATAGGTGGAATGTCCCGGCATAATCGAGCAGAGCAGCCCAACCAGTAGGCTCAGCGGGTGGGGTAATTTGCCGCTCTGACATCACCCCGCAATCCAGATCCAGCCGCCCTGCGTAGGCAAACAACGGCGCCCATTCAGGTACCACCGGGGCCATGCCAAACAGCTCAAACGCCTGCAGCCACTCATCGCGGATGGCGCGATCCTGACGGCAGGATTCAAACTCGGAGGCAGTTTGCAGATAGCGGCGCAGTGGCTCCCATTCACGCAAGGTCATCTGGACAAAGCGCTTCGGCAGATCGGGGGGAGACAGCGGAGCGACAGGGATATTGCCAAGTGCCACGTAATAGAGCCGGTCTTCATAGTCATCAAACTCGGCTTCACTGACCACAGCATTGACCTGCGCCAGCCACTGCTCCCGATACTGGTCGCCACCGAACGGGGGCTTCACCTCGATAACCACCAGCGTGTCGTCAAAGTGGAGCAGCACATCGGGCTCGACATAACGGCGATCCTGCAGCGATACCAGTTTTGGCCACAGCTCCAGCCGTTGAAAGCTGGCCGGGTCTAGCGGATTGTCACCGAGTAGAAAGTGCAGCACGGCCCCCAGAGTACCGTCCGAGAGGTGGGGCAGACGGCCAAAGAAAGTGGCAGTTAGCAGATCTTCGCTGCCTTTAAACAGGTCGCGCCAGCGCAGGGATTCCCCTTCCCGCTCGATACGCCCAGCCTTGCCATGCAGGATTGCATGTAGCATCGCAACTCCTTGTAATATTGATATTTCAAGCAGGCTCTCACTTAGCTGAAGAGCCTTCGAGATCCTGCTTTGATATCCACTCGACTACCACTCTATCCATCACAAAATGGGGTAAAAATGTTTGACTGAAAGAGGGCGTCTCTTTAAGGTTTCCCGCAACATGACCCCGGCCTCTTGGTTGCTTTGCAACTTACGCCGGGGTTGTTTTTTTGAATCTGTCTTTGTGTCGGCATACACGCCTTATTACTTCGCCATACAGCCAGTCGGTTGCTAATCATCGGGGTAACCGTTACACTTTGCGCATCTCATCTACCAGCCTTTGGCGTCAGCGTAGAAGGAGTTACGGCCCCGTCCTCTCCGGAGGGCGCGGCCAGCTTAATTCCCTCCCCTAGCAGTCAATAACTCCCATACCGTTCCCAGCGCTTGTTGTACTTGCGCCGTTCGTGCTCATGTTCGATGAAAAATGCCGTCCACGGCAGGATGTATTCTCCTCGATCATCCAGCACGACTAGGTAGCCTTCCGCTTCAAACCAGATATGGATGCGTTGTTGCTTGCCACGAGGCTCAGCCCACACCTTCAGCTCAGGATCGCTATCATTCTCGATGATGGGTTTGGGCCAGCGGATGCGTTCGCATCGACGTAAATCGGGTTCTCGCTCTGCTTCAACTTCTCCAGTTGAAATCATGTGCCAGAAGGTCGCTGATTTCCCGGCATATTCAGGATGACGTTTCAGACCAAGACGCTTGCCTCTGAACTCGGGTTTGTTGAGTACAAAGTCTTGTTCGAAGGCCGCATAAACAGCAGAGAAAAAACGCCCCCAATCACCGCCAGAGGCGGTCATCAGAATGAGGTCAGGTAGCCATATAGGTTGCATCACCATCCACCCCTGCTGCACCAGACCATCAGATTGAACTTGCTCTCTCGCAGAAGGGTATTGTGTGTCAGCTTGTAACCACTTCGTTGCCGTATTCTTTCAATCAACGCCAGCTTGGCTTGGCTGCTGGTCAACCCTCGATGCAGATAGCTCAGGGCTCCGATCAAAAGATCCGCAACTTGCAGCAACTCGGCTTCATGAGAGTGGATCCGCTGCACCCGATGAATGATTTTCTTCGAGTAGTCATACGTGTTATTGCACAAAACATCATGCAACTTGCTGATCTTCTCATGCCCCAAGGTATCCTTGATATCGATATAGACTCGATAGCCATTCTGCGGCTCAAAGATCGTCTTCAACATGACGAAATACATTTTGTAGTACCAGTCGTCATGACTCTGCCCAAACGCTTCATGATTTAGCTGTGATTTATCCGGGATAACCAGACCACGAAAGTGAAGGTCATCATCATCGAAAAAGTAATCCAGCAGGTCACGATAGAAGGCGAGTTTCGACTGACTAACCTTGGTCCACTTCACCTCGAAATCCGGCGCCAACCCATGCTTTTGCTTGATCTCCCGCAAGCGACGCACGATCTCGTGGCGCTTATCCAGCGGACACCATACAGCCCCAAGCACCATGGCCGATTGACCATCGTTCTCCAGATGGCAGGACTCATCACAATAGACATTAAATATGCGGCTCATCAGGCAAGGGCTCCTTCCACCAGCGACTCGGCCAAGGCAAGTTGGGTCTGCTGGCTGGTTTGCAGGCGGGATTTAAGTTGATCGCAGAGTGTCGTCAGTTCATCGACTTTAGCTACTATCAATTTTTGTACCGCAGTAGGAGGTAGAGGAATTGAATATTCATTCAGTTTTGCACCAACAAAATGCTTAATTGTTGCTCCTGTAAAATACTGTTCTAAGGTTCCCGTAGCAGCATCATTAGTTAAACAAATTTGTAAATACTCTGCCATTACCCCTTGATAAGGCCTTGCTCGGTGCAGTGCTTTTTGAAAATACATTTCCTTATTATGATGCTTCCAAATAGCACATCTTCCAGGTTCACCACCTTCACATATCAATAAATCACCATACCTAAGAGCTAGCTCATCTTTTTCATTATCATCGATTTTCATTTGTTTTATATCATCAAGCTCAATCAGATCCCACTGCACATTTGTATTTCTTAAATATGGCAATTCATTGCCAATATTTTTTGCATTATCGAGCATTTTTCCAAGGCGAGAGTGTGCAACTTGGCTAAATCTAACCCATTCCCAACCTATTGGTAGCTCAAATAGCTGTTCCTCCGCCCGAATCATCGGCAGCGGTTTCTCTTTTTTGATTTTCTTCTCTTTGACCAGCAGCGCCTTTTCGGCAGCGATGCGTTCCAGCAGGGCGGAGGCGGGTTCATCGCTTGGGTCTTGCGGTACCAGCTTACCCATTACTGCCAGTTGCAGGATGGTCTGTTTCAAGGCGTCGATGCTGGCCTCAGTGGTAAAGAGGGTATCGAAATGAGTGCTTAGCCGCGCCCAGTTTTGCGCCAACTCGTCGGCATCGCAGGAGTCTGTCAGTGTGGCGAGCAGGGTCTCCACCAGCGTCTGATGGGCCGCCAACTGCGATTCGCTGCACTGCTCCAACTGGTCGCAGAGGGCCATAAGCTCATCCACTTTGGCAACGATGCGGTGCTGTTCTGCAAATGGCGGAATTGGCAATGGATAGAATGAGAAAAAGTCCTTGGCAAGTCGCTTTTGACCTGCGGTTCCGGTCATTCCTGCCTCACCTTTTTTGAGATATATAGGCGATTTTATATTTAATAATATAAAGAATGCTGAAACATAATCTGTATATGGTCTAGCTATATGAAGCTCTGTCGTTCCTGCACCTATTCCATTAGTTAAACCACGAAAAACTGCAGCCTTACTATTCTCAAAGCATGGTGTTATTTTTGCTATGCCAATATCCCCATTAGAAAAATGGGTAAAACCTTTCTTTATCTCGCCCCACTTCCTTGCTTCAAATTCATGCTGCCCGTTATATGCGGTGCTGATTAAAGACATGGGTACAAATGATGCGTCAACAGTATCATCGCTTTCATTACGTGGATTGATCTCTGCGATCTCTGCAAGCATTGACCACACCCACCCATCCGGTAATTCAAACGGCTTCTCTTCCTCACCAATTTCTGGCAAGGCTTTGGGCTTTTTAATCTTGCCCTCTTTCACCAGCCGCGTCTTTTCGGCGGCGATCCGTTCCAACAGCACGGAGGCCGGTTCATCGCTGGGGTCTTGCGGCACCAATTTACCGCGCACGGCCAGCTCTAGGATCAGCTCTCGCAGCTTTTTGATGCCGGTGAGTTCCAGCTTGCTGTTGCTACCGCGCCCGGCACTGCTTTTGGGGCGAACCGCCGCGGTCCATAGATCCAGGTGGTCGGTAATCAGATTCTCGATCGCCATTATGCCTGCCCCCCTTGCTTGGCCGCACCTTTGCCCAAGGCGTCGCCCAGAATGGCTTTTAGCTGGTTACGCAGGGTCTGAATTTCAGCCTGTTCTTTGGCATAGCGCGCCAGCAGCTCCTCAGGGTCGTGGCTTATCTGCTCACCAACATGGGGGTTTTTGATATCGAGGTTAAAGTTGCGCTCGATAATGGTGTCGATGCTGACCTTCCAGGCTTGCTCGGTCTCTACCCGGGCGGCAAAGCCGTCCGCCTCATCGCCCCACCAGGCGATCTCGGCTTCAAACTCCTCGAACTTCATCGGTTTGGTCTTGCTGTAGTTTTTCACCCCAGCCGGATAGGGGTGCTCATAGAACCAGACATCCTTGGTGGGCTGACCCTTGGTGAAGAAGAGGATATTGGTCTTAATGCCGGTATAGGGGGCAAACACGCCGTTGGGCAGCCGCACTATGGTGTGCAGGTTGCACTCGCTGGTGAGCAGTTGCTTGATCTTGGTTTTGACCCCTTCGCCAAACAGGGTGCCATCAGGCAGCACCACGGCGGCGCGACCGCCCTTTTTCAGGATCTCGATAATCAGCTGCAGGAACAGGTCGGCAGTTTCGCGCGTGCGCAGATCGGCCGGGAAGTTCTGCTCGATGCCATCCTCTTCGGTACCACCAAAGGGCGGGTTGGTGAGGATCACATCGATATCGCTATCCCAGCTCGACAGCGGTTTGTCGAGGGTGTTGCCATGGCGAATTTGCACCGGCACCTCGATGCCGTGCAGCAGCATATTGGTAGTGCAAAGGAGGTGCGGCAGCTGCTTCTTCTCGACCCCCAAGATCTGCTGCTGCAGAGTCTGGTGGTCGGCTGAGGTCTCGACATAGTGCTCTTTGACATGATCGAAGGCGCAGGCGAGAAAGCCGCCGGTACCGCAGGCCGGGTCCATGATCCGCTCGCCGAGTTTGGGGTCGATGCGGTTGACCATAAAGCGGGTGACGGCGCGGGGGGTGTAGAACTCGCCCGCGTTACCGGCGCTTTGCAGGTCGCGCAGGATCTGCTCGTAGATATCACCAAACAGGTGGCGCTCACTGCTGTCGGTGAAGTCGATCTCGTTTAGCTTGTTAATCACCTGCTTGAGCAGGGTGCCGTTCTTCATGTAGTTGAAGGCATCGCTGAACGCCTCTTTCACCACATAGCCACGGGGGTTGAGATCGATATTGGCAGGCTGGTTTTTCAGGCTGTCGAACAGGTCGTTGTTGACGAAATCGAGCAGGGCATCGCCTGTCAGCCCTTCACTATCGGCCGCCCAGTTGCGCCACAGGAAGCGCTCGGGGATGGGGCAGCGGTAGTTATCCTGCTCAAACTCCAACTCCTCTTCCTGGGCGTCGAACACTTTCAAAAACAGCAGCCAGGAGAGCTGGCCGAGGCGCTGGGCATCGCCGTCGATACCGGCGTCCTTGCGCATGATGTCCTGAATGGATTTGATGACTGAGCTGATGGATGACATGGAATTCTCTGCTTTTTACAAAAATGATGACGAATACAGGGGCGAATGCGTCAGGAGTATCGATAAAACAAGCGGCCATCATTGGAATGGCCGCATGGTAGTTCAGAAGCAGTCAGGTCGTCAGGCGCTCTGCTGCTCACGGTAAATTTCTTGCTCCAGTTCGGTGATGGCCTGCTCGAACTGTTTGGGGCCACCAAAACCCTTCTTGGCCAACTCCAGCGGGCGCCCCAACTCGGTAAAGGGGGCGACTTTTAGCGCATCCTTGGTCTCAATCTCGGTCACCCCCTGATCGGCATACTTGTCGAGCAGTCTGGTAAGAACCTGCTGGGCGGTGTCGTTGTACTTGGTGAAGTAGTTGCGCTTTTTGACGTTGTTGGCCCGCTCGCGGCGGGTCAGTGGCGGCTGATCGTATACCACATGGCAGATAAGGTCGAACGGGTCGAGCTCCTTGCCCACTTCCTGCTCCAACACCTCCCACAGCACGCCCGCCTGAGCCAATTCATCCATAATGGCTTGCTTGCGTTCGGCGGCTTGCCAGCGTTTGGTGAACGCATCGAGGGTGGCAAACTCTTTGAGCAGGGTCTTTTTGGTGTAGTCCTTGAAGGATTCGGTCACCAACTTGCCATCGGCATCGTAATACTGCACCCGCTCGGCGATGACGCTGACCGCCACGCCGTTGACATAATACTTGCTGACCCCGGGCTCGGGGCCACCCAGCGGGCCTGCGCCCTGGCCCCCAGCGCTACTCTGGCCACCATCACTACCGGTTGTGTAGCTGCCGGGTTGTTCATCGACTCCGGGAGCAAACGGATCGTCATTGTCGCCGGGTTCATCGGTTGGCAGCAGATCGGCATCGCCGATGATATCGCCCAAGCCTTCATCCGGATTGTTGATGTCTGCCGGTTTGATCACCATGACGCGCTCCGGCTCGCCGTCGAAACGGGGATCGGCAAACAGCTCGGTGGCCTTCTTGAAGTCGAGAATGGTGAACCAGAGCTTGCCGTACTTGTCATCGATGCGGGTACCACGGCCGATGATCTGCTTGAACTTGGTCATGGACTGGATATTTTGGTCCAGCACAACCAGCTTGCAGGTTTTGGCATCGACGCCAGTGGTCATCAGCTCGGAAGTAGTGGCGATGACCGGATAGGGCTTTTTCGGCTCAATGAAGTTCTCAAGCTGCCCCTTACCCAACTCATCATCGCCGGTGATTTTCATCACATAGCGCTCATCCTTGGCCATCTGTTCCGGGTTGAGGTTGACCAACGCCCGTCGCATCCGGTCGGCATGATCGATGTCGTTGCAGAACACGATGGTCTTGGCCATCGGGTCGGTTTTCTTGAGGTAGTTGGTGATGGTTTCGGCCACCAGCTGGGTACGCTCGTCGATCACCAGAGTGCGGTCAAAATCCTTCTGGTTATAGATACGGTCTTCAATCAGGTTGCCCTGTTTGTCCATCTGCCCTTTGGTGGGACGCCACCCCTGCAGATCGACATCGATATCGACCCGCACCACCTTGTAGGGGGCAAGAAAACCATCTTCGATTCCCTCTTTGAGGGAGTAGGTATAAACAGGGTCACCGAAATAATCGGTGCTGGAGACGGTTGCGGTCTCTTTGGGCGTGGCAGTGAGACCAATCTGGGTGGCCGATGAGAAGTATTCGAGGATCTCGCGCCAGGCGCTGTCTTCGGCGGCGCTGCCCCGATGGCACTCATCCACCACGATCAGGTCGAAGAAACCGGGTGAGACCTGCTTGAAGGCTTTCTGTGACTCTTCTGGTCCGGTGAGCGCCTGATAGAGGGCAAGGTGGATCTCATAGGCAGGATCGACAGTACGCCCAGTGACCTTGGCCATGGCCGAGCCAAAAGGCTGAAAATCATTACGCTTGGTTTGTTCCACCAGCGCATTCCGATCGGCCAAAAACAGGATGCGCTTCTTGGCGCCCGCCTTCCACAAACGCCAAATGATCTGGAATGCGGTGTAGGTCTTGCCGGTGCCGGTGGCCATCACCAGCAATACCCGATCCTCACCTTTCGAGATGGCTTCTACGGTCTTGTTGATGGCCTGCAGCTGGTAATAGCGGGGAGATTTGCCGCTGCCATCCGAGTAGTAGTCCTGACTGATGACAGGCAACTGTGCCTGGGTGTAACCCTTCCAGGTGCAGAGTTTGTCCCAAAGCTGGCCGGGGCTGGGGAAGTCCTCCAGCGCGATCTCGGATTCCAGCTTGGCCGGATTGGTCTTGTCATGAAATACAAAACCATCGCCGTTGCTGGCAAATACGAACGGCACATCCAGCAGACGGGCATAATCGAGCCCCTGCTGCATCCCCTTGCCAATCTCATGCTTGTTGGCTTTGGCCTCGATCACCGCCAGTGGCAAGCCCATCTTGTGATAGAGCACGATATCGGCCGATTTGACCTTCTTGCGTGCCGCCATCTGGCCGCGCACCACCACCTTGCCATCCCGCAGCTTCACCTCTTGGCGAACCTGAGTCAGGTCATCCCACCCCGCAGCCTTGATAGCAGGCAGCAGGTATTTCGAGATGATGTCGGCTTCGGTGAGGGTTGCTTTGTTGATCTCGGCCATGAGCACTCTTCCGGTCGGGGGACAATATTGCTCAAGATTCTCTCATAAATTCAGCCGGGTTTTATTGATTTCAGACTCATAAAGCAACATGGGTGCAGCTCTTGATGGCATGCCTTCGGGTCAAGGAAACGTCTGGTAATGGCGTAACTAGGTCGTAGTGAATGATTGTTGAAGGGCATCGCTTGAGTTAGTCCCATAGCAAGTCAGCCGGTTTGGCTCTCGCTGAATGCAGAGGCCAAGATTCCAGATAGATAGGAATCTGCCCCCATCAATTCCAGCACACCGGGTTTTCCCACTCACCTCAGACAGAGTGGCCAACATTCCAGAGCGAAAAACAGCACGAACATTCCAGATAGATGGGAAGGCCCCTATCAATATTCCAGGTGCTCGTTCTGAAGCGACATTCCACTATCTGGAATATCCGCACCAAGATTCCAGATAGATAGTTATGTGGAAAGGAATTGGACAGGGATTGGCCGGGGATAAGGGCGCTGATTCCACTGGTCAATAAGCCACTGGATTCCAGTACTCCAACTTTGTCACGAACGAACAAAGTCAACATTTTCAATAAGTTGATTGAATACCAAGACCTTCAGTGCCATGCTGAAATCATGTTCATTGGTGGAGTAACACGATGGATGCGTTCAGTTGGGGAATGGTAGGCTTGCTGGCCTTCTTCACGCTTGTCTTCGTGTGGAGTCTGTATAGCTACAAGGCGCATGCAAAAGAGAGACACCATGAAACCGATCGCTGATATCGCCCTCATGGCGTTGGTTGCGCTGGGCTTGATGGCACTTGGCGACACGCTGTTTGCATGGCTACTGATCTGCCTGCCACCGGTTTACTGGTGCTGGCCAATACTGGCCTGGGCTACCAGGCGCCCCATCACGGCCAGGTTGCAGTTAATGGCTCTTGCCGCACTCGCCTGCTGGCACTGGCCCGCCGGGCTGTTCACTGCGCTGAGCATCGCTCTTATCTGGACAGCGAAAACCCTCAAGACAACCCCACGCCCAAAACGCAAGGGTGGGCCGGTCATCAAAAATTACTACTTCTGGAGCTAACTGCGCGCCTCCTTGGCCACACTGGCGATAAGGTACCTTGAGCAACCAAGCATCTCCTGAATCGCGGAATAACTGTGGCCTGTCACCAACAGCCTGGCGATGTGCTGACGCTTCTTCTCATCCTTCTGCCTACCACGGTATTTCCCTTCATCCCTGGCCTTGGCAATACCCTGCTGCTGCCTGCGACGGCGATCTTCATAGTCTTTACGAGCGACGGCTGCGAGCATATCCAACAGCATGCCATTTACAGCCTGCAAAATGGCGCTGGTGAACTCGGAGCGGCTGTCCCCCTGTAATGCCACCCAGGAAGTCGGAAGCTCAGGAGAAACGATGGAGAGCTGTTTCTGTGCCAAAAGCTGCTTCAGTGTTTGCCAATCCGTCTGATTGAGACGGGCCAGACGATCAATCTGCTCTACCAGCACAATGTCACGATCTGCAGCGTCGCGGATCAGCCTCATAAGCTCAGGCCTGTCCAGCGTCGCTCCCGACTCATTCTCCACATAGAAACTGGCAATCTGATGGCCATGCTCAGCAGCAAAACCTATCAGAAGCTCTCGTGCCCGCTCAGCATCCTGTTCCACTGTCGATGCACGTAAATACGCCCGTATGAACATTGAAACCCCCATCGGTCTGTTTAAAGTGGTTCCTAATTATTGGTTCAATATGTCATTTTCAGAAGACGACTGCACCAGTTGATTGGGCGTAATGGCTGTTGTGCAGCCAGCTCCTGACAGTTCAATATCAGAAGTGATCTGCACCAATCTCGACTATGCTCAATACTCGTGTGCACCAAAGCGAGGTGAGCATGGCGACGGACACCCCACGGATTCCAGAACAAGGCGTGGCCACTCTGCCTGATGAGGCTTGGGAGCGTGCGCGCCGTCGTGCGGAGATCATCAGTCCGTTGGCGCAGTCGGAGACGGTCGGGCACGAAGCGGCCGATATGGCGGCTCAGGCGCTGGGCTTGTCTCGGCGCCAGGTATACGTTCTGATCCGGCGTGCCCGGCAAGGCAGCGGCCTCGTGACGGATCTGGTGCCCGGCCAGTCCGGTGGAGGTAAAGGTAAGGGGCGCTTGCCGGAACCGGTCGAGCGCGTCATCCACGAGCTACTGCAAAAGCGGTTCCTGACCAAGCAGAAGCGCAGCCTAGCGGCCTTTCACCGCGAAGTCACTCAGGTGTGCAAGGCTCAAAAACTGCGAGTGCCGGCGCGCAATACCGTGGCCTTACGGATCGCTAGCCTTGACCCGCGCAAGGTCATCCGCCGGCGGGAAGGCCAGGATGCCGCTCGTGACCTACAAGGTGTGGGCGGCGAGCCTCCTGCCGTGACCGCGCCGCTGGAGCAGGTGCAGATAGACCATACGGTCATCGACCTGATCGTGGTCGATGACCGCGACCGGCAACCTATTGGCCGCCCGTACCTGACCCTCGCCATCGACGTGTTCACCCGCTGCGTGCTCGGCATGGTCGTCACGCTGGAAGCGCCGTCTGCCGTTTCGGTTGGCCTGTGCCTCGTGCATGTCGCCTGCGACAAGCGCCCTTGGCTGGAAGGACTGAACGTGGAAATGGATTGGCAGATGAGCGGCAAGCCCTTGCTGCTCTACCTAGACAACGCGGCCGAGTTCAAGAGCGAGGCCCTGCGCCGGGGTTGCGAGCAGCATGGCATCCGGCTGGACTATCGCCCGCTGGGACAGCCGCACTATGGCGGCATCGTGGAACGGATCATCGGCACGGCGATGCAGATGATTCACGACGAACTGCCGGGAACGACCTTCTCCAACCCTGACCAGCGCGGCGACTACGATTCCGAAAACAAGGCCGCCCTGACGCTGCGCGAGCTAGAGCGCTGGCTCACATTGGCGGTCGGCACCTACCACGGTTCGGTGCACAACGGCCTGCTCCAACCGCCGGCCGCGCGCTGGGCCGAGGCCGTGGCGCGTGTCGGCGTACCGGCCGTCGTCACACGCGCTACTTCGTTCCTGGTCGATTTTCTGCCGATCCTCCGGCGCACGCTGACCCGCACCGGCTTTGTCATCGACCACATCCACTACTACGCCGATGGGCACTGTTGCAAATAGTCGGTGGTGATAAACTTATCATCCCCTTTTGCTGATGGAGCTGCACATGAACCCATTCAA
>NZ_JAPDCM010000017.1:0-94330 GCF_027706125.1 Aeromonas sp. Y318-1
CTCATGATGAACCCTGTTCCATGGCTCCAGATGACAAACATGATCTCATATCAGGGACTTGTTCGCACCTTCCCTAGATAAAGAAAAGACGCCCTAAGGCGTCTTTCTTGTTGCTGGACGTTGGAGCCAACCGGTTGAGGGCTTTTCCCCTCCCCGCCTTGCCCCGTAGCCAAATCAGATCGGGGTGATAGAAGTGATATGGGCCGAGCCATCCAGCGACTGGAAGATCTGCACCACGGCTTCCCCGTGGATCGGGTTGGGCAGCGGCACCGTGGTTTTGCATTTAAAACGGTAGTTGGTACCGGCGACGACCTGGGTGGAGACTTCAAAGGGGGTGTACTGCACCCCGACAAATCCTTCCAGTGCCTGGTTGAATACGGCCTGATCTTTGGCGCTCAGCTTGTGGTAGGCAGTCCATCCGCCCAACAACACTGCTTGTTCTGACATAACAAACCCTCCGTGATCTCTTGTCCCTACTCGTTTGGCTGTTCGGGTTCCGCCCCGTTTATTCAAGTGGTGTCCGGACTCCACCGGGGGCCACACCAGATTTGGTATGTCCGGTGTCGACAGCGCACATGAAGGCGTTGCTGTCGCCACCCTCCCCTGCTGCCACGACCGCCACCTCACAGCGCCGGTCTCAATTGGCATGGCTGAGCCTAGTGCGAGATCCATAAAACACCCCCTGTCAGATATGACAGAGGCAGGGAGGTGAGAGAGCAGCTAGCGAGGGGAAAAATGAGGCGTAAACGATTGGAAAAAGAAAAGACGCCGCAAGGGCGTCTTTTTTACATTTTTATGCTTAAAGGGTGAAAGGGCGTTAGCCGCTTACTCCCATTCTATTGTAAATAACAACAAAAAAATCAATTTTTTCAATATATTATAGATATCCGCACCATCTAAACCATGGAAAATACCATAATGAAAATCTACTTTTAAAATCTATCCTTCTATTACTCATGGCCAGCCTGTTTCATAGAATGAGTCACAGTTACACGCAGCGGATCCAAGAGCTCATCCGCCAAAGCATCTGAACCAAGCGTGACACTACCTGCACCGGAGAGAATGACCGTTGCTTTTCGATAGGGGCTCGATAGTCGAAGCTGAACCTTTTCTATCGCGAATTTCCGATCATGGGTCAGTACATCACATGCTGCACGTACATCCCTATCACCCTTTATCAACACCTTGGCTACAATACCCTTTTCGATCTCCAAGGCCCCAATTTGTAACGAATCAATGTCCGCAGAGACGCCTCTAGACTCTTGAAATAACATTGCCCATTTCAGTACATCAACATCAATAGGAGTAATTGCCACCTCAAAATCAACTGCCTCTGAAAGACGATTCATTAATGCCTGAACGCTTCTAGGTGGGTCAATCAACTCTAAACCTGGTGCAGATGACGAGGCTCTAAAAAGAGTATGGCGAAATTCAACACGGTCAAATTTTAGCTCATTCCCGAAAGGGTCAATCACAACATCTGTATATTCAATTCTTTCTATGTAACGTGCTTCTAAGTAATCATCTCGTACCCGATCGATAAAGAAACCATGCCCCGCACCCTCATTAAATGTTTGCATGCCAATTCGCTTGGCAAGAACTCTAATTGATGAAGGCCATTCAGCACGAAACCAACGAAATCTTTTCATGGTCACTCCTTAGACTCTTCAAGCGATTCATCACTTGCTTCTAGCATTAAATTAGATAACACATTCCTAGCAGTATTTTCCAGAAGCGAAAACAACTTGGTTTTTTCATTATCTTCCACATGAGAAATAGTTTTTCGATGTGTCCCTTTATGAGCACGAAAAACACCTTGGACCTGATATTTAAATCCTGTACCAGTGCTTCTATCCTCAAAGCCAGCATCAAACTGGATTATATCATTTGGGTCTCGTTCATGTTCAGAACGCCATGTTATGGCTGTAATAAAAAAACCACGAGAGGTTAGATCTTTATACTCACGAGACTGAACTAGATTCTGACCAGACAGAGCCATACTATGTACTACCGCAGCAAACATCTCTTTTGCTGCATGATCTTCAGAATCATCTTCAAGATCGAGGCTATCATCATTTTGGTTGTGCAGAGATGAAACCTTCAGATTCATCACATTTTTTAATTTATAGCTAGGAAGAGTTGAAATTAGCCGAGTAAAAAACTTTGAGCGTAATGCGGGGGTAGTTAATCCAGTAAGCTCTATAGTTTCTTCTGAGATCACTTGCTTTCGCTTCTGTTCTACAGTTTCTTTGATAGCAGCCACAACACGCTTAGCTTTATCGGTTGCTGGTAGCCTGATGACTGTCTGCCCATTCTCTACTAGGAACTCAATTCCTGCTTCATGACGCTCACGTTGTAACAGACGAGTTCGCGTATGATTGAATTCTTCGTAGACGATATTGATCGAATAGCCCGTACCACCTCTTGGTCGATGAGTAACACTTTCACCAACCCCTGTGTTTTCTGCATAGACTGCGACTGCATCTTTCATCTCATCAACTGATAGTTGTGAATTAAGTCGAATGAAAGTAGTTTTTTCACGCCGATGAGGTGGCTCGCGCTTTTGCACAATACTGGCAATATCATGGAAATCATGTGGAAGAAGTGATAATTTATCCGCTAATTCCTCACGGCTATCTTCAGGTGAATAAAAAATACCTCTATCTCGTGCTAACTCACGAAGAACCGAAGCAGTGAGCCTTTGTTTTCCTGAAATCAATAAGTCATATATGTCATTGTCATTTGCGCTGAGGTGATCTAAAAAATCAGTCATGACCATGTCCCCACGTCTATTGCAGAGTATGTGCTTTTAATCTTATTCATCGGTTCATATCTAATCGCATTTACATAACCAGCAAGATCTGTCTTTGCAGCATTGATATTTATCCCCTCAATATATTGTTGCTGCGCACGCTGGAATGTCGGTGAGGAAATTAGTGATGCCCCAAGAGTTTTAATTACAACCGATGTATTATCATCCAATAGCTCGTACTTTCGTAATGTATCAATAAGATACATAAATTCATCTGCCATCTCACACTTTCTGGAATAGAAAACAACAACCCCACGCTTGGCACTCCCCTTCGGGTCTCGATACTCTAAAATAATGATTGGCGAAGTCAACATTTCAAGGGTCGCCGCATTAGCTGTTCTAGCCTGAAGATTAGCCCTTCGAATAAGCTGTGGATGGTAAAATGAGCAGAACTCATGTGAAGGAAGTTCCGCTGGACGCTTTCCACGCATTCGCTGGATCTCGTCTCGAATATTGTCCAACCAAAATATTTCTTTCGGCCCCAACACAAATAATTTTGCACCACGGGGAAGATGAAGGGACTCTGGGTTAATGCCAATTAGATTCTTCTGAAAGTCTGCTTCATACTCCCCATCATGGTTGTATACGAATAATAGACCACAGATTGAAGCTGTTACATGATCATGCCCATGCAAGTCTCGCCAACTATCACTTTTTTCAGCACACGCAACTTGTTTAGCAAGACTCTCGATCGCAGCCTTCACTGAAGCAGGCCGAATAGTGCCCTTTGCGTAGCTCTTTAGATCACAATGAACATAAGTTCTAACTGGTGAGTAAGGCTCATCATAGTAGTAAACGACATCACACGGATGCGTTTTTACATCATGTAGATCTTGTGCCTCGCAGGGCCAGTCGTGGTTACCTGGCCCACTTTTCTCCCAAAAAAACTCGCTAAACAGGTCAGTAGCTGCAATTTCGGCAAGTCTTGCAGTATTTTCGTTTTCTGCTGACATTTTTTCTCCTTATAAGATTGAGTGGCAGTCAATCGTCGTTCACTTCCTTGGCAGACAAACATATGCAACAAATGTTTCTTTACATTATTTCCAAAAAACCACGAAGATATTAACAATTGGGAAGTATTTTGGAAAGATATCGAAAATTTGACTGTTTTACTCTACAAATGACCATCTGATGGACGATAAACGTGAGAATTTAGGAATGGACAGGGGGTTAAGCATGGTTAGGAAGGAATCCACAATATATGCCCATAGCGTCAATCAAGTGCCGCGACTCGTAGATAACGCCATAAGCGAAGGTGCTCGGAAGCTGACAGCCTACGAACTCGCAGAGCTTCGGCGGGATATGGCCGAGTCATCAGCCAAGATGCGGACAGAATTGGCACGTAGACGGAACGATTGCCCGACTAAACAGGACTGGTGATCACCCGCGTAACTGACAAGCCCCGCAGGGCAGGATGTACGTTGAGCACCATAGGTGCGAATAAGGGACAGTGAAGAGAGTTAACCGGCTTGCCGGTTAGCTAACTTCACACATCCTGCCCTCAGATCAGTCTTGTATCTCTCAGGGATACTCAATAGGAAAGGGCTGATATCGCCATGCATAGGGTTAAGTAATGTATTTACACCAGGAAAAGAGCTAAAAGCAGATAGAAACACATACAAAACAGTAGTTTAACCTTAAATAACACATATCTTACTTAGCTAAACCCAATAACTTTACACATAATTTCCGTGCACTTTCCTACGCTCCCCCCCCTCAGTCAGCTTATAGGGCTAGCTCCCTTCCTGGCGTTCAATTATCGGCCTCTGGCCGATTGTGCAGTCCGACAAGGAATAACCGTCCGCATAAAGCGGATGGTTACACCGCCTGGAGATCCTGAGATATCCTGAATATCCTGCCAAAACAGTAAAAAATCGGGCGGGTGTACCACGCTTTCGGGCGCCTGTGCCACACCTTCGGGCGGCTGTACCACACATTCGGGCGCCTGTACCACACCTTAGGCCTCCACGCTATCGGGCGCCTGTACCACGCCTCACCCTATTTTCATCAGTGATTTCTATTCCCAGCTTGGCAAAGCCAGCGGCATCACGTTTCAATCGCCTACGTCCGTCGCGTATAGTTTGACTAGGAGCATCACCACCGCATACTGCACGGATCAGGGTATCTATGTGCCAGCCTCCTGCTGGATCATGCTTATGTGTCAACACATGCCGAGCTACCGCTTGACTGATCCCATACTTGAACCTCGCGATAGGCGCTGGCTGGTAGTGAAGGGATAAGTCGTGCTCCATCAACATGACTAAGACCGCGCCCAATCGGACACGCCACAGATTACGCTCTCCACCTGTCAGAGGATCTCGACGAGTCATCGACGAGGGTATTACATGATCAATCAGGCCACCGACAATTGGAAAATCAAACTGCTGTGTCTCTATAGCGATAGTTGCCGATCTCAGTTCAACCAATAACTTCTCAATTTGGGTAAGGCTGTATTGATGATCGGATAAAATACGACGAAGCTGCGCAGGGTCTACCAGAAGCTCCACTCCACCATCTGACACATCTCGCTTTCGCTCAGCGACGAAGAGCATAGACTCTACAAGGTCAGCATGGCGCTGCCCAAGCCTTCCTGTCACTCTGCAGCGGCCAAAGCGGGTCTCCATCCACAGTCCCTTACGCTCGACAGGCCGCTGGCTTGGCTGATAAATCATCACTCGAGCCTGTAACACCGTGCTTGTCGGAGCGACCTTATTACCAGTTGTCATCATCACCCCTTACCACTGCTTTAGGCTTCACGAACTGCTGTCTCTTTTGCCTCTCCAACACAGCCGGCTTGAGCACGCCCCCCTCATGTCGGCGCAGCCAACGTTCGGGAAAAGGTGCGCCATAGTTGGCTTTGCTGACGCCAAAGCGGACGAAGTAACCTCGCTGACCGTCGTTGACCCCCAACTCTTCGGCTTCCTTTGGCGTCATCCCCGAAAGGTAGGATTGCCAACGGATGTTATCGACCAATACAGATGAACCACGGCTGGCCTGCTGTTGATCACCAGCCCCCATCATGGTCGCCCCCTTGCTGGAGTGATGGAGAAATACGATAGCGCACCCAGTTTCGACAGCGATGGCCTCCATCCTGCCAATCACCTGCGACATTGGCCCACTGGCGTTCTCCTCCTCGATATGGAAGCGCCGCAGAGTATCCAGAATCAGCAGGCGTCGACCCTCTGCAACCTGTATAAGTCCGTCGAACCACGCCGAAGACATAATGTCAGGACACCGACCAATCAGCGGCTCAATCAGTAATCCATCAGCTACCGCCTGTTGCTCTGTCAGAGTGAGATGTGTACCCAATACATGCAACCGATGATGGATCGTGGCGATCGGGTCTTCAGCTGGCAGGTAAGCCACAGTCCCTGTGAGGAATTCACCAATGTTCAGTAGGTCTGGACCTCCTGCAATCTGTGTCGCAAGCTGTAATGCCAACATTGACTTACCCGCCCCACCAGGTGAAACAATTGCGCCTACAGTTCCCGCAACCATATTCGGTAGGACGTAATCAATAGGCGGCGGCAACTCAGTAAAAGCGGCCATGAGATCGAGGGCCATGCTATTAACCTCCAATAGTCTGGCCGGGGCGTGAAGCATGGAATCCTGAAGACTTGCGCTCTTCAATCCATTTTTCGACTTCCGATAGCTCCCAAGCAACATTTCTGCTTGTCAGCGCAATACGACGCGGAAATTCTCCCCGCAATTCCATGTTGTAAATTGTTCGCGCAGAAAGTGGGATCATGTCCAAAAGTGCTTTTCTATTAATCAGGGTCTTGAATGCCATTGTTTGCATGTGTTTGCCTCCAGCAACTAGTGAAGGCTTGATAGTGCCAAGCAATACAACTTGAGTAAGCGTATTAATTGGCTAAAATGGTTGACATGAAAAAAGCACCAAAGATAGTCATCTGGGAAAACTGTGATCATCACATTTCGGCTGCCATCCAGCAGTTTGAAGAACTCTGGCTACCATACTCAGTGTCATCACGCCGCTACCCGATCCTTCGCTTGATAAAGGAAGTCCTCGACCATGCTGTAAATAGCTACATAAAGACTCTTCCAGCAAACTACACAGGGTATCTTCCTGGTGCGGCGGTCGGTGTACCTTTCAGTGAAATTGTAAGACTGGTGGGGCTAGAGGCCATGGTCCGTATGCAACGTCAGTTATTGCGACAGTTCATCAAAACTGAAGACCAGCAAACGACGAGAGACATATGCTTTGTCGCTACGCTTGAATCTTTGATTGGATTAGTCTGGTGCTGCGCATGCAAATCCCCCAAAAGGTCTACCTCCCAAAAAGGTGTCAACCTTAATAAGCAACGAAAACATGGATTTTGCGAATTCTGCGGGAATATGACTGAGTTTGCCACCTTTATGGCAACGGTTGAGGAGGACCGAATAAATAATTCCGAACTCGAAGATCACAAGAAATTAGAGCTCAGTCACCAGTATTGCAGAGAGCACCGACCCAAGCTGGTAACTGGCGAGTGGAACCCTTTATATAGAAGAGCAAAACGCTCCCTAACACAATTTAATATCGAACTTACCAGGCTGACTCATCAGTGCGCCAACCGCTCCAGACCAAACGCACTATCGGGTGATGAACTGATAGATAAATATTTTCTCCAATTAATTCTGAGATTAACATTGCAGCCAGCAGACGAAGCAAAATTGCGCCACCTAGCTCGTAGGATGGTGGATTCAAAGCTATCAGATACCAAGAAAAAGATGTTAGTACTCAGACAATTGGGGTTCAATCAAACAGAGATTGGTCAACGGATACTAAGTGCCAAGAAACAGCCAATAACACGACAAGCTGTATCTAAAGCATTGGCGTCAGTTCGCAAGGAGTTCCAATTATGAGTGCATCTAAGACTGATAAAATTTTTAGCTGCTAAAATATACCCGCTCAGCCTTGAGCAGATGCTCTCTATCCAAATTGGTAGAAAGCATCGACTCTAAAGAGACATTAAATTTTAATTAAATGGACAGGGATAAATTACCTAGGCCATATTCAGTTTTTACCCAATATGGTCGCACCATCTATAGTATCGACCCCCGCCGGGGCCAATAATTGCTGTATCCAGCCAATAGCATGCCCTCGGTCAACGCACTGGGAGAAAAACGCACGTTGCTTTGCTCTGGTAAAGGCAACAAAAAAAGTATTTAGCTCTTCACCCCGTTGTGGCGTAAGGCTCCACCAGGTCTGATTGTCGAGCCCATAAAATATCATCGTGTGGAACTCAAGACCTTTGCTTTTATGGACGGTCATCAGAGCCACCTGGCCAATACCTTCAAACTCATCCAGTGCCTCCATCCAGCTGCTGCTATGTTCTGCGCACTCTTTCAGGAGTGTGACAAATCCACTCCATACCCTCTCAAAGTCCCTTTCCCGCTGATAAGCGGGAAAAGATTGCCGAAGCGCAGGGGTTCCGACAAATTCAAGAAGCATCTCTGCAATCTCTCCCGCTGCATCCGGATCAGGCTGGCGACGCGCCAACCTTTCCCTTAATTGACGGACGAATGCTTCAAGCTTAACCAGTAACCGTTCCTGCGTGAGATCGTTATCCGGATCAGCAGCCTCCAGAAACAGATAGTTCTGCTGGGCCTGCTCCCAGTTTTCCGGGCTTCGGTTCGTCGCTCCCAGGCGGAGCAAAGGGACTAATATGCTGGTCAGCTCTTCCCCGAGTAGATCCTGTATTTGAATTTCACCGACTGACCGGGCCGCATTTCTGATCCTGAGACCTCGTGCCGCAAAAGCAGGGGCTATCTCACCCTCCACCTGATCTGCCCGCATTCTGATCAGAATTGCTACATCATGTGGCGCAACACGCCCTGACTGAACCTCATGTCTCACCCATTCAGCCAGATAATTGTTCTCGTCATCTGCGTTCCGAAATTGCCAGATAGCAGAAACCTCACCTTCAATTTCACGGGTCCCTTGTGCCTGCACAGCTTCCACATTGTCGTCTATCCGGCGAGCAATCTCGTGCTGAATAAGAACCAGATCCGCATGTGACCGCCAGTTTGAAAGCAATGTGATACGCCTCGCACCAAAGTCGCTCTCAAACTGGTCGAAGGCGTCATTCATGGCTCCCGCCCATCCCATGATACGCTGCTTATCATCGCCGACTGCCGTAAAGACAGCATCGCTACCATCGAATGCCGTTTGCAACAAGTCGTACTGGGCATAGGTGGTATCCTGATATTCATCAAGAAAGACAATGGGATACGTTGCCTGTAAGGCCCGACGGATATATGCATTTTCCTGCAGCAGCAGTTTTACAAGCCTGTTTATCATCGGGAAGGACAGAGAGATCTCGTCGCCTCCGAAGAATTGTTCATGCCAGTAATCTGCTAACGCACGATGTACTTCAGATCCATTTGACAAGTCAATTGGCAGGTCTGTCAGAAGCAGTCTTCCCTCAAGCTGTTGAACACTCACACCGTGATAACCGTGACGTTCAAGAAAATCCTCATAATCCCGACGAAATGGCGTAACGATCTGATACGTGCCAGGCGAATTGAACGGCTCAGGTAAAGCAGGACGGAACCGGTCCAGAAGTCCCTTGGTGAAGGCATCAAAAGTCATTGAATCAAAGCGCCGCGCCTGATCTCTTGGGCAACGCTTTGCAACCCTTTCAGCGAGGTTTCGGGCGGCATCTTTTTTAAAGCTGATGGCCAGAATACGTTTGGGGGCCGGACAAATGCTTGTCTGCAGAAGATAGGTCGCCTTCTGTGCCAGAAACTCAGTTTTTCCCGCACCGGCACCAGCGGTCACGAGGATGCTACTATCGGTTTCACGTAAAGCCTCCCATGCTCTGCCTTCCAGACCACCGACCCCCTGAGGTACCCAGTCGTCTCTTCTTACGCGGATCATTCCCCGACTCCTGGCAGATTTAGTTTATGCATTACGTACTCAATAAGGGCCCTAAGCTCAACAGGAGCTGACGCAGAAACATCGCCATCAGGGATACGGGAAAACGCAGCCAGATGGGTCTCTGGCTTACTGCGGCTCAAGAACAAATACGGATACCATTTAAAAGCATCATCATAGAGCTCGGTATACAAGGCTGGGGTACCACCTGTTTTAAGTGTGCTGACCTTTTTGGCTTGAATAGCGTTAGCATCACTCTGAGGCCCACGGCCACCTGGATTGGCAACCTGATAAGCGTCTGGAAACGCAAGCAACATGGCAAAATCGAGATCAATAGGATAGGAAAAGAAAACACCTTCCCCCCTGAAAGCTTGAAGCCATGGACCTTGCTGGCCTTCATCATAAAGCTGTTGGTCGGTAACCTGAGCAGCATTATCACGATTGAGCTCCCCAAAATTATTCCCGATATGGGCCAGATTCTGAAGGCAGGTCCTCATGGTGTTCGCCCCACCATGTCTACGCCCCAAATCTAGATCGAGCAGTGTGGCATATGGAATCTCAAGATCACTAAGTAGCCGCCAGAAATGTGCTACGAACCGTCCTCCTAGTGGGACGACAGGAACAAATGACGGGTCAAGTGGCACCCCCATATCTTCCGCTATTTTCGGAATGACGACGCGCTCTGAATCCCCTTCACCCAGGATTACAAATCGCGCGAAATAAAGTTCGGGGTATGCCTTTACGGCCAGCCTGACATACACGCTGGCCTCAACATCATCTTCAGGCAAGGTCAGTTCTCGGATCGATGAGCACCGGGCGCTCCGGTCCATACGAAAATATCTCACTTCCTCCGGCTCTATCCGGCTCAGGATAGCCGGGGAATGGCTGGATAGCAGAACCTGCGCAGAAGGCAGTGCACCGATCTCTCTCGCCTGTTTGATGATGCGAGACAAAAAGAACGGTGACAGGTTGTTTTCTGGCTCTTCGATGGCAAGAATCGTCAGGTGAATACGGCGTAACTTATCCTGTTCAAATGAGCTGTCATCAGCAGGCAAAGAAAAAGCTTCACGCTCGCTTTCTAGCGTTGCCGCTGTAAGGGCTATATGAAACAGAGAACGCTGACCGTCACTCAGCTCGGACAAACGGCGCTCCTGACCTTCTTCATCAGGCGTAAAGGTAAATTCGGCTTTACGAACAAGCTCCTCAAAACGGTTTTCGATGAGCCTTAAGCGTGGCTTACTGTCTGTATCAGCTTCATAGACCTGTTGCCAACGCTTCGAAAGACGCTGCAGCAGAAACTTCGACGGCTCCTCTTCCTCGAAACTGCTCTGGATCTGACCGGCACTATCAGAGCTTGCATCCCTAAATGCCGTCGACCATTTGGCAGCCTGCCATAACCGCCCTTTTAGAAGAGCGGTCACCTGAGTCGTCGCATCACGATTTGCCGGTAAGTAAATAAACTGGATCGAAGAGCGCTCTACAGCCTGAACCCTGGAGCAATCATCCCATTCAAAATTATCATCCAGGGCTCTTATCCAGCGTATTTCCTCTTCAATTGCCCCTTCCGGCGTACCGTCATCCGTCCATGTTGCTTGTAGTCGTACCCGGGCCTTAAGGGGCTCTCCCTCACCGGAAGCAGCCATCTGATTGAAGAACTCCGGAACAGCATCAAGAGGAGCAGTGTCTTGCTCTTCCAGTTCAGGGAAGGCAAGTACCGCTTCGACAAACAGACTGTCGCCAGACTGCAGTTCCTGCCGGTCAATAGGTATGTGAAAATCCCGACGCTGTACCGACCGCTGCGTTGGTGATGTACCAAACAACCGGGACACAGCTTGCAGCACTGCCGTCTTTCCGGAACCGTTTCCGCCGACAAGTATCGTCAGTTCTTCCTCGAAATTTAGCTCGACCACCTCATGCCCGAAACAACGGAAATTTTGTAGTTTTATCTTCTCTATTTTCATCCCTGATTACCTTTTTGTAAGAGATGCCTTTAAAAGTTAGCGAGCCCCTAAATAACCCACTCATCAATCATATCAGCCCAGTCCTGCAACATAGATGTACGCTGATCACGATACTCCGCTTTGTTATATACCGCTCTCACGCCCTTCTGCTCATGAGCAAGGCATTTCTCAATCCAGTCAGTGTTGTAGCCAGCTTCATGTAGCAGAGTGCTGGCCGTGCGTCTCAAGTCGTGGGGCCCAAACTTGGCGAGCGGCTTGCCTTCTTTCTGTGCCAGTGTGTAGGTCATGGTCATCACCCGATTCAGGGTGGCACTGCTCATGGGCAAATCTGAGTCGTAACGGGATGGCAGTATATAGTCAGAGCCACCAGAGAAGGTCTTCAATGCGATCAGGATGTCTAGGGCTTGTCTGGATAGAAACACCAAGTGGGGTGTCCGCCGCTTCATCCGTTCTTTTGGGATGGCCCAAAGAGCCTCGCTGAAATTGATCTCGTTCCAGGTCGCATTAGTCAGCTCACTTTTGCGCACCATAGTCAAAAGCAGCAACTTTACCGCCGCACGGATAGAGGGCGATGTACCAATTCTCCCCATATATACATACATAAGCCGGATTTCTGCAGGCGACAAAGTTCGATCTCGCGGCTCAAATCTGGCGATGCTCGTTGGCCTCACAAGGTCAGCTGGGTTTTCAACCTTCTGCCCTCGCTCGATGGCCCAACGATAAATCTGCAGCACTATGTCACGGGTATGAACAGCCGTTGCTGGAGCACCTCGCTCCACGATGGCATCCGTCAGCATGCGCAAATCTTCATGGGTGATCTCGGTCAGCTTCTGGTTGCCAAATTTCGTTTCCAGTTCCCGAGCATAGACAGAGCGACGCATATCACGGGTGGAGTCCGCCATCTGGTAACCTCGCAGCCACTTTTCCGCCCAAGCACCAAATGTTTCAGCATCTTTTACCCGAGCCTTTTTACGGGCCTTCTCCTTAGCTGGAGACTTACCGTCGGCCACCATCCGCTTGGCTTCATTCAGTCGCTCGCGGGCTTCAGCCAAACTGATACCACCGACACCGTAGCGGCCAAAGGTGATCGTCTCTTGCCTGCCATTGATCGAGTAGTTGTAACGGAACGAGACCGAACCGGCGGGGGTAACAGCTACATAAAGGCCATCCCGGTCATTCACCTTGTAAAGTTTGTCCCTCGGCTTGAGGTTGCGTAGCTTGGTATCAGTCAGCAAAAGTCTTATCCTTCCTCGTATCCGATACCATGCTGAAAGATCACCCCAAAATTAGACAATAAGACCAATAAAAACAGTTAGTTAAATAAAATAAATACCATGAACATACAGGATCAAGCAGCATGGTATCGGCTATCACTCATGGCATCATGCCTCGATAATACCACCTTGAATACCATACTCAAGTGGTGCTTCCTGCTGCCATCCGTTGCCAGACCATGCCAAATACAAAAACAAAAAAGCCCATGTAAACATGGGCTTAAGTGTCTTTTTGTGCCAGTTAGTACCAGCTAATACCTAACGGGTGATCATTCCCATTCGATGGTTGCGGGCGGCTTGCCGGAGACGTCGTACACCACGCGGGAGATGCCGTTGATCTCGTTGATGATGCGGTTCGACACGTGACCGAGGAAGTCGTACGGCAGATGGGCCCAGTGGGCGGTCATAAAGTCGATGGTTTCGACGGCGCGCAGCGCAATGACCCAGTCATATTTGCGACCATCGCCCATGACGCCAACGGAGCGCACCGGCAGGAACACGGCGAACGCCTGGCTGACCTGGTTGTAGAGGTCGGCCTTGCGCAGCTCTTCGATAAAGACCGCATCGGCCTTGCGCAGCAGATCGCAGTACTCTTTCTTCACTTCGCCAAGCACCCGCACGCCCAGACCCGGACCCGGGAACGGGTGACGGTAGAGCATGTCGTAGGGCAGACCCAGCTCCAGACCAACGCGGCGCACTTCGTCCTTGAACAGCTCGCGCAGCGGCTCCACCAGACCCATCTTCATCTCTTCCGGCAGGCCGCCGACGTTGTGGTGAGACTTGATGACGTGGGCTTTGCCGGTCTTACTGGCAGCGGATTCGATAACGTCCGGATAGATGGTGCCTTGCGCCAGCCAGCGGGCGTTTTTCAACTTCTTGGCTTCGTCGTCGAACACTTCGACGAAGACGCGACCGATGATCTTGCGCTTGGCTTCCGGCTCATCTTCACCCGCCAGGGCGGAGAGGAAGCGCTCTTCGGCATCGACCTTGACGATGTTCAGACCAAAGTGATCACCAAACATCTCCATCACCTGCTGACCTTCATTCAGGCGCAGCAGACCGTTGTCGACGAAGACGCAGGTGAGGCGATCGCCGATGGCGCGGTGCACCAGCATGGCGACCACGGAGGAGTCCACACCACCGGAGAGGCCCAGGATCACCTCGTCGTCACCCACCTGCTCGCGAATGCGGGCAACGGCGTCGTCGATGATGGTGGCCGGGGTCCACAGGCATTCGCAGCCACAGATGTCTTTGACGAAGTGCTCCAGCATGCGGGCACCCTGACGGGTGTGGGTCACTTCCGGGTGGAACTGCACGCCATAGAAACGCTTGGCTTCGTTGGCCATGGCAGCGTGCGGGCAAGTGGCGGTCTGGGCGATGGTGGTGAAGTCGGCCGGGATGGTGGTGACCTTGTCGCCGTGGCTCATCCACACATCCAGCAGCGCATTGCCGTTGTCGGCGATGGCATCTTCGATGTTGCGCAAGAGGGCGCTGGTCTTGCCGGAGTTGCCCAGCACTTCCACCTTGGCGTAACCGAACTCACGCTCGGTGGAGGATTGCACCTTGCCACCCAGCTGCTCGGCCATGGTCTGCATGCCGTAGCAGATGCCGAACACCGGCACGCCGGCGTTGAACACGTACTCGGGGGCGCGCGGGCTGCCCGCTTCGGTGACGGACTCGGGGCCGCCGGAGAGGATGATGCCGCTCGGATTGAATTCGCGGATCTGCTCTTCGGTCACATCCCAGGCCCACAGTTCGCAGTAGACGCCGATTTCGCGCACGCGGCGAGCGATCAGCTGGGTGTACTGGGAACCGAAGTCGAGGATAAGGATACGGTGCTGGTGAATGTCTTTAGTCATTTTATTCCTGCATCAGGCTGCTGTTGTCACAAAAAGCACGGGATAAAAAAGCGGTGGAGAAACGGGGCCGCAGCCCCGTTTTATCAGCCCATCCGATAGTTGGGGGCTTCTTTGGTAATGGTCACGTCGTGAACGTGGGACTCTTTCATCCCGGCGCCCGAGATGCGCACGAATTCGGCCTTGGTGCGCATGTCGTCGATGGTGGCGCTGCCGGTCAACCCCATGGAGGAGCGCAGGCCGCCCATCTGCTGGTGGATGATCTCTTTGAGGCGGCCCTTGTACGGCACGCGGCCTTCGATCCCTTCCGGCACCAGCTTGTCGGCGGCGTTGTCGGTCTGGAAGTAGCGGTCGCTGGAGCCCTTGGACATGGCGCCCAGAGAACCCATGCCACGGTAGGATTTGAAGGAGCGACCCTGGTAGAGCTCGATCTCGCCCGGCGCCTCTTCAGTACCGGCGAACATGGAGCCGACCATGACGCAGCTGGCGCCAGCGGCGATGGCCTTGGCCACGTCACCGGAGAAGCGGATGCCGCCATCGGCAATCACCGGGATGCCGGTGCCTTCCAGCGCGTCGACGGCGTCGGAGATGGCGGTGATCTGGGGCACGCCCACGCCGGTCACGATACGGGTAGTACAGATGGAGCCCGGGCCGATACCGACCTTGACGGCGTTGACGCCGGCAGCGGCCAGCGCCTTGGCACCGGCGGCGGTAGCGACGTTGCCGCCGATGATCTGCAGATCCGGGTAGGCTTCGCGGGTCGCCTTGATGCGATCCAGCACGCCCTGGGAGTGGCCGTGGGAGGAGTCGATCAGCAGCACGTCCACACCGGCTTCCACCAGGGCGGCGACGCGCTCTTCGTTGCCTGCACCGGCACCGACGGCAGCACCCACCCGCAGACGACCCTTGTCGTCTTTACAGGCGTTCGGCTTGCGCTCGGCTTTCTGGAAGTCTTTGACGGTGATCATGCCCTTGAGTTTGAAGTCGGCGTTGACCACCAGCACCTTCTCGATACGGTGCTTCTGCATCAGGCCAACCACCTCTTCGCGGGGGGCGCCTTCACGCACGGTGACCAGACGATCCTTCTGGGTCATGATCTGTTCGACAGTCTGGGAGAGATCGATCACGAAGCGCACATCACGACCGGTGATGATGCCCACCAGCTGATTGCCCTCGGTCACCACCGGATAACCGGCGAAACCGTTCTTGTGGCTCAGCTCTTTGATCTGGGCGATGGTCATGTCGGGGCGTACGGTGACGGGGTCAGTGACCACGCCGCTCTCGTACTTCTTGACCTTGCGCACTTCGGCAGCCTGCTGCTCGATGGACATGTTCTTGTGGATAAAGCCGATACCGCCTTCCTGGGCCAGTGCGATAGCCAGTCGGGCTTCGGTCACTGTGTCCATGGCAGCGGAGATCATGGGGATGTTCAGGCTGATGGCAGAGGTCAGCTTGGTACGCAGATCGGCAGTATTGGGAAGAACTTCGGAGTGGGCGGGAACCAACAGTACATCGTCGAAGGTTAACGCTTCTTTGGCAATCCTGAGCATGGCAATATCTCACCGTTGAGGAAGTGGGGGTGTAAAATATTGCCGACGAAGTTTACTCACGCATTGGTCACTGGTAAAGAAGTTTTTTGAATTTTTTATGGCGTTTTGGCCTTTTCAGCCGCCAAGCCGCTAAAAAACCAACATTTTCAGTCGCAAAACAGCCTTTTGCGGACAAAAGAGTTGTCTCATTGCGGTTTTATGCAAAAAAGTTCCCGTTTCATTTTTTCACACAGCCCCGCTTCCTCTTCCCCGTTGCAGACTGTTTGGCCCAGGTCGAGCGCACTCGACAACAAGCTCATGCGCGCCTGGCCGTCCCCCTCAAACACTAAATCCAGCGGGGCAACATCCGGGCTGTTTCACCCAAACCGGCACGCCAAACTAAAAGGCCTTTTCGTGGTGCGGGTTTCCTTTGTGCCTGTGCCTGCGTATCATGATTAACAGTCTGAATTGAAATGGAATTTCATGATGAGCCACGGACACCAGCAAGGGCGCATGGCCATTACCTTGGCGGCACTGGGGGTCGTCTATGGCGATCTCGGTACCAGCCCGCTCTATGCCCTCAAGGAGAGCTTCGCCGGACACCTGGGTCTGCAGCCCACCCCGGAGGGGATCCTCTCCATCGTCTCCCTCTTCTTCTGGACCATCATGATCGTGGTCTCATTCAAATATGTGCTGCTGGTGCTCCGGGCCGACGACAAGGGAGAAGGGGGGATCCTCACCCTCGCCTCGCTGGCCTCCCGTCGCCTCCCCGCCAAGCCGCGCGCCCTGCTCATGCTGCTCGGTCTGGTCGGCGTGGGGCTGTTCATCGGGGATGCGGTGATCACCCCCGCCATCTCGGTGCTCTCGGCGGTCGAAGGGTTGCAGGTGATCACCCCGGAGCTGGCGCCGTTTGTGCTGCCCATCACCCTCACCGTGCTGGTGATCCTGTTCGGGGCCCAGCATTACGGCACCGCTGGCATCGGTCGCCTGTTCGGCCCCATCATGCTGATCTGGTTCGGGGTGCTGGCGGCGCTCGGGGCTTATGAGATCGCGCAAAACCCCGCCATCCTGCAGGCGGTCAACCCGCTCTACGCCCTCGATTTCATGGTCAGCCGACCGGGTGTCGCCTTCATCACCCTGGGGGCCGTCGTGCTTTGCGTCACCGGGACGGAGGCGCTCTACGCCGACATGGGCCACTTTGGCCGTGGCGCCATCCAGCTGGCCTGGGGTTCTCTGGTGATGCCCGCCCTGCTGCTCAACTACTTTGGCCAGGGAGCCCTGCTGCTGCGCAATCCTGCCGCCATCGAAAATCCCTTCTACCTGCTTGCCCCCTCCTGGCTGGCCTTTCCACTGCTGATCCTCGCCACCCTGGCCACCGTCATCGCCTCCCAGGCGGTGATCTCGGGCACCTACTCGGTGGTGCGCCAGGCCATTTTGCTCGGCTACCTGCCGCGCCAGGAGATCCGTCACACCTCGGAGCACGAGATAGGCCAGATCTACCTGCCGCTGGTGAACTGGCTGCTGCTGGGGGGCATCGTCATCGTCATCCTCTGGTTCCAGAGTTCAAGCAACCTGGCCGCCGCCTACGGCATCGCAGTGACCGGCACCATGGCGCTCACCACTTTGCTGCTGATGGTGGTGGCCGCCCGCCGCTGGAAGTGGTCGCGCTGGCTGATTGCGTTGGTGTGCGCGCCACTGCTGCTGGTCGATGTCACCTTCTTTGCCGCCAATACCACCAAGTTTCTGGCCGGTGGCTGGCTCCCCATCCTGTTTGCGCTGCTGGCCATCATAGTGATGACCACCTGGAAGCGCGGACGGGAGCTGGTGCTCGACAAGCTGGAGCACAAGTCACTGGCGCTGAAGGGGTTTGTCGACAACATGCAGGCACACCCGCCGCTGCAGGTCCCCGGCACCGCCGTGTTTCTCTCCAAATCGGTGCAGGTGGTGCCACACGCCATGCTGCACAACCTCAAACACAACAAGATCCTGCACGAACGGGTCATTTTCCTGACCGTTCAGATCAAGGACGAGCCCTGGCTCTCCTTCAAGGAGCGCATCGAGCTCACCCACCTTGGCGAGGGGTTCTGGCAGGTGGTCGCCCACTTTGGCTACAAGGAGGTGCCCTCCATGGAGGAGATCTTCCAAGCCTGCGCCCAGGAGGATCTGAAGGTCACCATGGCCAAGACCTCTTTCTTCCTCTCCCACGAGAACCTGGTCAGCACCGATCTGCCCGGCATGGCGCGCTGGCGAGAGGGCCTGTTCGTCTGGATGAACCGCAACTCCCTCAAGGCGACCGACTTTTTTCATATTCCCGCCAACCGGGTGGTGGAGCTGGGGGTATTGCTGGAGTTGTAACGCCGCCAGCCAACAGGGGGGCAAGACCGATGCAGGCCCACACCGCTCAACCCGTTGCCAGTCGGGAACGCAGCTTGCCGGCCCGGCTTCTTATATTCTGCGAGCCAGCCTCGTCACGATTAAAATACGATTGATAATGGTTGTTGTTTGCAATACTCGTTGTCAGGCATGCTAGCGGCCTGACGCCTGTTCTGGCGCCTTCACACTAGCCGTTTGAGTATGAATATGAAGACCTGGAAGGGAGACAAGTGATGGACTCCTGCAGCCCGAGACCAACACTGCCCGCCAACGATCCCGACGCCGCCCGTCTCGTTTGCCTTGCCATCGCGATCGCCCTGCATCTTGCCGCCTTCTGGTGGCTCTATGCGCACCAGCCTGCGCCCATCACCCCGCCCTTGCCGCTGACCCTGTCGGCCCGCTGGGTTGGCGAGGCAGCCACCAATGACGCGCCAGCCAAGGCGGCCCCTGCTCCCACCGCGCAGCAAGTACAAAAAGTGCAGCAAGTACAAAAAGTGCAGCAAAAAGCCAAGCCATTGCCGACCCCCAAAAAACCGCCGGCCAAGCCAGTCAAGAAAAGCGTCAAGCCGGTGGTCAAACCGCTTAAACACAGTCCCCCGCCGGGGCAGCCCGCCAAGGTCATGCCGGTGAGCAGTCCGCAACCGCCGGTCACTGCGCCCGCCCCTGCGACGACGGCAACGGCCACACAGGCGAGCGGCGGAAGTGCCAGTCAGAGTCCTGCCCACAAGGCTGGTGGCGGCGCTGGCAACAGCGCCCCCATCGCCCGCGATGCACGGCTCAACAACCCCGAGCCCCAATACCCCTATGAGTCGAGACGACGGGGAGAAGAGGGGCGGGTCATCCTCAATGTGCGGGTGACGACCGAGGGCACCGCCGCCTCGGTGGAGGTGGACAAGAGCAGCGGCTATCGGCGGCTGGACATGACGGCCCGCAAGACCGTCAGCCGCTGGAAATTCATTCCTGCCAAACAGAACAACGTGGCCGTCGAGGCCTCGGCAAAAGTCACCATCATTTTCAAATTAAGGGCTTGAACATGGATCCTGAAATCGCAAGCAACGGCATGGGCATCGCCCACCTGCTCAGCCAGAACAGCGGTGTGGGGCTGATCCCCTTCATCCTGCTGGTATTGATGTCCCTTGGTACCTGCTACTACGCCCTGCTCAAGGGCTACCTCGCGCAGCGGGAACAACGCCTCAACGCCCGCTTCATCGCCGATTTCTGGCAGCACGACAGCGTGCAGGAGATGGAGCGTCAGCTGGCCCACCTGCCACCGCAGGAAGCCTATGGCCGGCTGACCGGCGCAGCGCTGGCGGCCGTGGCCCAGCTGAACCGGGCCGAGGAGCGTGCGGTCAGCTGCAAGCTGGGCTCGCCGGATGAATATCTGCTGCGCGCCATGCGCCGGGCCATCACCCAGGAGCGGGTGCGGCTGGAGCAGGGGCTGGCCTTCCTCGCCTCGGTGGGTTCGGCAGCCCCCTTCATCGGGCTGTTCGGCACCGTCTGGGGCATCTACCACGCCCTGCTGGCCATCGGCGCCGCCGGTCAGAGCAGTCTGGACAAGGTTGCCGGCCCCGTGGGTGAAGCGCTGATCATGACCGGCTTCGGCCTCGCGGTCGCCCTGCCGGCCGTGCTCATCTACAACTTCTTCGTGCGGCGCAATCGCCTCAGGCTCGCGGCGCTGGAGGAGTTTGGCCACGACCTGTTCACCCTGCTGGTGACCGGCTTCGAGCAGGTCGCCACCAACAACGTCACCCCGCTGGTCGAGCGGGAAACCAGACAGGGGCGCGGCTGATGGCATTTGGCAAACTGTCGGACGAGGGGGGCGATCAGCCCCTCTCCGAGATCAACATGATCCCGATGATCGACGTCATGCTGGTGCTGCTCATCGTGTTCATGATCACCGCCCCCCTGCTCACCAACGCGGTCAAGCTGGAGCTGCCAGAGGCCAGCAGCCAGCTCAACCAGCCAGACAAGCAGGACATCAACCTCGCCATCGATGGCGCCGGCAAGATCTACTGGAACGATCAGGAGGTCGACGAGGCCGCCCTGCTCGCCAAGATGGAGAGCGCCGGCCAGGCCGAGGGGGAGCTGCCCGAGATCCAGCTGCGCATCGATCGCAAGGTGGAGTACGGCATCATCGCCAGGGTGATGGCCCAGGCCTCCCAGCATGGCCTGCACAAGATTGCCTTCGTGAGCCAGCCGGAGCCGTAACGCTCCCACCACCCACACACCGGCACCACAGGGCATGGATGCCCTGCTGCCATCCAGGTAGTTGCCAGCACAGGCACCTTGTCGGCATCATGCCGATGCAGCGCCAATATTGGCCACCATCACCTCAAGGACGACACCATGAAACCTGCCGATTATGGGCGCCTGCTCCTGCTGGCCGCCATCTGGGGCGCCAGCTTCCTGTTCATACGCATCGCCGCCCCGGCGTTTGGCGCCGTCAACACCACCTTCCTGCGGGTCCTGTTCGCCCTCATCGGGCTTGCCGTCATGCTCCTGCTGCTGCGCGCCCCCATGGGGTTTCAGGGCAAGCTCAAGTCCGCCATGCTGCTCGGCGTCATCAACTCCGCCATCCCGTTTCTGATGTACGCCATCGCCGCCCTCTGGCTGCCGGCCGGCTACTCGGCCATCCTCAACGCCACCACGCCGTTGATGGGGGCCCTCATCGGCTTTTCCTGCTTCAACGAGCGACTTGATAGGCGCAAGTGGCTGGGGGTGGTATTGGGGGTGATCGGGATCAGCCTCATCACCACCACCGGCGAGGTGAGTGCCGGTGGGCATCTGCTGCCTGGGGTGCTGGCCTGCCTGTTTGCCACCGCCTGCTACGGCCTCGCCGGTTTTCTCACCCGCAGCTGGATCACCCATCGCGGCGGACTCGATGCCAAGCTGGTGGCCTTTGGCAGCCAGCTGGGTGCCAGCCTGTTCCTGCTGCCCTTTTTCGCTTACCAGCTGGCGGCTGGCCCCGCGGTCGACTGGGCCGTGCCTACCGCCTGGGCCAGCGTGCTGGCTGTCGGCGTGGTCTGCACCGCCCTCGCCTACCTGCTCTATTTTCGACTGATCGCCGATATCGGCCCGCTGCGCAGCCTCACCGTCACCTTCCTCATTCCCCCTTTTGGCATCTTGTGGGGCGCGCTGGTGCTGGGCGAGACCTTGAGCCAGGGCTTCGTGCTGGGGGGCCTGGTCGTCTGCCTCTCGGTCTGGCTGGTGACCAGCCAGGCCAGCACCCCGGCCGTTCAGGCCCGGGCGCAACCTCAGGATCCGGACGCACGCTGAACCCGACAGGGCCAGCGCCGCTCGGCGTTCGCCCCGAACTGCGTTAAGATGGCGCCATTGTTTTATGCCCCCGCCCCCAAGGCGGGGCACACAGTGCAGGACCAGCCTTGAACTACCGCAACGAACCGAGTCAAAGCAGACAACAGCAGGTCTTTACCGTCACCCGCCTCAACAGCGCCGTGCGCATGATCCTGGAGCAGGATCTGGGGCTGGTGTGGTTGACCGGCGAGCTCTCCAACCTGGCGATGCCAAGCTCCGGCCACTGGTACTTCTCCCTCAAGGACATGTCGGCCCAGGTGCGCTGCGCCATGTTCAAGGGCAACAACCGGCGGGTAGCCTTCCGCCCACAGGACGGCATGCAGGTGCTGGTGCAGGCACGGGTCTCCCTCTATGAGCCGCGCGGCGACTACCAGCTGATCATCGAGTCGATGCAGCCGGCGGGCGACGGCGTGCTGGCGCTGCGCTTTGAGGAGCTCAAGCGCCGCCTTGGCGCCGAGGGGCTGTTCGACGAGGGGCGCAAGCGGCCGCTGCCGCGCGAACCACGCGCGGTGGGTCTCATCACCTCCGCCACTGGCGCTGCCCTGCACGACATGCTGACCGTGCTCAAACGCCGCGCGCCGGATCTACCGGTGTTTATCTACCCGACCCAGGTGCAGGGCAGCGCCGCCATCGGCCAGATCGTCTCTGCCATTGCCTTGGCCAACCGCCGCGCCGAGGTGGATGTGCTGATCGTCGGGCGTGGCGGCGGCTCGCTCGAAGATCTCTGGTGCTTCAACGAAGAGGCGGTGGCGCGCGCCATCGCCCACTCCGCCATCCCGGTGGTGAGCGCGGTGGGCCACGAGGTGGATGTCACCATCAGCGACTTTGCCGCCGACTTGCGCGCCCCGACCCCGTCGGCGGCGGCCGAGCTGGTGGCGCCGGATCAGAGCGCCCGCGCCCAGCGCCTCGCCCATCTCAAGCAGCAACTGCTGCAGGCCATGAGCCGCCAGCAGACCGCCGCCCGCCACGATTTCATCCTGCTGCAAAAGCGGCTCGACCATCAGGATCCGAAGCGGCGGCTGGAGCAGCAATCCCAGCGCCTCGACGAGCTCTCTGCCCGTTTGCAGCAGCTGATGAATCACAAACTGCATCAGGGGGAGCGGCGCCTCGCCAACCTGGAGCTGCGCCTGCAGGGCAAGAGCCCGGAGCGCTTGCTGGCCGCCGGCAAGCGTCGCCACCAGCTGGCCGAGGAGCGCCTCCATGCCCTCATCGCCAAGCGCCGGGATCTGGCCGACCACCGCCTCGCCATGCTCAGCGCCCGCCTCGACGGGGTGAGCCCGCTCGCCACCCTGGGGCGCGGCTACTCCATCACCCGCACCCAAAGCGGTGAGGTGATCAGCCGCGCCGCCCAGGTCGATGCCGGCCAGACTCTGGTCACCCAGCTTGCAGAGGGGCAACTGCGAGTGCGGGTGGAAGAGGTACACCAGCCATAACGAACAAGGGGGGCACATCAGGTGCCCCCCTTGTTTATCATTCTCTCTTTATCAGGCCCTCTCGGCCAGCGCACTCACACCAGCGAATGGCGCACCGCCTGCGCCGGATCGGCAGGCGCCGTCCCCGACCCCGCCAGCGGGTTGAGCTGCAAGTATTCAAACAGCCCCGCCTGCAGATTGACGTTCCAGAAGCGCCCCGCCAGGGTGAGCTCGAGCCGTGCCTCGCTCAGCGTCGCCAGCCCATGTTGCTGCCAGGCCTCGAACAAGGGTTGCAGATGTGCCCGCAGCGGCGTCGGCAAGCGGGCCAGCGCCAGCCAGCCGCTGTCGAGCGCGCCGCGCAGCAGGCCATCGAGGCGGCCATTGGGATCACGTCCCATCACCATGCCGGGAGCCCGCTGATCCGCCGCCAGCGCCTCGTGCCAGAGCGCCAGATCCCGGCCATACATGAGGCTGTGCCCATGCACGTTGCCGCCGGCCCCGGCCCCGAAGGGGAGGATCTCGGCGCCGCGCTTGGCCATCTGGTTGTAGCGGCTCTGTTCGGCCTCGCCGCGCCGCCAGTGGCTGCAGGAGAGCCGCTGCCAGCCCCCCTGCTCCAGCGTCTGGGCCCCATAGGCATACATGGCGGCCCGCTGTTGACCGTCGGCGGCCCAACCGAGCTTGCCCTTCGCCTCGGCACGGGCCAGATTGGTGCCGGCCATGGCGATGAGTTGATAGAGATCCACCCCGTGCACCCCGCTCGCCATCACATCCGCGATGTCCTGACGCCACACGGCATCATCCTGGCCCGGCAGGCCGAAGATGAGATCGGCCACGATCACCGCATCGTCGTGACGGGTCAGCTCCCCCAGCCGGGTCAGCAGGGTCTCCCGGTCGTCGAAGCGGGCCGCCTCCTGGCGCACCTCGGTATCAAAGCTCTGCACCCCGAACGAGAAGCGGTTGAAGCCGCCCGCCAGCGCATTGTGCCACTTGGCATCATCAAAACCGTTGAGGCGCCCCTCCAGGGTCACCTCCGCATCCGAAGTCAGGGGAAAACGACGGATGGCGGCGGCCAGCATCGCCAGCTCGTCGGCGCTCATGTCCGTCGGCGTGCCACCCCCCACATAGACGGCCGAGAAGGGGCGGCTCTGGGTGAAGGGTGTCTCGGCAGCCCGAGCAAGCGCGCGGCAGAGCGCGTCGACATAGCGGGTGATGCGGGCCGGGTTGGCGCCATTTTCAAAGAAATTGCAGAAGCTGCAGCGCTTGCGGCAAAACGGGATGTGGATATAGAGCGCCCGCTCGTCCGCCTCGCTCTCGCGGTGCCACCAGGCTTGCCAGTCGGCATGGTCGAGGGTGAGCGGGCGCATGCCGCCGCGACTGGCGTGAGCCGAGGTCTTGGCGCCAAAGGCAAACTTGAGGGGATCCGGGGTGGCAAGACCGGTCATGGTCGGGGTCAGCAGTGGTGTCATGGCAGGCAAGGTTATCAAGTGAATAATGCAAATGATAACCACTATCAATAAATGCCAAGTTTGTGCTGGATCAACTCAACGACGAACAGCTCTCGTTTGCTACGCACCATTAACCTCCAACACGGATCCAGTTAACAGATAATTTACTCAAGATGAGGTAGGGTGTGCCGATAGAGAACCATCTCCCCCGTTCTGATGAGCGAGCGCGGGGAGAGTCATCAACCATTGACGATCGCTCACCTGCGCATGGACCTGCCAACGATGCAAAATCTGTCTCTGAACTGGAAAATCTTTCTCCCCCTCGCCCTGGTCATCGGCTGCACCTTCGCCCTCAGCTTCGAGCTCTCCGCCTGGCTGCAACGGGATCTCGCCATCCGGCTGGCGGGCGAAAAGGTGGAGAGCGCCGCCAACACCTACATGGATCAGCTCAACGTGCTGATGATGACGGGGGCCATCGCCAACCGCCAGATCGTGCAGACCAAGCTCAAGAGCGAGGCCGGCATCGTCGAGGCCCGCCTGATCCGTGCCCCGGCGGTGACCAGCCTGTTCGGCCCCGGCCACCCGGATCAGCAGATTGAAGACAAGCTGGATGAGCGCGCCATCAACCAGGGGGAGACCATTCTCGAGCAGCAGGGTAACCAGCTCACCCTGATCAAGCCCTTCAAGGCCTACAAGGAGTACCGCGGTACCCAGTGCACCACCTGCCACCAGGTGGCGGAAGGCACCGTCATGGGCGCGGTGCGCATCAGTTACGATCTCAGCCACACCTTTGGCGAGATCCATCGCAACAACCTGATCCTGAGCGGCAGCCTGGTGGCGGTGTTTGGGCTGGGCTTCGGCCTGCTGGGCTGGGTGCTGCAGCGCTACATCAAGCGGCCGGTACGCCATCTGCAGCTGGCCATGACCCGCATGGCCAAGGAGCGGGATCTCTCCCTCCCCCTGATCAATCCCAACCGGGATGAGCTGGGCGAGATGACCCGCGCCGTCAGCGACATGGTGCAGGGGTTTCGCCACAGCCTGCAGGAGGTGGAGAGCGCTACCCACCAGCTCTATCAGGAGTCCAACCAGATCCGCCAGGTGGCGACCCAGACCGAAGGCTCGGCCCGCCAGCAGGAGAGCATGACGGTACAGGTGGCCGCCGCCGTGAGCGAGCTGGCCGCCAGCTCCCACGAGGTGCGTGAACACGCCCGCAAGAGCGCCGAGCTCTCCGCCCTCACCAACCAGGATGCGGCCAACACCAGTCGCCTTGCCCAGCACTCCATCAACGACATGGGCGAGATGTCGGCGGAGATCGAACGGGTCGACAGGGTGATCCAGCAGCTCGACAACCGCTGTCTGGCGGTCGACGGAGTGCTGGAGGTGATCAAGGGGATCGCGGATCAGACCAACCTGCTGGCCCTCAACGCCACCATCGAGGCGGCCCGGGCGGGCGAGCAGGGCCGCGGTTTTGCGGTGGTGGCCGACGAGGTGCGCGCCCTCTCCAACCGCAGCCGCGCCGCCAGCGAGGAGATCTCCCAGATGATCGCCGCCCTGCAAAACGAGGCCCAGAGCGCGGTGTCGGTGATCGGGGATGCCAAGGCCAAGGCGGACGAAAGCATCCACAAGACAGAGGCGACCCTGGCCGCCATGCAGAACATCATCGGCCGCATCAGCAGCATCAACGATCTCAACGCCCAGATGGCGCAGTCCGCCGAGGAGCAGGACAGGGTCTGCAACGAGGTGGACGGCTCGGTGAGCGACATTCGCAACACCTCCAACGACACCCTGGGCCAGGCTCACGCCGCCAACCTCGCCAGCGTCCAGCTGGTGGAGCAGTGCCGCAAGCTCGAGCAGCTGCTCAAGACCTACCGCTGGTGATCATGCCTGCCGCCCGCTCTGACCAATAAAAAAGCGCGACCCAGGGTCGCGCTTTTGTTTTGTGTGTCGTAGCTCGGCGCGCCACGCGGCGCCGCCAGGCCGAAATTAGCCTGCGTTGCGGGTGGCCACCGCATCGGCCAGATTGCGCAGCAGGATTTCGGTGTCGGCCCAGCCGATGCAAGCATCTGTGATGCTCTGACCGACGGTGAGCTCGCACCCTTCCACCAGATCCTGACGCCCCTCCACCAGGTGGCTCTCCACCATGACGCCGAACACAGCCCGGCTGCCGGCACGCAGCTGACCGGCCACGTCCTCGGCTACCAGCATCTGGTTCTTGAACTGCTTGCTGCTGTTGGCGTGGCTGAAGTCGATCATCACCTTCTGCGGCAGACCGGCCTTGTCCAGCCCCTTCACCACCTCGTCCACGTGGGCGGCGCTGTAGTTCGGCTCACGACCGCCGCGCAGGATGATATGGCAGTCCGGGTTGCCCCGGGTCGCGACGATGGCGGAGTGGCCGTACTTGGTCACCGACAGGAAGTGGTGCGGCGCACTGGCGGCCCCGATGGCGTCGATGGCCACCTTGATGGTGCCGTCGGTGCCGTTCTTGAAGCCCACCGGGCAGGAGAGACCGGAGGCCAGCTCGCGGTGCACCTGGGATTCGGTGGTACGGGCACCGATGGCGCCCCAGCTCATCAGATCCGCCACGTATTGCGGGGTGATCATGTCGAGGAATTCGGAGGCGGTCGGCAGCCCCATGTCGTTGAGATCCAGCAGCAGCTTGCGACCGATGCGCAGGCCGTCGTTGATCTGGCAGCTGTTGTCGAGGTAAGGGTCGTTGATCAGCCCCTTCCAGCCCACCGTGGTACGCGGCTTCTCGAAGTAGACCCGCATCACGATCTCCAGCTGGCCCTTGAGCTCGTCACGCAGCACCTTGAGGCGCTTGCCGTACTCCAGCGCGGCGGCCGGGTCGTGAATGGAACAGGGGCCGATCACCACCAGCAGGCGCTGATCTTCACCGGCCAGGATCTGATGGATGGCCTGACGGGATTCAAAGACGGTACTTGATGCGGTCTCGGTGGCCGGAAACTTCTCAAGCACCGCAACCGGGGGCAATAACTCTTTGATTTCACTGATACGAACGTCGTCGGTTTGATGCTGCATGACAAGGCTTCCTGCTAGATGACTGCGATAAAGAAACTTCAATCTAGCCCGCACGGGCAGCGGTGTAAATAGAAAATTACATTATCCGGGATGGAATTTTATTATCCTGCCTTGCAAGTTTTAATAATGCTGCTAGACGAGGATGAAAAGAGGGGAGTAGCAGAGCGGAACAGCCCAAAGAAACAGGCCCGCAGCGAGGCGGGCCTGGGTTCATCACGCGCGCTGACTGATGCTGGCCAGCTTGTCGAAGTAGTCCGGGAAGGTCTTGGAGGTACAACCCGGATCATTGATGGTGACGGCGGTATCGGACAGCGCCACCAGCGAGAAGCACATGGCGATGCGGTGGTCGTTGTAGGTATCGATGGCTGCATGCTTGAGCTGCGCTGGCGGGGCGACGGTGATGAAGTCACGCCCCTCCTCCACCTCGACACCCAGCTTGCGCAGCTCGGTCGCCATGGCGTGCAGGCGGTCGGTCTCCTTCACCCGCCAGTTGTAGATGTTGCGAATCGAGGTGGGCCCCTCGGCAAACAGTGCGGCAACGGCAATGGTCATGGCCGCATCGGGGATGTGGTTCATGTCCATGTCGATGCCGTGCAACGGCGCCTGTTCGGCCTCGATGAAGTCATCGCCCCAGGTGATGCGCGCGCCCATCTTCTCCAGCACGTCGGCGAAGTGGATGTCGCCCTGAATGCTGTGCTTGCCGATGCCGGTGACTCGCACCTTGCCCTTGATGGCGCCTGCTGCGAGGAAGTAGGAGGCGCTGGAGGCATCCCCTTCCACCAGGAAGTCACCCGGGCTGACGTAGCTCTGGTTACCCTTGATGTAGAACAGCTTGTAGTTGTCGTGCTCAATGACCACCCCGAACTGCTTCATGATGTGCAGGGTGATGTCGATGTAGGGCTTGGAGACCAGCTCTCCCTTGATGTGGATGCGGGTGTCGCCCGCCGCCATCGGCGCCGCCATCAAAAACGCCGTCAGGAACTGGCTGGAGACAGAGCCGTCGACGTGCACATCACCGCCCCACAGCCCCTTGGCATCCACCACCAGCGGCGGATAGCCATCTTTCTTCAGGTACTGGATATGGGCGCCCGCTTCGCGCAGGGCATCCACCAGATGGCCGATGGGGCGCTCTTCCATGCGCGGTTCCCCGCCCAGGGTGTATTCACCGGAGCCCAGACACAGTGCGGCGCACAGCGGTCGCATGGCGGTGCCAGCATTGCCGAGGAACAGATTGACCGGCGCCGATACCGCGAAGCTGCGACCCAGACCGTGCACGGTGCACTCGGTCTTGTCGGCGGAGAGCTTGTACTTGACCCCGAGCTGGGTCAGCGCCGCCAGCATGTGACGAATGTCATCGCTGTCGAGCAGGTTGGTGAGCCGGGTGGTGCCACGGGCCAGGGCTGCCAGCAGCAGCGCCCGGTTGGACACGCTCTTGGAGCCGGGCAGATTGACCTCACCGGCCACACGAGAAATAGGTTCCAAACGCAACGAATTCATAGACTTCCTGTACGATCTCAAAAAAATGACCTGACCGGACGTTAGCAGCCCGCGCCCTGCTCGGCAAGACTGCGGGTGGCACAAAAGCAGGCGGCGGGGGCAGCCGGTCCAGCATCACGGAAAAAACAGACGCCGGGGAGTCCCCGGCGTCGGCAATCGGGGAAAAACGCCTCAGCCGTGGCGCTTGGCAAAGCCGTCCATAAAGCTGACCAATGCCTTCACCCCTTCCAGCGGCATGGCGTTGTAGAGGCTGGCGCGCATGCCACCGACGATGCGGTGGCCCTTGAGTGCCAGCAGGCCGGCGGCTTCCGATTCGGCCAGGAACAGCTTGTCCAGTTCGGCATTTTTCAGCTGGAACGGGATGTTCATCCGCGAACGGCAGCTGGCATCCACCTGGTTGCCATAGAAGCTCGACTGATCGAGATAGCCGTAGAGGAAATCGGCCTTCTCCTTGTTGCGTGCTTCCATCGCAGCAAGGCCACCCTGCTCTTTCAGCCACTCGAACACCAGCCCGGCCAGATACCAGGCGTAGGTGGGCGGGGTGTTGAACATGGAGTCGTTCTTGGCGGTGAGCTGGTAGTCGAAGATCGACGGCACGTCGGCGCGGGCCTGGTTCAGCAGATCGTCGCGCACGATGGCGATGGCCAGCCCAGAGGGGCCGATGTTCTTCTGGGCGCCGGCATAGATGATGCCGAAGCGGCTCACGTCGATGGGACGGGAGAGGATGGTGGAGGAGAGATCCGCCACCAAAGGCACATCACCGGTTGCCGGGATGTCGAACATCTCGATGCCATCGATGGTTTCATTCGGGCAGTAGTGCACATAGGCCGCATCGGCGCGAAACGCCGGGGTCGGCAGCAGGTGGGAGATGCCCTCGGCACTCTTGGCTACCCCGTCAAAGGTCTGGATATCGCCGTACTTGCGCGCCTCGTCCACGGCACTCGCAGCCCAGACACCGGTCAGCAGATAGTCAGCCTTCTTGTTGGCGCCGCCGAGCAGGTTCATGGGCACGGCGGAGAACTGGCCACGGCCGCCGCCGTGCATGAACAGCACCTTGTAGTTGTCCGGCACCGCCAGCAACTCGCGCAGATCGGCTTCGGCCTTGGCGGCGACCGCCATGTAGGGCTTGCCGCGGTGGGAAAGCTCCATGACCGAGGCTCCCAGCCCCTGGAAATTACAAAATTCGCGCTGGGCGCGCTCCATGACTTCGACCGGCAACATGGCGGGGCCGGCGCAGAAGTTGTAAATCTGTTTGCTCATGACGCTTTCCGTGAGTGGATGAGTGTGATCGGTGACTTGTCTGGTTTTACACAAGTGCAGCCCCCGGATCAAAGGCTTTTTGGGAGCTGGCTCAACCTTTTGTCGACCCGCCGCCAGCACAGTTGGCAGAAAAAAGCCCTGAACGGGTCAGGGCTTGCAGAGAACATGCGTGGAAACGGGCGCTTGCCGGTGCTCAATGCCCCCGGCCCCCTTTTCACCAGGTTACAGCTTGGCGGTCAGCTCCGGCAGCAAGGTGAAGAGATCCCCCACCAACCCGTAGTCAGCCACCTGGAAGATGGGGGCCTCGCTGTCCTTGTTGATGGCGACGATCACCTTGGACTCCTTCATCCCCGCCAGATGCTGGATGGCACCCGAGATGCCGACCGCAATGTAGAGCTCCGGCGCCACCACCTTGCCGGTCTGGCCCACCTGCAGATCGTTGGCGACAAAGCCCGCATCCACCGCGGCCCGCGATGCCCCCACCGCGCCGCCCAGCTTGTCGGCCAACGCCTCGATCAGGGCGAACTGCGCCTTGGAGCCCAGTGCCCGCCCACCGGAGACCACCACCCGCGCCGCCGCGAGTTCGGGTCTGGCGGAGCGCACGGCGAGCCGTTCGATGAGGCGGGTACGGCAGGCCACCTCGCTCACCGGCAACCGCTCGACCTGAGCCTGGCCGCCGCTCGCCGCCTTGGCGAAGGCGGTGGGCCGGATGGTCAGCACCTTGATGGGGGCGCTGCTCGCCACCCGGGCCACGGCGTTGCCCGCGTAGATGGGGCGCAGGAAGGTGTCGCCACTCTCGATGCCGGTCACCTCGGAGAGCATCTCCACCCCGAGCCTGGCCGCCACCCGTGGCAGCAGATCCTTGCCCTGGGTGCTGGCGGCCATCAGGCAGTGCTGATAATCCCGCGCGATATGGGCCAGCAGCGGATCGACCCCGTCGCTCAGCCCCTCCGCCAGCATGGGGTGCTCGGCCAGCAGCACCCGGCTCACTCCCTGCAGGGCGGCGGCCTGCTCGCCCGCCTCGGTCAGCCCCTGCCCCAGCAACAGCAGATGCACCTCGCCGCCCAGCTGGTTCCCTGCCGTGACCAGACGGGCCACGTTGTCGGCCAACTGGCCCTGATGATGTTCGGCAATGATCAATACGCTCATGACTGCCCCTTGCTATCGTCCGTTGATGTCCCTGCCTGTGCGCCCATCACGCCCCCGAGCTTGTCGCCGGCGGGCGGGGTTCTGTTGATTGCTGGCAGCATCAGAGTACCTTCGCTTCGTGCTTGAGTTTGTCCAGCAGCTCGTCCACCGAGCCCACCATGATGCCGGCGCTGCGGGCAGCGGGGGCCATCACCCCGAGCAGCCGGGTCTGACCGGCCGGCTCGACGCCGAGGTCGGCGAAGGGCGCGCTCTCGAGCGGCTTGCGCTTGGCCTTCATGATGTTGGGGAGCGAGGCAAAACGCGGCTCGTTGAGGCGCAGATCCACGGTCACCACCGCCGGCAGCGGCATGCCAAGGGTCTCGAGGCCGCCGTCAATCTCGCGGGTCACCTGCAATTCCCCCTCCACCAGCTTGATGGCGGAGGCGAAGGTGGCGAGCGGCCAGTCATTGAGGGCAGCCAGCATCTGGCCCACCTGGTTGTTGTCAGAATCGATGGACTGCTTGCCGAGCAGCACCAGATCGGGCTGCTCCAGCTCGCACACCTGTTGCAGGGCGCGAGCCACGGTGAGCGGAGTCAGGGTCTCGCCAGTCACGTAATGACGCGCCCGATCCGCCCCCAGCGCCAGGGCGTGACGCAGTTGTTCGGCTGCCGCCTCGGGGCCGAAGGTCACCACCACCAGCTCGCTCGCCACGCCGGCTTCGCGCAGCCTGACCCCCTCCTCCACCGCAATTTCACAAAACGGGTTGATCCCCATCTTGACGTTGGCCAGCTCCACGTCTGAGCCATCGCTCTTGACCCGGACCTTGACGTTGTAATCCAGCACCCGCTTGACCGCGACCAGCAGCTTCATGACGCGCATCCCTCGCTTCTGTTGAGTGAATCCATGAAAACCCTCACATTTTTTTGCTTACATTTACTTTACGTTTACGTAAACTACCAGCACTACCCTAGGCCAAGTCGAGCACAGAGGCAAGATGGAACGCGAAGCAATGGAATTTGATGTCGTCATCGTCGGTGGCGGCCCGGCGGGACTCAGTGCCGCCATCGCCCTCAAACAACACAATGCCGAGCTGTCGGTCTGCCTGCTGGAGAAGGGGGCTGAGATCGGCGCCCATCTGCTCTCCGGCGCCCTGCTGGATCCCGTCGCCCTCAAGGAGCTGCTGCCAGAGAGCTGGCAACAGGCCCCGCTCGGGGTCGAGGTCAACGACGATCAGGTGCACCTGCTGCAAAGCGACAGCCGCGCCCTGCAACTGCCCAACTGGGCGGTGCCGCCACGCATGCACAACGAGGGCAGCCGCATTATCAGCCTCGGCAACCTCTGTCGCTGGCTCGGTCAGCAGGCCGAACAGCTGGGAGTCGAAATATACCCGGGTTTTACCGCAAGCGAACTCATCATGGAAGCGGGACGGGTCAAGGGTGTGATCACCGGCGATCTCGGGCTGGATCGGGCGGGCAATCCGAAAGCGGATCACGTGCCCGGCATGGCGCTGCTCGGCCGCTACACCCTGTTTGCCGAAGGGGCGCGCGGCCATCTCGGCAAGCAGCTGATCGCCGACTTTCAGCTGGAAAACGCCGCCCAGCCGCAGCACTACGCCATCGGCTTCAAGGAGCTGTGGCAGCTCCCCCCCGGCCAAGGCAAAGCGGGCCAAGTGCTGCACGGCAGCGGCTGGCCACTCTCCGAGGGGAAGGAAGACAAGAGCCAGGGCGGCTTCTATCTCTATCATCTGGAACAGGATCAGGTGGCGGTCGGCCTCATCGTCGATCTCAACTACCGCAACCCCTGGCTCAGCCCGTTTGACGAGTTTCAACGCCTCAAGCATCACCCGCTCATCGCCGCGGTATTGCAGGGAGGCGAGCGCATCAGCTACGGCGCCCGCGCCATCGCCAAGGGGGGCTGGCACTCCCTGCCCCGCATGCACTTTCCCGGCGGGCTGCTTATCGGTTGCGACGCCGGCACCCTCGACTTCTCCCGCATCAAGGGGATCCACACCGCCATGAAGTCCGGCATGCTGGCGGCCAGGACAGTCGCCATGAGTCTGCGCGGCGGCGATGAAGGGGGCCGGGATCTGGCCGAATACGGCGATGCACTGCAACAGAGCTGGCTGGCCCATGAGCTCAAAACAGCGCGCAACTTCGGCGCCGCCCTGCACCGCTGGGGCCCCTGGCTCGGTGGCGCCTTCAACTGGCTGGAGCAGCGGCTGTTTGCTCGCACCTCGCCGTTCACCCTGCTGGACAAGGAGCCGGACTACCGCCAGCTGCGCATGGCCAGCCGCTGCCAGCCCATCGACTACCCCAAGCCGGACGGCAAGCTCAGCTTCGACAAGCTCTCGTCTGTCTATCTCGCCAACACCAGCCACGACGAGGATCAGCCCTGCCATCTCAAGCTGCAGGATGAGACTATCCCGGTGGCGGTCAACCTGCCCACCTGGGCCGAACCCGCCCAGCGCTACTGCCCGGCCGGGGTGTTCGAGATCCTGGGCTCGGAGAGCCTGCCCCGCCTGCAGATCAACGCGGCCAACTGCATCCACTGCAAGACCTGCGACATCAAGGATCCGAGCCAGAACATCGTCTGGACACCGCCGCAGGGCGGCTGTGGCCCCAACTATCCCAATATGTAACAGGCTTGCCCATGCAGACCTGCGCAGATAACAAGGATGCACAGCCCCAACACATCAAATAGAGGCGGTTTCCGGCGCGCGGCCGAGGGCTGTCGCAGGGCCACCGGCAGCCCGCCATCCCGGCCGGTGAGCACTTGTCCTCCTGCCTATCAAGGTGAATAAAGGAGGCGACGCCGGGATCACCCGTTTCGAGGTCGGCGTGGCTGCTCCGACCTCGCTGTTTTTTTGAGCGAACAGGCTGAACCTCCGATGAATAGGCCCTGACAAGCGCGGCCCGCCCCTGTATAGTTCGCCGCATTCAGGTTTTCCATCGGCCCGTTCAGCTTGTCCACGGGATCGCTTTCTACGCGCTCTAAGGCCGCATGACCTGTGCAACCATCCCTGATTACCCATGACTTCTTAAGGGGGGACAGATGATCACCGCCTACATTCTCAATAACAAGGTACTGGACATTGTCACGCTCGGGCCTGACGACATAGTGCCTGACAACACCGTCTGGCTGGATGCCTACAAGCCGGACACGGCGGAACGAGAATGGTTGACGGGCCTGTTTCTGGAAGAGGTGCCCGACAAGGAGGAGCTGGATGATATCGAAGCATCCGCCCGTTTCTACTGGGATACCGACGGTCTGCACATTCACTCCCTGTTTCCCCAGCGGATCGGCCGAGACACCAAGGGTGTCCACGTCTCTTTTACCCTGCGCAACAACCTGCTGATCAGCATCCGCGAGGATGACATCGGCCTGGTGCGCCTGCTGCGCCACTACATGCGCCAGGATCGGCTGGAGGTGGAGGACGCCCTCGACATCCTGCTGGAGGTGCAGAACCTGAAAGTCGAATACCTCTCCGATCTCATCGAAGATGGCTACAAGACCCTGGAAAACACCGCCGATCAGATCTTCGAGCCGGATCAGATCAATCCCATGCTCAAGGAGTTGATGGCCCAGGAAGAGGCCAACGGCCAGATCCGTCTCTCCCTGCACGATACCCGTCGCGCCCTGCGCTTCTTGAAGCGCAGCCTGCGCCAACGGATGAGCAACGAGCAGAACAAGTGGATCGACGAGATGCTGCACGACGTGGAGTCCCTGCTGCCCCACACCCAGTTCCTGTTCGACAAGATCAACTTCCAGCTGGAGGCCTCCATGGGGGTCACCAACCTGGAGCAGAACAAGGTGATCAAGATCTTCTCGGTGGCCGCGGTCATCTTCCTGCCGCCGACGCTGATCGCCAGCATCTACGGCATGAACTTTGGCCGCATGCCGGAGCTCGCCTGGGAGTACGGCTATCCGCTCTCCCTGGTGCTGATGGTGATGTCATCGCTCGGCACCGGTCTGTTCTTCAAGCGAAAAGGCTGGCTGTGACGCCGGCGGCCCGGCACGAAAAGAGATAGGCGGATTGGGGGGCATGGCCCCCCGATTAATTCCCGCCCCTCGCCCGCCTTGCAAAGGGCTCCCCTTCGCCCCATATCCCCTTCATCCTTATCCTTTGCACAGACGAACCCGGGCAACCATGACCCTCTACCCCGAACACAGATATGACGATCACGGCCAGCTGCGTCCCCCGCTCTGGTTCTGGCCCATCGCCCTCTTGCTGACCCGCTCGGTCTGGCTGTTTCTGATGGCCGGCGTCACCCGCGAGAGCGGTAGCGCCATCCTGACCCTCTTCTACCCGGACCGGCTCGCCCTCTACATCAGCCTGCTGACCGACGTGCCGGCCATACTGGCGCTGCTCGCCTGCGGTGGCACCTATCAGCAGACCCACAGCATCCGGGCCTGGCTCAGGCGCCACAGCCCATTGCTGCTGCTCTGCTCTGCCGTCAGCGGCCTGCTGATGCAACTGCACAGCCTCAATCTGCAGAAGTGGTCGTTCAGCTGGCCCACCGCCCTGGTGCTGGTCGCCACCCTCTGGTCACTCTGGTATCTGCTGCGCAGCCGCCAGCTGCGTGAATACGCAGCCGATCAGCCCCACGCCGGCAACTGATCAGTCAGGTTCAACCAGGATGACCAGTCACCCGAGGGGCGAGCTGATTAACCAGGTGCCTCACTGGCGCGTGACCCGGATCTGCAGGGTCTGGCGATCGCTCTGACTGCCACTGCCCCCCTGCAACTGGGTGCCCAGACTGCTGCCCTGCTGCGCCGCGCTGGTGGAGAGCTCCCCCACCGTCAGCCACTGACCGGGAGCACCGCTCACCTCGGTGGCGCTCTGCCCCCGGTTGATGGTGCCCTGCTCCAGCCTGGCCTGCTCGCTGCTGAGCGCTATCTGTACCCTGTCGCCGATCAGGGTGGCGGTGGCATAGAGGCCGTTCACCAGCGGCATCATCCCCACCACTGCCCCTCCATTCCACTGATAGAAGGTGACCGGTTGATAGGTGCCCATCTGCAATAGCACCGGCCGACCCGACAGGCCGCGTACCTGCCAGCTGTCGTTCTGGCTGCGCTGATACTGCTGGGCATTGCCCTCCAGCAACCACTGCCGCTTGGCGGCATCCCGGCCCAGCCCCACACCGGCCTGCTGACTGCTGGAAGCGCCATCAACTCGCCACTCGATGAGCAGGCTCTGGGGCGGCTGGTTGAATTTGGCCAGCGCCGCTTCGGCCTCCTGCAACTGGGCGGCGCTGCCGCTCAGCACCAGCTGGTTGCCCATGGCGCTCACCCCCAGCTCCGGATAGAGATCCTTGAGGGTCTGCACCGCCGCCTGGGTCTCGAATACCGGGATCACCTTCACCTCGGCCCGCAGCGGCAGGCACCAGAGCCCCCACAGTAGCCAGAGTCCAAACCCGCGCCATCTTCTCATCTTCTCCTCCCGTCCCACTCGGCGGCCAACCAGATCATGGCCTGCTCATCACCTCGTCATCATGGGCCATCCGCCCCGCTTTTCAATGATTTTGCCCGTGAGCAATGCGCGCCGTGAAGGTCAGGCCCTTCATTTTTCTATGAAAAGAGCGGAGACAGATCAAATAACACAAATAAAAATGATTACCATTTGTTGTCACGAAAAAATCGCTCGGATACAATTCGGTCTCATTTTTTTGAGCTTGCCGTCGATGAAGCCAGTGACCACCACCCCCGCCGCCATCCACCTGGCCCTGCTTGTCAACATGCTCTCCATGGGCAGCATGATGATGGTGATGCCGCTCGGGCCGGATCTGGTCATCAGCCTCGGCATGCAGCCGGAACAGACCGGTTACTTCAGTGGCGGAGCTACTCTGGGTGCCGCCCTGATGGGGCTCATCGCCGCCCCCTGGCTCGATCGGGTCAACCGCAAGCCCGCCCTGCTGGTGCTGCTCACCTTACGTTTTCTGCTGCTGATGGCCTGCGCCCTGGTACAAAACAGCCAGCAGCTGCTGGTGCTGTTCGTCCTGTCGGGCTGCGTGGCCGGCCCGCTCGCCGCCATCCTGATGGCCGCCGTGCTGGATCTGGTACCGCCTGCCGAGCGGGGCCGTCGTCTCGCCTACGTGGGCATGGCGTTCTCGCTGGCCGCCATCCTGGTGGTGCCCATCGCTCTGGTGCTGGCCCAGTGGTTTGGCTGGCAGAGCCCCTTCCTGCTGTTTGGCGTCTGCGGCCTGCTGCTGGCCCTGCTCTGCGCCACCCTGCTGCCTTCGCTGCCGGTCAGCCGCGCCCCTCACGGCAGCGGCCTGCGCCAGTTGCTGGCCTCCCCACTCTGCCAGGGCGCCCTGTTCATCCTCTGTTTGCAAATGTTCGGTCACTTCCTGCTGATCCCGCACTTTGCCAACTACTTCCAGTTCAACCTGGCGTTCCCGCGCGAGCAGATCGCCGCCCTCTATCTGTGCGGCGGCCTCGCCAGCATGGCCACCATGCGGCTGTGCGGCAGCTGGATTGATCAGGGCCGGGCCCAGGCCGCCATCCTGATCACCAGCCTGCTGCTGGCGCTGATCACTCTGCTCGGTTTCGCCATGCCGGTCGGCGTGCCCGTCTACCTGCTGTTCACCCTGTTCATGGCGCTGAGCTCGGCCCGCTCCAGCACCACCCTCGCCATCACGGCCTCCATCCCGGCCCCCCATCAGCGCGCCGCCTTCATGTCTTTTCAGGGCACGGTCACCAATGTGGCGGCCGGGCTCGGCAGCCTGCTCTCCGCCAGGTTGCTGGTGTCGGATGAGAGCGGCGTGCTGCACGGATTTGCCCATCTGGCCTGGATCAATATCGGCTGCAGCCTGCTGGCCTGCGGCGGTGTCTGGCTCCTGCTCAAGGGGCTGGCACAGACAAGGAATAACAATAACCCCGAGTCTGGCACCGCCAGACAAGGAAGTCAGTGAGCCACCGGCCCCAGAGCCGGACCCCATAACCTCTGTTTTATTCATGGAGTTTTGACTATGCAGTTGCAGCCTGGCGTATTTCGCTTGAACCCGATTTTGCTCTCCCTCGGCCTGTTTGCCTTGCCAGGCCTGGCCCAGGCCGAAGCGGTCAAGGCCAACGAGACCATGGTGGTTACCGCCACCCAGACCCAGCACACCGAACTCTCCGCCCCGGCCAGCGTCTCTGTGGTGACCCGCGCCGATCTGGACAAGATGAACGCCAACAACGTCGGCGAAGCGCTCAAGCACGTGCCCGGCGTCAACATCATCGGCACCAACCCCACCGGCCGCAGCGAGATCAAGATCCGCGGCATGGGCGGCGACTACACCCTGCTGCTGATCAACGGCAAGCGGGTCAACGCCCGCGAAACCCTGGGCAGTTCGTTTGGCAATGACTTCGACTTGAGCTCCATCCCCATGGCCGCCATCGAGCGCATCGAGGTGATCCGCGGTCCCGTCTCCTCCCTCTATGGCGCCGACGCCCTCGGCGGCGTGGTCAACGTGATCCTGCGCCAGGCCAAGGAGCAGACCGAGGCGGCCTTCGGCTACACCCACACCATGCCCACCAAGGGTGATGGTGGCGATGCCAACCGTGGCAACGCCTTCGTCTCCGGCGCCCTGATCGACAACAAGCTGCTCGGCAGCCTGGTGGTGGAAGGCTATCAGCGCGACCGCTGGCACAGCGATCAGTCCAACAACAAGGACGCCGATGCGCTGGAGAAACGGGAAGTGGTCAACATGCTCTCCAGCCTGAAGTGGCTGGTGGCCGACAACCAGGATGTGGAGTTCGATCTGGGCTACAACCAGAACGACATGGACAGCTACTTCAACAACGTACCGCGTGCCCCCACCGCCCCGGCCACCCCGCACAACGTGCAAAAACTCGATCGCCTGAGCCTGGGGCTGACCCACAACGGTCGTTGGGAGCACTTCGACAGCCGCGCCCGCTACTACTTCGAGCAGACCGATCTGATGGATGACTCCCAGCTCAACGGCGGCGCGGCCGATGTCACCCAGACCAACCACACGGTCGACGGCCAGCTGAGCGGCTACCTGGGGGATCACCTGCTGACCTCAGGCGCGGAATTCCGCAAGACCGAGCTGGAGCACAGTCGCAGCATCACCAATGGCAGCGTGGATGCGAGCCAGAGCGCCCTCTACCTGCAGGATGAATTCAGCCTGGGTGATCTGGCGCTGACCCTCTCCGGTCGTCTGGATCACCACGAGACCTATGGCAACGAGTTCAGCCCGCGCGCCTATGCGCTCTACAAACTGAGCGACGAGTGGGTGATCAAGGGCGGCGCCGGCAAGGCGTTCAAGGCCCCGACCCTGGCCCAGTCCAGCGAAGGCTTCGCCACCACCGCCTGCCGCGGCGCCTGCAAGGTGATCGGCAACCCGGATCTGAAACCGGAAACCGCCGTCAGCTACGAGCTGGGCACCGCCTATGAAGCCGATCGCTTTGGCGCCGGCCTCACCGGTTTCCACAACGACATCGAGGATCTGATCCAGAGCGATCAGTGGGGCCCGGGCTACCGTCCAACCGTCATGACCTACCTCAACGTCAAGAAGGCGCGGGTCAAGGGGCTGGAGCTGACCGGCTGGGTCGATGTGATGGACGACGTCAAGCTGACCGGCAACTGGACCATGCTGGACTCCGAAGACAAGAGCACTGGCGACGATCTGGCCAAGACCCCGGATCACACCGGCAACCTGAGCCTGGATTGGCAAGCCACCGAGATCGTCAGCACCAACCTGGCCTGGCAGTACGTGGGCAGCCAGTTCATCAAGGTGCCGATGCACAACTCCCAGGCGCTCAAGTCCGACAGCTACCAGACCCTGGACGTCAACACCAAGTGGAAGGTGACCCCGGCGCTCGACTTCAAGCTGGGCATCACCAACCTCACCAACACCAAGCGTGACCAGGTCGCCACCGACGCCGACTTCATTCTGGAAGGTCGTACCGTCTACGCCGGCGTGGATTACAAGCTGTAAACCCCGCAGGGAGCCCATCAGGGCTCCCTTTTCTGCTGTTATTGCCTCGACATTAAGGAGTAGCCGGGTGCACAGACACCAAACACACCTGTTCTGGCTGGGAGTGGTTCTCCTGTTCCTGCTCATTTGTCTCTCACTGGCCACCGGCGCCGGTGTCTATGGTGGCCGCGAGGTCGCCGGATTTCTGCTGGGCGATCCCGCCCTCATGGCCGATGAAAAGCTCGCCATGATCGTTCATACCCTGCGTCTGCCCCGCACCCTGTGTGCCCTGGTGGTGGGCGTCTGTCTTGCGCTGGCGGCCTCCATGCTGCAAAGCGCCACCCGCAATCCGCTGGCCGAACCCGGCCTGCTCGGAGTCAACGCCGGCGCCGTGTTCGCCCTGGTGATCGGCCTCACCTATTTTGGCGTCGAATCCGCCTACGGTTACCTGCTCTGGTCCGGCATGGGGGCCCTGCTCGGCAACCTCATCGTGCTCGGCCTCGGCCTGATGGTGGGGCGCTCCAACCCCCTCAAGCTCATCCTGGTGGGGGTTGCCCTCTCCGCCACCTTCGGCGGCCTCTCCAACTTCCTGCTGCTCTCCAACCAGGTGGTGCTGGAACAGTTCCGCTTCTGGAATCTGGGGTCGCTGGCCGCCTCGGATCTCGATGCGGTGCTCACCGTGATGCCCTTTGCCCTGCTCGGCCTGCTGCTGACCCTGGCGCTCTGTCGTCAGCTCACCCTGATGCAGATGGGTGACAACCAGGCGCTGGCGCTCGGCATCCGGCCGACCCGGGTGCGCATCGGCGTGCTCCTGGCCGCCACCCTGTTTACCGCCTGCGCCATCGCCATCGCCGGCCCCATCGGCTTCGTCGGTTTTCTCGCCGCCTACTGCGCCCGCCTGGTGGAGCCGGTGCGCCTCGCCATCCAGGTGCGCTTCTCCGCCCTGTTCGGGGTGCTGTTTCTGCTCGGCGCCGACATCCTGGCGCGCTGGCTGATCCAGCCGTTCGAACTGCCCAACGGGGTGATCCTGGCGCTGATCGGTGCCCCCGTGCTCATCCTGGTGGTGCGCAGCGGCGGCTTCCGCTCCCTGCTGGCCGTCAAATAAGGTTGCCTGCCTCATGAACAATTCCATCCATCCCTCCCTCACCACGGCGCTTCCCACCGGCACCGTCTGCCTGCGCGTTGGCAGCCGCACCCTGTTGCTGCACCGCCGCGCCTGGCTGATCACGCTGGGGCTGCTGGTCGCCCTGGTGCTGCTCTCCCTGCTGGCGCTGACCCTGGGCTCCGGCAAACTCACCATGCTAGGGGTGATCCAGACCCTGCTTGGCGAGGGCAACCGGCTGAGCGAGGTGACCGTCTTCAAGATCCGGCTGCCGCGCATCGTCGCCGTGCTGGTGGCGGGAGCGGCCATGGGTCTCTCCGGCTGCCTGGTGCAGACCCTCATTCGCAACCGCCTCGCCACCCCGGACATGATCGGGGTCAACGAGGGGGCCTCCTTGGCCATCATCGCCTTCTCCCTCTACCTGACCCTCGGCAGCTGGCCCTGGTGGGCCGCGCCGCTGGGCGCCCTGTTTGCCGCCGCCGTGCTCTATGCCCTGTGCAACAAGCCGGGGGAGCAGGGCTACCTGTTCGTGGTGATCGGCATCGGCGTCTCCGAGCTGATGAACGCCATCGGCCAGTTCGTGATGTCCACCCAGTCGCTGGTGCACCTCACCAGCCTCTACCTGTGGAACATGGGCAACTTCGTCGGCCAGGGCTACAGCACTGTGCTGCCGGTGGGGATCCTGATCCTGCTTGTCTGCCCCTGGATCATTTATCTCTCCCGGGCCCTGGGCGTGCTGCGTCTGGGCCCCGTCACCGCCCAGAGTCTGGGGGTGAACGTCAACCGGGTGCAGCTTGGCGTGCTGGCCCAGGCCATCGTCGTGGCGGCGCTCGGCACTGCCATCGGAGGCCCAGTGGTGTTCATCGCCATGGCGGCCCCGGTGCTCGCCTCCTGGCTCAGCCGGGATCGCATCGTGCCGCTGTGGATTGCCGCCCTGTGCGGCGCCCTGCTGCTGCTGGCCAGCGACACCCTGGTACGAGTGCTGGCCAGCCCCCACGAGGTGGCCACCGGCATCATGACCCGTATTCTTGGCGGCCTGCTGCTGCTGTTCATCCTGCTCAAAGACCGCCAGAAGGCCGACTGACGATGCCATTCATCCATTTTCAAGACAGACCGAGGGCCGCCTGATGACGCTCACCATCAATCACCTGCAATTTGGCTATCAGCACAAGCCCGTCTTCAACGACATCTCCTTCACCATTCCCCAGGGCAAGCTGGTGGGGATCGTCGGCCCCAACGGCGGCGGCAAGTCCACCCTGCTCAAACTGCTGGCAGGCCAGGAGCAGCAGCAGGCCGGCGAGATCCTGCTCAAGGGCAAGCCGCTGGCCAGCTACGGCAAGAAGGCGCTGGCCCGCGAGCTCGCCTACCTGCCCCAGCGTCCGCTGGTGCCCGCCGGTATCCAGGTCGAGCAGCTGGTGCAGTACGGCCGCCATCCCCATCAGGGCTGGTTCAATCAGTGGAGCGAGGAGGATGCCCGCATGGTGCGCTGGGCCTGCGAGCGGATGCAGCTGGGCGACATTTTGCAGCAGAGCGCCAGCTCTCTCTCCGGCGGCCAGGCCCAGCGGGTGTGGCTCGCCATGGTGCTGGCCCAGGATGCGGACATCATCCTGCTGGATGAACCCACCAGCGCCCTCGACATCGGCCACCAGACCGAGGTGATGGAAGCCATCCACCAGATCACCGCCGAGGGCAAGACGGTGCTCATCGTCATCCACGATCTCGCCACCGCCGCCCGCTACTGCGACGAGCTTATCGCGCTGGGGGATGGCGGCATCCAGGCCATGGGACCGGCCCGCGAGGTGGTGACCAAGTCCCTCATCGACCGCCTCTACCAGACCGACGTGGACATACTGCACGCCCCCGGCGACGGCGCCCCCATCATAGTGCCGCGCCGCAGACCGCACGCCTTTGCCATGTGCCAACCGGCCTGAGCCCCATAAAAAAACCGCCGAGAGGCGGTTTTTTTATGCTTGTATCTCGGCGTGCCGCCACTCACAGCAGCAGGCTGGTGAGCACCCCGCCCGACCGTGTTTGCCAGTACCCTGTTTGCCAATGCTGTGTCTGCCAGTACATTGGCTGCCAGTACACAGTGCAGCACCAACCGGCGGGCAGATCCGGAGTCAGCCCGCCCACCAGTTCGAGGGTGAGGGTCTGCTCCGTCATGGTCAGCCAGCGGGCATCGAGAAAGTCAAAATAGCGCCCCACCCTGGGGTAGAGCGCCTTGAACAGGCTCTCCTTGGCCGAAAAAATCAAGGTGAGCGCCTCACCCCTGCTCAGGCCGACGGCGTGGGCAGCGGCCGCCAGTCGGGTCCACTCCTCCCCGCTGGCAATGCCGGGCCAGAGCTCGCTCGCCTGTCCCTCTGCCAGCCAGCCCTCCAGATCCAGTCCCATCCCCGCCCGGCCGGGGCGCACCGCACACAGCGCCATGCCGCGCCCCTGCAACAGGCTGTGGCTGATGCTGCCCTCAAACCCCGCAGGCCAGCAGGGTTCGCGAGCCGCCCCGATGCTCACCTGCTGCTGGCCCAGACCAAAGGGGTGCAAGGCCCGGCGCGCCGCCAGCCGGCCGGCCAGAAACTCCCCCAGCCGCTTGGGGGCCGCGCGCTGCAAGCTGGCGGGCAGCACCATGCCGGCCGCATCGTAACAAGCCGGGGTGAAGGCGGCGGGGTCAAAGCAGACCCGTTGCAACGCCAGATGCGCCGCGCCGGGCAGCGGCAGGCTGTCGGCCTGCACGATAAAGCGATCCAGTGAACAGGCCGGCGCAGTGGCAATGAACATCACGAAGAGCCCTTGGTGGGTGAGCCCGCATGGTAGCAAACCGTCCCCTCTCTACGCCACAAACACAAATGACAATTCTTATCATTTGAATTTGTGGTAGCATGAGTTCGCCCGTTTGGGACCCAGTGTTCCACTGATTTCACCAAGAAGGATGTAACGATGAAGATCTCCTCTCCCCTGGCTGCCGTGCTGATGCTGGCCAGCCTGGTCGGCTTCCAGGCACAGGCCGGCAGCGAGACCCGTCAGGTGACCGATGCCGACGGCAAGACCCAGGTCGTACCGGCCCAGCCCAAGCGGGTGGTGGTGCTGAGCGAAATCGATCTGGACAGCGCCCTGACCCTGGGGCTGCAACCGGTCGGCACCGTCAATGGCCGCGGCCAGTCCACCCTGCCCCGCTACCTGCTGCAACAGGCGGGCAAGGAGATCGCCGTGGTCGGCGATCTGGACAACCCCAACCTGGAGAAGCTGATCGATCTGGAACCGGATCTCATCCTCACCGGCCAGACCAAGCCCGAGCTGCTGGCCCTGCTCAAGGAGATCGCCCCCACCGTGGTCACCGGCAACTGGGGTGACTCCTGGAAGGAGATCTTCAATCGCAGCGCCCACGTGCTCAACCGGGACGCCGAAGCCAAGACCTTCCTCGCCCAGTATGACGCCCGCCTGCAGCAAGCCCGCAGCAAGCTCGCCAAGCATCAGGGCGAACGCCTGAGCATAGTGCGCTGGAACCCCAAGGGCCCCAGCTACATGCACAGCGGCACCTTCGCCAGCAGCGTGGTGGAAGAGATGGGGCTGACCCGACCGACCCACCAGATCGGTGACAAGACCCCCCACTCCCCGGCCCTGAGCCTCGAATCCCTCAACCTGCTGGACGGCGACTGGCTGGTGATCGGCACCCTGAGCGCCAGCGGCGATGCGGTGGATGCCATGAAGCAGGCCGAGCAGACCCCGGCCTTCCAGCAGCTCGGCGCCATCAAGAGCAAGCGCTTCGGCACCGTGGACGGCTCCCTGTGGACCTCCACCGGCGGCCCCCAGGCGGCCCTCAAGGTGATCGACGACGTCGAGCAACTGCTGGCCAAACCCGATGCGGCCCCCATCACCCAATAAGCCCGCGTGATTGCAGCCCACAAAGAAGCCCGCATATGCGGGCTTCTTTTTTATGTTGCGACCAATCCCCAAGGGACAGGCAGCATTCAGACCGGCTTGAGCCGTGCGGTGAAATGGCGCAGCAGTGGCGGCTCGTAGTCAAAGGTGAGCCCGCGAATGTCGCTGGCCCGCGCTTTCACCGCAATCAGGCAGTCGGCCACATAGTCCATGTGATCCCGGGTGTAGACCCGGCGCGGAATGGTGAGACGCAACAGTTCAAAGTCCGCTGCCTCCTGCTTGCCGGTGGCGGGATCGCGCCCGAGCAGCAGGGAGCCGATCTCCACCCCGCGCACGCCCCCTTCCAGATAGAGCTCGCAGGCGAGCGCATGGGCCGGAAACTGCTCGGCCGGAATATGGGGCAGCAGCTTTTTGGCATCGACAAACACCGCATGGCCGCCAGTGGGGGTTTGGATGGGGATGCCCGCCTCGGCCAGCCGCTCGCCGAGATAAGCCACCTGACTGATGCGATAAGTGAGATACTCCTCATCCATCCCCTCGCGCAGGCCGATGGCGAGCGCCGCCATGTCCCGCCCGGCGAGGCCGCCATAAGTGACAAACCCCTCCATCGCCACACAGCGCACCTGCACGGCGCGGAACAGATCGAGATCCTCTTTAAAGCAGCAGAGCCCGCCGATATTGACCAGCCCGTCCTTCTTGGCCGACATGGTGAAGATGTCCCCCAGCGCAAACATCTGGCGCACTATCTCCTTGATGCTGCACTTCGCATAAGCCGGATCCCGCGCCTTGATAAACCAGGCGTTCTCGGCAAAGCGGGCGGCGTCGATCACCACCGGAATCTGGTGGCGACGGGCCAGCTCGGAGACCGCCTCCATATTGGCCATGGAGACCGGCTGGCCACCAGCACTGTTGCAGGTCACCGTGATGATGATGCCGGCCACGTTGTCGGCCCCCAGGGTCTCGATGGTGTCGGTCAGGCGAGGAAGATCAAAATCCCCCTTCCAGGCGTAAGGGGCCGTGGTATCGAGGGCTTTCGGGGTGAGCAGGTTGATGGCCCGTGCGCCAGCCAACTCCACGTGGGCCTTGGTGGTGTCGAAGTGGTAGTTGGAGATAAACACCGGTGCCTTGCCCTTGCAGCGCTTGACCAGCTCGGGGAAGAGGATCTGCTCCGCCCCGCGCCCCTGGTGGGTGGGCATCACATGCTGATAGCCAAAGATCTCGCGCACCGCGCGCTCCAGCTCGACGAAGTTGCGGCTGCCCGCATAGGCTTCGTCCCCCATCATGATGCCGGCCCACTGACGGTCGGACATGGCACCGGTGCCGCTGTCGGTCAGCAGATCGATATAGACATCTTCAGCCAGCAGCAGGAAGGGATTCCAGCCAGCGGCCTCGAGGGCGGCGCGGCGCTCGGCGCCAGTGGTCTGTTTGATGGGCTCGACCATCTTGATACGAAACGGCTCGGGTATACGACGCATAAAAGACTCCTCACCGGCGCAAGGCCAGTGTGTTTGAAATTGGGATTGGCAAAGAGGCCGGGGCGATCAGAGTCGTCCGGCTGACAAATTCAAACGGCGGGTGCCGCCAATCAGCGGTGAGGAAAGTCGAGGGTCAGAATGGGATCCCGGGTGTACCAGTGGGCGAGCAGGCAGGCTGCCCGGGGCGTAGCTGTCATGATTGGCATCACTCCCCTCCATGTCGGTTGTAAACAGTCGGTGGCCAATTAAGATCCATTGATGAGTGCTGCCAGCGGGCAGCCTCGCCACGTTAACGGCAGGTTAATTGGCAGACAAGAGGCGCACCGCCGGGCTGTGCGCCTGCTCACAAAGCGTCCATTCATCCGGTCATCCGGCCCGATGCGGGCAACAGTGATCCCCCCTGCGCCCCGCTTCGTTAAGCTGTTATCCCGTTGACTTGACCCTGTTCACGCACCTCGTTGCCCACAGCCGGAAGACCCATGCATCGCAAACCCCATCTGCCCGAGAAGATCTGCCCCGTCTGCCAGCGTCCCTTCAGCTGGCGGCGCAAGTGGGCAAATTGCTGGGAGGCCGTGCGTTACTGCAGCGAGCGCTGTCGCCGCACTCGTCATAGCAGCCGTCAACATAACGGGGAGCCAGTCTGATGGAGCTGCGCCTAGTGCTCGGCGATCAGCTGAATGCCGGTCACAGCTGGTTTCGCACACCGGATCCGGCGGTTTGCTATCTGATGGCAGAGCTGCGCCAGGAGACCGACTACTGTCGCCACCATCGCCAGAAAGTGCTGGCCTTCTTTGCCGCCATGCGCGCCTTCGCGGCGGCTCTCAAAAAAGCGGGCCACCGCGTCTGTTACCTGACCCTCGATGAGAGCGCCCGCTGGCCCGACTTGCCCAGCTTGCTGGCAGCCCAGCTCGAAGCACATCAGGCCGACAGCGTTGCCTGGCAGAGCCCGGACGAGTGGCGCCTCGCCAGCCAGTTGAAAAGCTGGGCAGCTGGCCTGGCCATCCCTGCCACCGAGGTGGATAGCGAACATTTCCTCACCCCCCGCGATGGCTGGCAGCGCTATCCTCACAGCCGGATGGAGTTCTTCTACCGCGCCCTGCGAAAGCAATACAGGGTGCTGCTCGATGAGCGCGGCCAGCCCCTTGGCGGGCGCTGGAATTTTGATGACGAGAACCGCGCCAAGCTGCCGGCGAGCCACCCCATCCCGGCACCGCTCACCTTTGCCAACGAGGTGAGCGACATCGATGCCATGCTGACCCGCCACGGGGTCAGCACCATCGGCGAGGCAGATGCCAGCAGACTGCCCTGGCCCATCAGCCGGCGCCAGAGTCGCGAGTTGCTGGCCCATTTTCTGGCCCACGGCCTGCCCCACTTTGGCCGCTATCAGGATGCCCTGAGCGAGCGTGGCTGGAGCCTGTTTCACAGCCGCCTGTCGTTTTCCCTCAACAGCAAGATGCTCCATCCGCTCGAGGTGATCCGCGCCGCCGAAGCCCACTGGCAGGCCAATCAGGGCACCATCACCCTGGCGCAAGTGGAGGGCTTTATCCGCCAGATCCTCGGCTGGCGCGAGTTCGTGCGCGCCCTCTACTGGGAAAAGATGCCCGCCTATCAGCAGACCAATTTTCTCGGGGCCAAGCGGCCGCTGCCCGGCTTTTTCTGGAGCGGCGAAACCAAGATGGCCTGCGTGCGCCACGCCATTGGCCAGTCTCTGGAGCACGCCTACGCCCACCATATCCAGCGACTGATGGTGACCGGCAACTTTGCCCTGCTGGCGGGGATCGATCCTGACGAGGTGGATGCCTGGTATCTCGGCATCTATGTAGATGCCATCGAGTGGGTGGAGCTGCCCAACACCCGCGGCATGAGCCAGTTTGCCGACGGCGGCCTGATGGGCAGCAAGCCCTACGCCAGCAGCGGCGCCTATCTCGAGCGGATGGGCCACTACTGCAAGGGGTGCCACTATCAGGTCAAAGCCCGCAGCGGCGATGGGAGTTGCCCCTTCAACAGCCTCTACTGGCACTTTTTATGGCGCAATCGGGACAAACTTGGCAACAATCCTCGCCTCGCCCTGTCCTATGCCAACTGGGATGGCCAGGCCGCCGAACAGCAGCACGCCATCCTAGGGACGGCGGAGCAGTACCTGATCCGGCTGGAGCAACTCTGACTGCCACAGCTAATACCAACAAGTACACACTTTTCAACATTGAAAACCAGTTAAATAAATGTAAATAGATATATATCCCAATTATATCTACACCAGTTGAATATCCTGTGGCGGCTGATTAAGGTGAGGGCCCCAGTCAAGGAGAGACAAGATGGACATAGTGGTACTCGGTGGTGGCGTGGTCGGCGTGACCAGCGCCTGGTATCTGGCCAAGGCGGGTCACAAGGTGACCCTGCTGGAGCGGCGTGACGGGGTGGCCCTTGAAACCAGCCACGCCAATGCCGGCCAGATCTCCCCCGGTTACGCGGCCCCCTGGGCGGCCCCCGGCATTCCCCTCAAGGCCGCCAAGTGGCTGCTGCAAAAGCATGCCCCCTTCACGGTGCGACCGACCTCGGATCCCTTCCAGCTGCGCTGGATGCTGAAGATGTTTGCCAACTGCACCCCGGCGGCCTATGCGGTCAACAAGGGGCGCATGGTGCGGCTGGCCGAATACAGCCGCGACTGCATGAAGCTGCTGCGCGACGAGCTGAGCATCGATTATGAAGGGCGCCAGCTCGGCACCCTGCAGCTGTTTCGCAGTCAGGCCCAGCTCGATGCCAGCAAGCGCGACATCGAGGTGCTGGAAGAGTACGGCGTGCCCTACCAGTCCCTCGATGCCGCTGGCTGTGAAGGGGCAGAGCCGGCGCTAGCCCGGGTACGCGGCAAGATAGTGGGCGGCCTGCGCCTGCCGGGTGATGAGACCGGCGACTGCTTCCGCTTCACCAAGGCCATGGCAGCAGAAGCGCAGCGACTGGGGGTCAAGTTCGTGTTCAACTGCGCCATCGACGAGATCGAACTGGCGCAGGGACGCGCCGTGGCGGTGCGGGCCGGCGAGCAGCGCTTCAAAGCCGACGCCATCGTCTGTGCCCTCGGCAGCTATGCCACCGGGTTCCTGCGCCCGCTCGGGCTCGATCTGCCGGTCTACCCGGTCAAGGGCTACTCCCTCACCCTGCCGATGATCAACGCCGAGGCCTCGCCGCGCAGTACCGTGCTGGACGAAACCTACAAGGTGGCCATCACCCGTTTCGATGAGCGGATCCGGGTTGGCGGCATGGCGGAGCTGTCTGGCTACAACCTGGCCCTCAACCCGAAACGGCACGACACCCTGGCCATGGTGGTTGGCGATCTCTTCCCCGAGGGGGGCGACATCAGCCGCGCCGACTTCTGGACCGGGCTGCGCCCCATGACGCCGGACGGCACCCCGCTGGTGGGCCCAAGCCCCATCCCCGGGCTCTGGCTCAACACCGGCCACGGCACCCTGGGCTGGACCATGGCGGCGGGCTCGGGTCAGCTGCTGTGCGATCTCATCAGTGGCAGCGACACCGCCATCAGCGACGAAGGGCTCACCCTGGCCCGCTACGGCTGAGCCTTGTCCTGCGTCTCTTCGCGTTTCATCCCAAAGAGGGAGTGCCTGGCACTCCCTCTTGTTTTGACCCCAGTTTGTTTTGACCGCAGTTTGTTTTGACCCTAGTGCGGTTTATTCAGCCTCTGCCGCCGCGCCGCCCGGCATCAGGGCGGGCTGAGCCTGCCACACCCGGGCGGGATCCGGCTCGGCGATGGCGCTCGCCACCAGTTGCTGCAGCCAGTGGCGATGGAGCAGCCAGATGGGATCCCCAAGGCGTCCCTGCTCCTTGGCACACTGCTTGACCACATCCGCCGTCCGGTAGAAGTAGCGGATCAGGCTGGTGAGCTCGGGTTCGGGCCAGCGGCAGCCAAAATGGCGCAGCCGCTCGTGCCAGAATGCCAGCTGGCCGCGCTCGTGCTCCTGCTCGACCCCATGCAGAGCCGGGATGAGATCCATCGCCTGCCACAGGGCCCCGTAACCGACGAAGCGCTCATCCAGCTCGTCCAGCGCCTGATCCAGCATGGCCAGGGTCTGCGGCCAGTCGTCGGCCTGCTGGCGGATCGCCGCCTGCGCCTCGCACACCGCCGCCAGCCAGTCCATCGCTAGCCGGCAGATGATCGCCTCTTTGTTGGGATAGAGGTGATAGAGCGACTTGATGCCCACCCCGGCGCGGGCGGCGATGGCATTGGTGTTGAGCGCCGCAAACCCCTGCTCCCGCAGCAGCGCCAGGGTGGCCTGCTCGATGCGGGTCGCCACCTCCTGACTGCGCTGCTGCTGCGGCTGACGCCGCATGCAGAGCCCCTCTGGCAATGCGTGTTCCGCCATTGCGTCTCTCCCTCCATGGTCACCGAGTCTCATCACTACATGATGAGACAGACTCAACACAAGTCAAAAAAAGTGCAGCAATCACTGGCATTTTCCGGCACAGCTGCAATAAACAACTGTGCTCATATTTGCAGTAATCACTGCAATCATACAAGGAGAGCACGCAATGGATGGCAAACAACACAACCACCGCCGGGGGCTGGTCGCCCTGCTGATGACGATCCTGCTCGGCGGCTGCCAGCAGGACAACCGCTCGCAGGAACAGACCAGTACCCTCTACTTCAACGGCAAGATTTACACCCAGGACGGCCAGCGCAGCCTGGCCGAGGCCATGGTGGTCGAGAATGGCAAGTTCCGCTACGTCGGTTCACGCCAGGGGGCCGAATCCTTCATGACCAACGCCACCCGCCAGGTGGATCTGCAGGGGCGCATGGTGCTGCCGGGGCTGCACGACAACCACATCCACCTGCTCGGTACCGTGGCCCTGCCCATGTGCGATCTGGATGGCCAGGCCGTCGATCTCGATCAGCTGGCCGCCAAGGTCAAGGCGTGCCTGCCCCGCTACGCCGGGCAGCCGGGCGAGTGGCTGGTGGTCAATCAGTGGTCCCCCTATGACGGCAATACCCCGACCGCCAGCCATGCCACCCTGCTGGCCGCCCTGGATGCCGTGGCGCCGGACAATCCGGTGGTACTGCTCGGGGCGGACGGTCACGCCAGTGCCTACAACTCGCAGGCACTGGCCAGCGCCGAAGATCAGGATGGCAATCAGGTGGGCTTCAACCCCGCCACATTGGCGCCGGGCGGGGTGTTCGAGCGGTTCATCCCCTATGTGGACTTGACCAGCGGTGTCATCCGTGAGGGGGCCCGCAGCGCCATCCCGGTACCGGACAGCGGGGTGCTGAGCGCCAGCGACGAGCGGGCCGCCGCCCAGTACGAGCAGATCCTGCCAGCCATCGCCACCCTGATGGCCTCGCGCGGTATCACCGGCGTGCAGGACGCCTGTGCCACCGACTTCATCCGCCAGCGCCTGCTCAGCATGCAGGCACGGGGGCTGCTGCAGATGCGCATCACCGCCGCCACCTGCTTTCACGAAGATGACTACAGCGGCAAGCTGGACATCGAGGGGCACCTGACCAAGGCCACTCAGGTCAGAAGCGCCTTTGCCGGCAACCCGCTGATCAAGGCCGATGCGGTCAAGATCTTCCTCGACGGGGTGCTGGAGGGGGATCCCTTCACCACACCGCCTTTCCTGCCCAACGCCGGCATGCTGGAGAACTACCAGAACCCCCATCTGGCGCTGGATCCGGACAGCGGCCGGGTCACCATCACCGCCGACAGCGAAGACGCCGGCAGCAACGGCATCGTCAACTACCGGGAGGCGGATCTGAAGCGCTACGTCACCGCGCTGGACGGGGCCGGTTTTGGCATCCACATGCACAGCATCGGTGATCGCAGCACCCGGGTCGGGCTCGATGCGCTGGCCGCCGCCCGCGCCAGCAACGGCGATCGGGGCATCCCCCACACCCTGGCCCACCTGCAGGTGGTGCACCCGGATGATCAGCGCCGCCTCGGCGAGCTCGGGCTCTACCTCACCTTTACCTATGCCTGGACCACGCCCCAGCTTGCCTACGACATGCTGGTCACCCCCTTCATCCAGCCAACCAGGGCCGGCCAGTCCCTGAGTGAGGCACTCTACGATCCGCTGGGCTATCTGCACCAAGCCCTCTATCCGGTCGAGAGCAGCCGCAAGGCGGGTGCCATCCTGGTGGCGGGCAGCGACGCGCCGGTCGACAGCCGGGATCCCCGCCCGTTTGAAAACATGGCCGCCGGCATCGTGCGGGCGGCCGGCAGCGACGATGCATTTCGCGCCAGCCAGCGCATCTCGCTGACCGAGATGCTGGCCGCCTACACCATCAACGGTGCCAGGGCGGTGCGCCAGGGGGAGATCACCGGCTCCATCGAGGCGGGTAAATCCGCCGACTTCATCGTGCTCGACCGGGATCTGTTCGCCCTGGTCGAGGCCGGCACCCCAGAGCAGATTGCCGACACCCGGGTCGAACAGACCGTGTTTCAGGGCAACACCATCTACCCGGCCCCCTGAGCCAAGCCGCAGACAACAAAAAGGCCCCGCGAGGGGCCTTTTTCTACCCTGTGTAATGTGCGAAGGGTCTCAATTACTTGGCCATCACCATCCAGCGCTCCGCCTTGAGCCATGACTCGGACAACCCTGTCTGCTCACGGGATACGTGGCCGATGCGGCTGCACCGCCTGATTGATCTTGCCAAGAATAAGTACGATGAAGATGTAACCCGGCTCATGGGTGTGGCCGCTGGCAGTGCCGTTAAGCGAACCCGTCTTGATGGCTGGGTGCTACGCCGCAAAGCGAGCGTAGCGAGGTGCTCTTAAGCGTCACTAGCTTCGTTCATTAGGACTCTGGCAATAACTCTATGTGCATTACTTTTGTTGAATTCGGTGGGTAGGTGTCTAATGGCGAAAAAGTATTTGTGGGGAAACCCTTTAACTAAGAAGTTGATATCAGAATTTAGTTTGTGATCAAACTACCAACGAGTATTAAAGTTAGCTCTCATTTATTGATTTTTTTGATAAACCTCAAAAAAATTGAATATATGGATGGATTGCCAACATAGCCCTAAGTGGTTACGATACATTCTACAATCAATACATTTTAGAGGGCGTGATGGATAATAAAGTCAAAGGTGCTTGGCTGGTTCATCAAACAACGAAGCTACAAAATGTCACCAATCACTCCAGCTTCGAAAACACTTATACTGCAGGTAAAGCTGGTATACTTCTTTCCGCACTTTCATCTGACAATCAGATTACATTAAAACAGGAAAGAGTTAATGTACTCGCTCAAGCATCAAATATTAGCAAGCTCGAGCTGTCGGGACTTCTGGATACATTAAGCAGGATAGGTGTTGTTGATCGAGGAAGGACTGGTGATGTATCTGTGCTAGGTGTAAACACTCAGACGGCCCTAGAGCACACAGCTAAACTATTTGACAGCCTATCACCTACAAACATTGAACTAGCCGCAATATAATTATCAGAATACACATCAAATAGGCCTCACGAAAAAAACTAATTGCCGAAAGCCTTTCGGATAAATTCAAAACATCCAAGACTGAACAGGAATATTTCTTAGGTAGTTGTGAAACTATTGGCTTCGTAGATGTTGAACAAGTAGACTCACAAACATCTTTATATTTTAATGGAAATCTATTTAGGCGTGATGAGGCTTGGAAGATTCATAAAATTTTAGAAACATTAAGTGGACCGGAGCAAGCTTTAATTGATGAATTCAATAGTCTATTGAAAAGACAGGCATGTATCCCTGTTGAAGTTGCAAAAAAAATGTTTGGTGAGATCTTATTTGTAAAGGTCTCAGCTGTAGGTATGTATGATATAAACGTCGTGAGCAATAATACCGAGCCAATAGGGTTTATAACCAAGCCCTCAGCATTCTCAAAGTATAACAGCCCATTGGTAGAGGATGCCTTTGATTTAGCAAAAGCATTTGTCAGCTCGTTAACCTACGGAATGACAAGAAGTGGTCATGAAAGGGGAAGAATTAGAATGATTGAGGCCTTACTTGGAACTTTAATAAGAGGTGAGCCCATAGGCCCTGTAAATGCTATTGGAAGTGACTATAAAATTTTAGAATTAAAAAATGTTGTGCAAGTATATAATGGGAGTAAAGGTTCTCGCTCCGGATTCATGATGAAGCTCCTAAAACGTGAAGTAGGGATACTTGCGCTAAAAGTAATAAAAAATGGCGATGTCAGTGAACATTCCTTAACTGCTTTGCCAACTGCAATTGTAACTAAATTTACAGGGCCAGAAGAAAACCGCGCTATAGAACGGAGAAAACAAACACAGTCAAGTCCTAAACTAGTCAGTGATATGCTTATGGCTTTGAGAACTGGAGGGATAAAATGAAGGGTGGCAAGCCACTTAAAAAGGGAGAGCATATGGAAGAACTTCTCCGAAGTTATTTCATTAAGGCTGGTTACTATGTTGTAAGAGGCGTCCCTTTCGATTATAAATCCTTCGATGTTACCGATATAGACCTATGGGTTTATGGGCGAGCATCTTCAGTATCTCGTGAGATAACTATTGTTGATATTAAAAATAAAAAAACTCCGCAGGCAATAGAACGAATATTTTGGATCAAAGGGCTACAGTTTGCAGTTGGGGCAACAAATGCCATAGTTGCAACCACTGATTACCGCGTTGAAGTGAAAGATTTTGGAAGAGAGCAAGGTATAGTTGTTTTGGATGGTAGTTTCATGTCCAAGCTTTCTCGTTCTGAGTCTGTTCTGAGCAATAGAATTACAGAAGAAGAATTACTTGGAATGATAAATGAATATGAACTTGCTAAGTTAGATGGAGACTGGAAAGGTCGTCTTGTCGATTGTAAAAAACAATTATTAAAAGGATTGTCATTCGATAGCTGTAATTTATGGTTAAAGCATGGCCGTTTCTTTGCCAACCAACATCTATTTAAATCTAGCCATAATGAGATCACATTAAGAATACTATATATCGTCTGTTCATACATCGCGATTGCAATTGACTACATGTATAAAGAAATGTCGTTTATGGATGAACAGGAGAAAGAAAGTATTTTAAACTCAGGGTTCAAGTATGGAGATAGAGGTATTAAGGGTAAAAATGAAATAATAAATGCTTCTATGAGCCTCGTAGAACAGTATGCTGAAAATGGAACATCAATTTCTAACCAAGTGAAACAGAATATAGATCTTGCTTTCGATAGTATTCCAAGCGATATTCTTAGCAAGTTTTTTTCTATGGGGGATGTGGGTAAAAATATATTTCAAGCTGCTCGTGAGCTAGAGCGGCTTGGAATGGCTAAAGATTTCACACATCATTCAAAATCATCAATTGAAGTTAGAGCGCTAATCGGCTGCTTGATTGATTATTGGGGGCTAGATAGAACCATGTTTATGTAATTTAATACATGCACTTATGCTTTCGTTATTTATAATTATTTATTTGATGGCGCCAATTTATCACAGGCGCTTTTTTTCTAAAAGCGGTTATCACTTTCAGTGAGAGCATACTATAAAAATTATAACGTACATTTACATATTATTCGTATAAAGGGCTAGACAAAAAACAATGGCCTAGTGGAATGGGCAAGATAATATTTACTCACGCTAGGTGGCAAGCGTATCGTGGTAGCATTAGCTGTTGGTCTGTGCTGATAAGAAAAGCCCCGACAATGCGGGGTTTTGAATTTATCTCAATGTGGTCTATATGTAGACATAGAACGAAAGAAGTCCTTTTGTTTCAAATGCTTACGTATATTTTGAACGCATCCTCGGGGGCCTTTTTTATGGACTGACCGATGCGCCGGTTTCACCCTGCGCCGGGTGCAGCGCCAGGTTGAACAGCGCCGCCACCATGTCCGACTGGGTCAGGATCCCCACCAGCTGCTCGCCATCCACCACCGGCATGTGGTGCAGGCCGCCATCGGAGAAGGCGCCTACCAGATCGTAGAGCGGCTGATAGCGGCGGGCGGTCGACACGTTGCGGGTCATCAGGTCCGCGACCCGCAGCTCGGCCAGGTCTGCGGCGCCTCGCGGCTGTTGCAGCGCCCGGTCGATCATCAGGTCATGCAGGGTGATGATGCCGGTCAGCCGGCCGGCCTCGTCCACCACCGGCAGCGCCTTGACCTGATGGTGGGAGAGCAGTTGCCAGGCCGCCATGGCCGGCTGCTGCGCCTCTATCAGGATCAGATCCCGCGACATCACGTCCTGCACCCGCACCGTGCCCACCCTGGCCCGCAGGGCGTGCAACTGGGCCTCCTGCAGCAGCGCCTGCAGATCCTGGCGGCTGATGTCGAGCAGCTCACCGTGCTTGTCCAGCGCAAAGTCGATGTCCGCCGCCTGGGTCGCCACCCGCTCGCTCGGCTGGGGATCGGCGGTCTGGTGGCGATTGGGCTGGGCCTGACCGCTGTTGGGATAACGGCGCCCCAGCAGCCGGTTGTAGCAGAGCGCCAGTAGCAGCAACAAGAGCGAATTGAGCAGCACTGGCAGCAGCACATAGCCGACCCCGAGCTGGCGGATCCCCTCGCCGCCGATGACTGCGGTCAAGGCCACGGCGCCGCCGGGTGGATGCAGGCTGCGGGTGAGAAACATGGCGACGATGGCCAGCATCACGGCAAGGGCGGCAGCCAGCGCCGGATCCGCCACCAGGCTGGCACTCAACACCCCCATCAGCGCCGAGACCCCGTTGCCCACCACGATGGACCAGGGCTGGGCCAGCGGGCTGGCGGGCGCGGCAAACAGCAGCACGGCGGAGGCCCCCATGGGGGCGATCAGCCAATGGACCTCAAGCCCCAGCCCCCACCGACACAAGAGGGCGGTACCCAGCAGCCCGACGAAGGCGCCCAGGGCGCCGTAACAACTCTCTTTGATACTGGTATTGGTGGATACCGGAAAAAAATCCCTGAACTGCATGGGGCTCCTGCGCGGATAACATTTATTTCAAATGCGCAATTTTAACGGCATCCCCTCGCCCAATACCACCGCCAGATGCAGCCAGGCCCCTCTTATTTGGTGATGCGCGGCCTCATGGGAGTCACACCGCCATCCCTCTGCTCCCCGCACTCGTCACAAAACTGTGATGCAGCAACAAATTCTTACAAAAAAGCTGCTGACGGCCCCCTTTCCCGCTTCTCTTAACACGTCCTTAAGAATCGCAGTGTCATCTTGAGCTCATCTTCATGCACGGAGCCACTACTTATGAGCACCATCAGAGATGCCCTTCGCCGCTTCGACGGCCAGCGCCGCTGCTGGACCGCCGGGCTGGAGCGGGCCGCCCTCGCCTGGCTCGCGCGTCAAGGCCGCCTGCCGGCAAGCAGCCAGCCTCCCCAGCGGATCCTGGTCATTCGCAGTACCTGCCGCATCGGCAACAACCTGTTTCTGCTGCCCTTTTTGCAGAAGGTGCGCAGCGCCCACCCCCACGCCGAGATAGAGCTGGTGTGCAGCGGCGGTCAGCTGCTCCCCTTCCTGGCCGATCTGCAGTTGCAGCGCATTCATCCGGTCAAGCTGCAGGGCAAGCGGCTGCTGGCCTCCCTGTCGGTGCTGTGGCGGCTGCGCCGTCAGCACTACGATCGGGTCTACGTGCCCTTTGCCTCCAGCACCGATCACCTGATCGCCGGCTGGGTGAAGGCGCGCGAGAAGCTGGGCTTTGACGATGCCAAGGGCGATGCCCTGTTCCCCCAGCCCCTCACTCCCAACCAGCACTGCCATTACGCCCACCAGCCGCTGCAACTGCTCGGCATGCACGGCCATCTCGCCGATCAGATTGAGCTCGGCAGCTTGCTGCACAGCGCCAGCCCACGGCTGGTGGCACTCAGGCATGACTACCCGGCGCGGCCGCTCATCGGTTTTTTCACCGGCGCCCGCAAGGGCAAGGGGCTCTCTCTGCCCCAGTGGCAACGACTGCTCGGGGATCTGCGCCGCCACTACCCCAGTGCCCTGTTGATCCAGCTCGAGGATCCTGCCGATCCCCAGCCCCGGCTCGGGGACGTGCAGGTCTCCCTCTCCAGCCTGAGCGAGCTGGCCCGCTTTGCCGGCGGCCTCTCCCTCTTCGTCAGCGGTGACACCGGGCCGCTGCACCTGGCCGCCGCCAGCGGCGTGCCCTGCCTCGGCCTCTTTACCCAGACCGATCCCGCCCGCTACGGCTGCCTCGGCGCCCAACACCTCAATCTGGTGATCGGTGATCGCAATGCCATCCCCCTCGATCACCACTGGCTGGCCGAGGCACTGGCCAGGGAACCTCAGCCGCAGCAGCTGCCAAGTGCCCCCTCGCCCGTCCCAAGCCCGGGGCTTGCCAGCGGCGCCTTTGTCGTCACCCTCTGAGGAACTTCAGCCAACAAAAAAGAGGGAAGGCTTGCGCCTTCCCTCGTTCGTTATGCCCGTACTCTCTTGTTGTTTGCTGATGCTCTTCAGGCCAGCTCGGCACGCAGCGCCTTGGTGGCATCGACCATCACCTTGAGGGCCGCCTCGGTCTCTTCCCAGCCGCGGGTCTTGAGGCCGCAATCCGGGTTGACCCACAGCCGCTCGGCCGGGATCTGCTTGGCCGCCTTGCGCAGCAGGCCTTCAATCCAGCTCTGGCTCGGTACGTTCGGCGAGTGGATGTCGTAGACGCCCGGGCCGATTTCGTTGGGGTAGTTGAAGCGCTCGAACGCTTCGAGCAGCTGCATCTGGCTGCGGCTGGTCTCGATGGTGATCACGTCAGCATCCAGTGCCGCTACCGCCTCGATGATGAGGTTGAAGTCGCTGTAACACATGTGGGTGTGGATCTGGGTGCTGTCCGCCACCGGGCTTGCGCTCAGACGGAAGGCTCGCACCGCCCAGTCGAGATAAGCCTGGTGATCCTGTTTGCGCAGGGGCAAGCCTTCACGGATCGCCGGCTCGTCGATCTGGATGATCTTGATGCCAGCGGCTTCGAGATCTGCCACCTCGTCGCGAATGGCCAGGCCAATCTGCAGGGCGGACTGCTCGCGACTCACGTCTTCGCGCGGGAAGGACCAGCAGAGGATGGTCACCGGGCCGGTCAGCATGCCCTTGACCGGCTTGTCGGTCAGGCTCTGGGCAAACTTCGCCCACTCAAGGGTCATGGGTGTGGGTCGGTCGATGTCACGGGTGATCACCGGCGGCTTGACGCAGCGCGAGCCATAGCTCTGTACCCAGCCAAAGCGGGTGATGGCAAAGCCATCCAGCAGCTCACCGAAATACTCCACCATGTCGTTGCGCTCGGCTTCGCCGTGCACCAGCACGTCCAGCCCGATGGCCTCCTGGCGCAGGATGGCATCCTTGATCTGGGCCTGAATGCCCGCCTCATAGGCACTGTCGTCAATGCGACCAGCTCGCCAATCCTGGCGCAGCACCCGAATTTCCGAGGTCTGTGGGAAGGAGCCGATGGTGGTGGTCGGCAACAGCGGCAGCTTGAGATCCGAGCGCTGCGCCTCGGCCCGCACCGGGTAGGCGCTGTGGCGATCGAAATCGCTGTTGGTGAGGCTGGCGAGCCGTGATTGCACCGCCTTCTTGTGCACCCGGCTGTCGGACTCCCGATCCACGATAGGCTGGCTGTAGGCAGTGATCTTGTCCAGCTCCCCGCCATTGAGATGGTCAGCCAACAACCCCAGCTCGTAGCATTTTTGCAGGGCGAAGGCGAACCAGCTGCGGGTCTGGGCATCCAGCTCCAATTCGAGGGTCAAGTCCACCGGGCTGTGCAGCAAGGAGCAGGAGGAGCCGATCCAGAGCCGCTCGCCAAGCTTATCCTTCAGCGATTTTAGAGTCGGTACCAGCTTGGCCAGGTTGGCACGCCAGACGTTGCGACCGTTGATGACCCCGGCCGAGATGACCCACTGGGCCGGCAGGTGCGGGACTAGCGTCTCCAGCTGCTCGGGCGCCGCCACCAGATCCAGGTGCAGGCCGTCCACCTTCAGGCTGGTGATGATGTCGCGCTGATGGGCCACCGAACCGAAATAGGTGGTGAGCAGCAGCTTGCAGGGACCGGCCAGACGCTCATAGGCATTGAGATAGGCGAGGCGCCACTCGTCCGGCAGGTCCAGCGCCAGCGCCGGCTCGTCGATCTGCACCCACTCCACCCCCTGAGCGGCCAGTTTCGCCAGGATCTCCTGATAGACGATGAGCAGGCGGTCGAGCAGTTCGAGGCGGGAGAAGCCGCTCTCTTTCTCCTTGCCAAGCCACAGGTAGGAGACCGGCCCCAGCAGCACCGCCTTGACCGGCAGCCCCAGCGCCTTGGCCTCTTCCACTTCGTCAAACAGCTGGCTCCAGCCCAGCTTGAAGCGCTGGTCGCGGCTGAACTCGGGCACCAGGTAGTGGTAGTTGGTGTTGAACCACTTGGTCATCTCGGCGGCGGCGGCAGCCGGACCGGTCGGCGCACGGCCACGGGCGACCCGGAACAGGGTATCGAGATCGGTGTCGCCATGACGGTGGCGGGCGGGGATGGCATCCACCAGCAGGCTGGTGCCGAGCACCTGATCGTACCAGGCGAAGTCACCCACCGGCAGCAGGGTCACACCGGCCTGTTGCTGGGCCTGCCAGTGACGCTCACGCAGGCTCTTGCCGGTGGCGATGAGTTCGGCCTGGCTGGTTTCGCCGCGCCAGTAGGATTCGAGGGCAAATTTCAGCTCGCGCTTGGCGCCGATACGGGGAAAGCCCAGGGTGTGTGCGCAGGTCATAGGTTCCATTCCTTATGCTCATTCATCTGATGGTGAACTGGATGATTTAGCCATCCAGATGTTTACACATCCAAAATGACAAGATAAGGTGGCGTTGGCTATTGAATCCTTTTCAACTGGCTCTCAAGAAATTCTCAAGGCGCGCAACAAGCCGCCGCCCAGGCACAACAAGGAGGGATACCATGGCGGTGTCAAGCAACCCGGGGATCGACATCAAGCACCTGAAGACGGTGAGCGCGCTGGCCGAGCAGGGCTCGCTGGCCGGTGCTGCGCTGACCCTCAACCTCACCCAGTCCGCCCTCTCCCACCAGCTCAAGGAGCTGGAGACCCGCCTCAATCTGGAGCTCTATCTGCGCAAGAGCCGGCCGCTGGTGCTGACTGCGGCCGGCAACCAGCTGCTGGGGCTGGCCCGCCAGGTGCTGCCGGCGCTGGCGCAGACCGAGAAACAGCTGCAGGCCCTGCACAGCGGCGAGGCGGGTCGCCTTCACCTGGCGCTCGATTGCCACAGCTGTATCCAGTGGCTGCTGCCGCTGTTGCCCGCTTTTCGCCGCCAGTGGCCGGGGGTGGATCTGGAGGTGGAGTCGGTGCCGGGCTTTGATGCCATCAGCGCCCTGCTCGGCGGCCAGCTCGACTTGCTGCTCACCTCGGACGTGCAGGCGCGCGGCGATCTCCACTTCGAGCCGCTGTTCGCCTTCGAGCTGGTGCTAGTGATGGCGCCGGATCACCCCCTCTGTGGCCAGCAGACCATCAAGCCTGAGGATCTGCGCCCCGAGGTGCTGCTGGTCTACCCGGTGGAGCGGGCGCGGATGGACGTGTTCAGCCGCTTCTTGCAGCCGGCCGGCATCGAGCCCGCCCGCTGCAAGCCGGTGGACAACACCTCCGTGATGCTGCAGATGGCCGCCGCCGGCCTGGGCGTCGCCGCCCTGCCGCGCTGGGCCTGCGAGGAGTTCGTGCGCCAGGGCTTGCTCGAAGCCAGGCCGCTGGGGGTCGGAGTCCGCCGTCATATGTACGGCGCGGTGCGGGCCGCTGATCGGGATCAAGCCTGCCTGCAGAGCCTGTTTGAGCGCATTCGCAGCAAGATGGGCGACGTGAAGGCACAGTAATCTGCAGAAGCAAGGACGCTGTGCCGACCAGGATCAGCTGTAGCTGCAGACAGCAGGGCCTGTTCGAGCGGATTCGTATCAAGATAGATGACGTAAAGGCGCAGTAAAAAGCCGCCTGAGGGCGGCTTGTCATCACGCAGGGCTTCTCTGTTCAAGCCCCCTCTTCACAGCTCGCCGCCCCCTGCCGCCGCGGACAGTTGGCGCAGAGCTCGCCATCGCGGCGCTTGTAGTGCAGGCAGCAGCGCTGGCGCACATAACCGACCAAGCCGGCCGCTGGCGGCCAGGGCGCCGGCTGCCAGCCCGCCAGATGCTCGGCCGGCAGGCCGCAGGCGGCAAGCCAGTGCGGCGCATGGGCCGCCACCTCGGCGGGGCTTACCTCGTCAAAGAACGCGGGCACCCGCACCAGCGCCGCCAGCAGATCGTCCGCCAAGAGCGGCTGCACGAAGCCGGGCCGCAGCCGCTGCACCTGCCCGAGCGCTGCGAACAGTGCCTGCCAATGGGCCTGCAGCCGCTCGCCCGCCGTCTTGATCAAGCGCTCCAGCTCTCCCTTGATCATGGGCGAGGCCGGCAGGGTAAAGCCCGATATCAGCCCATCCTGATAGCCCTGCCCCAGCCTCTCCAGCGCCGGCACGGCCCGCAGCCGATAGACGGCCACCATGGCCAGATAGATGGATTGCCAGCAGAGCATGCCCCAGCTGCGGGTGAGCCAGTAGGCGGGGCCCGTCTCCGGATGGGCCAGCCGCCAATGCTCGTGCAGCGCGGCCGCCACCTCGGCCGGCGTGGCCTGCTTGGTTGCCGTCAACAGCGCCGCGCTCTCGCCGGCAGCCACCAGCCGCCCCTTGAGGGACGGGATAAGCCCGGCGGCGGCCGCAAACAGGGCGCCGTGATCCGCCAGCGCCTGCAGATCCGGCTCGCGCCGCGCCCCCGGGCTGCGGGCACGGCGGCCAGCGCCGCTCATGGGGTGAGAGAGTCCCGGGCGCGGCCCGGGACGCAGGGTCAGAATACGTATTTGAGTCGCGCCTCCACGCTGCGCTCTGCCCCGAACCAGCAGTTGTTCTGGTCGTAGCAGGAGTAGTAGGTTTTGTTGAACAGGTTGCTGGCGCTGAGTGACACCTCCACCCCTTGCAGACGCTGGCTGAGCTGGGCCAGATCGTAGGAGGCAGCCATGTCCATCAGCAGGTAATCCGGCACGGTGTCGGTGTTGGCGGCATCAAGCTGGGCCTCCCCCACGTAGCGCAGGCCGGCCCCCAGGCGCGCCCCTTCCAGCGGGCCGGCCGGCAGGTAGTTGCTCCACAGCGATGCCATTTGTTTCGGCACCCAGACCGGGGTCTTGCCCTGCAGGCTGGTGGTGTCGCGGGTGATCTCCATCTCCTGACGGGTATAGCTCAGCGCCAGATCCCAGCGGCTGGTGAGATCGAGTCGCCCCTCCAGCTCGACCCCCTTGGAGACCATCTCGCCGGTCTGCAGCTTGGGCCCGTAGACATTGTCCGGATCCGTCACCAGGGCATTTTGCTTGGTGATGTGGAAAACCGACGCGGTAAAGGTCTTGCTCATGTCCTCGGAGAGGAACTTGAGCCCCCCCTCCCACTGCCGGCCGGTAGCCGGTTTGAACGCCTGGCCTTGCTTGTCCGCCCCCGCCACCGGCTCGAAACTCTCGGCATAGCTCACATAGGGTGAGAGACCGTGATCCAGCTCGTAGAGGGCGCCGAGGCGCAGCGAGAGGTTGTCCTGATCAATCTGGGCCAGGGTGTTGCTCGCCGCCCCCTGATAGAGGGTCCGGCTGTCGGTGTCCATCCGGTAGCGGTCGTAGCGGGCACCGCCGATGGCCACCAACCGATCGAGGCGTACCTGATCCTGCAGGTAGAGGCCACTCTGATACTGGCGGATGGTGCGGTTGTCCTGATAGTTGAAGGCCAGGTCTGCCGGCACTATCTGGCTGTGGTTCGGGTTGAAGATGTCGATAGAGGGAGCGGAATAGTCGAGGGTATCCCGGTAGAGAATGCGTGCATCCAGATACTGGTAATCGACCCCGATTAGCAGGTTGTGCTGGGCCTTGCCGGTCTGCACCTTGCCAGCCAGCTGGTTGTCGATGACAAAGCCACGAGACTCTTCATCGGTCAGGTAGGCGTTGCGGGCCAGGGTGCGGTTATCGGCCGCCAGCGCCGCGTTGTAGGTGTTCTGCTGATTGGCCGAGGCATCCATGTAGCGGGCATTTTGCAGCAGCTGCCAGTTGGTGTTGAAGTCGTGGCTCAGCTTGTAGCCGAGCAGGGTCACCTCCCGGCTGTAGTGGTTCCAGTTTTCATCGCCAAGGAAGGTATCGCTGCCCAGCTGGCCCAGCGGGTTGGATTTGACCGAGCCGCTGGCCGGCACCGTGGTGTAGATGCCGGCTTGCGGGTCTTTCTGGTAATAGAGGTTGAGGTTTAGCAGGGTGCGGTCACTCAACTGCCAGTCGAGAGAGGGCGCCAGCACGTAGCGCTCCTCCTCTGAGGTCACCGCCTGACCCTCTTTCTGGCGGGCCAGCCCCACCAGCCGATAGGCAAACTGATCGTTGAGGGCGCCGGTGCTGTCGAGGGTCAGCTCCTTGAGGGTGCCCGTCCCGCTCGCCACGCTGACGCTGTGCCTGCTCTCCCGCTGGGGGCGCTTGGCGATGAGGTTGACCATGCCGCCGGGGGGCATGCTGCCGTAGAGCACGGAGGTGGGCCCCTTGAACACTTCCAGCTGCTCGATGGCCACCGGATCGATCTGGGGCTGCAGGTTCCAGTCGTTGTACTGCAGCAGCAGGCCGTCGTAGAAGTTCTGGTAGTTGTCAAAGCCGCGGATGTTGAACAGATCCAGCCGGTTGACCGCTCCGCCCCGCAGTTCGGTGTTGACGCCAGGCACGTAGCGCAGCGCCTCGCTCACCGAGCTGACGCCGCGCTGTTCCAGGGTGTCACCCTCCACCACCGAAATGGCCTGGGGCGTCTCCAGGGGGTCGAGCCGGGTCTTGGTCGCGGTGTTGCGATAGGTCTCGCCGAACACGGTCAGGGTCTCGTCTGCCCGGGTCTGTGTCGGGCGCTCGGTGGCGGCTGCCTGCACAGGGCCTGCCAACAGGGCGGAGATAGTCGCGGCGACCAGGGTCAAAGGGGGGTGAGTGGCGTACATCTGATCCTCGAATGCAATGAGTGAATAGTAACAAATCTCATTTGCATTTTATTGGGTCATTTTGCCCTTGAATTAACAATTTGGGGCATGTTGGCGCGAAAGAGGGAGAAAACTCGGCCAATTTGGCCCCATCCGGCAACCTCAACTGACGGCAGCGACGCAGGCGATGTCGAATGGATAGCAAAGCCTGGCGCAACAAAAAGGAAAGAGGGATAGCAGCGCCCGGCATCCGCCGGGCAAGGGAATAGCCCTGTCAGAGAGGGGCGACGGGCAGCCAGTACTCCATGCGGGCATCCGGCTGGTTGCCGTCAAAATCGGGGGCGTAACGCTCCAGCTCGAAACCGTCCACGCCGCGATAACCGGAGCTCGGCAGCCAGTGCAGGATAAACCAGTTGAGGGTCTGCCCCAGCTGGCTGACCGGGCCCACGTGGCTGAGCACCGCGTAGGTCTGGGCCGGCACCGGGAGGTGCGCCAGACCGGCAGGTAAACTGGCCCCCTCCTCCATCATGCAGCCCGCCCAGTAAGGAAGCGACTCGCCAGCGCCAGAAACATCCACCACCCCCACCCGCTCCTGCCCGGATGGCAAACCGCCCGCCGTGCGCAGGGCGCGCCAGATGGCGGGCACCGTCTGCTGAAAGTCGGGGGCAGCGGCAAACAGCCCGCGGATCTGCCCCTTCACTCCCTGCAGGATAAAGCCCGGCTGGCTCTCGATCCGCACCTGTACCAGCCTGGCAGGCATGGGTTGCGGCAGGGTAGCCCGCACCAGGGGGGTACGCAGCCCCAGCCGCAGGCCCCGCTTGCGATAGGCCAGCGGCGAGCAGCCGAACTGCTGCTTGAAGGCGCGGCTGAAGCTCACCTCGGAGCCAAAACCGTAACAGAGCGCCAGATCCAGCACCCGCTGGCGACCAGAGAGCAGCGCCTCTGCCGCCTGGCTCAGCTTGAGCTCGCGCACATAGTGGGCCACCGTCAGCCCCGTCTCATGAAGGAACACACGCTGCAGCTGCCAGCGCGACCAGCAGCTCTGCTCCGCCAGCTCGGCCAGTGCCAGCGGCTGATCCAGATTGGCGTGGATGTAGTCGAGCACCCGCTCGATGCGGGTCAGCTGGCTGTGCGGCTGGGGCACGGCGCCCGGAATGGTGGACAAGATGGTCATGACGAGATCGGATCTGGGCTGTCGGCAAGGCGCTGCGCGCAAGGGCCCCATTAAACATGGCCGCGACCTTGGCGGCAAGCGCTGGCCGCTGCGCTCACCTCGGCCCCTTGCCCACCCCTTAGGCTAGGCCAGCGCGTCAAGCCAGCTTGGCAGACTGTCACAAAAGTGACGCGTTTGCCTGTCAGATTGTTTGAAAACAAATATATCAATTACCTCAAAAAGCCCATAAAGTCCTCGTTCGAATCTTTTATGCAGGGAGAGCCAAGATGAAGAAAGTTGCCTTGATCACCGGAGCCCGTGGCGGCATCGGATCCGCCATCACCACCGCCTTGCTGGCCCAGGGGTATCGCATCATCGCCACCCACTCCAGCCCCAACGGGGCGGCGGCGCACGACTGGTACGGGGAGCAGGGTTTTCGGCCGGATCAGGTGCGGCTGCTGGCGCTGGACGTGGCCGACACCGCCATGTGCCGCGACACCCTGGGCCGATTGCTGCAGGATGAAGGGCGGGTGGACGTGCTGGTCAACAATGCCGGCATCACCCGGGACGGGGCCTTCAAGCGGATGACCCCGGAGCAGTGGTTCGAGGTGATCCACACCAACCTGTGCAGCCTCTACAACGTGACCCAGCCGCTGTTCGACGCCATGTGCGAGCAGCGCGATGCCCGCATCATCAACATCTCCTCGGTCAATGGCCAGAAGGGGCAGTTCGGCCAGGTCAACTACTCGGCCGCCAAGGCGGGTATGCTGGGCTTCACCAAGGCGCTGGCGGCGGAAGGAGCCCGCTTCGGGGTGACGGTCAACGCCATCGCCCCCGGTTATACCGCCACCCCCATGGTAGAGGCAATCCGCACCGACATCCTCGACAGCATCAAGGCCGACATCCCCATGCGCCGGCTGGCCAAGCCGGAAGAGATCGCCGCCGCCGTGGTGTTTCTTGCCAGCGAGGCGGGTGCCTATATCACCGGCGAGACCCTGGCCATCAACGGCGGCCTCTACATGAAGTGAGGCCGGGCCTGGTCTCACCGGCATTGCATCGACAGAGGGCAGCCCGCGGGCTGCCCTCTTTGTTTGATCCTTGTTTTGCTCCGGCCAACCGGAACGGCCTTCTTCCTTGCCCGGACTACGGACGTGTCGCCGCAGCCCCCACCGGCTCGGCGAAGTGGCTGCGCAGGGCGGCGATCACCCGGCGCACCTTCTCCGGGATCTCCCGCTGCGGGGTGATGGCGTGGATCTCCATGGGTGGCACCCGAAAGCCCGGCAGCAATTCCAGCAGGCGGCCCGAGGCGAGATCGTCGGCGATCTCCCCCTCCGGCTGCAGCGACACCCCCTGCCCCGCCAGAGTGAACTGGCGCAGCGGCAGCACGTTGTTGCAGACCACCCGCGGCTTGGGCTTGACCCTGTGCCCCTGCCCCTTCTCGTCGAAGAAGGTCAGGCCGCCGCTCAGCATATCGGCGGCCAGCCAGTCGTGATCCAGCAGCGCCTCCGGGCTGCGCGGGGTGCCCTTGCGCGCCAGATAGGCGGGCGAGGCGCACAGCAACATCCGGGTCTGGCCCAGCTTGCGCGCCACCAGGGTGGAGTCCGAGAGCGTGCCGACCCGCAGCGCCACGTCGATGCGCTCGGCAATGAGATCCCGCTTCTCGTCGTCGGCGATGATCTGGATGCACAGGCCGGGGTGGGCCTGCAGCAGCGGCGAGAGCGCCCGCGCCAGCGGCTGGCCGGCCATCCCCACCGGGGCTGTGATCCGAACTTCACCGAGCAGGCTGTCACGCACCTCCGAGAGGCGCAGCTCGGTCTGGTTGAGGGTCTGCTGCAGGGACTGGCACCCTTGCCACACCACCTCCCCCGCCTCGGTCAGGTTGAGGCGGCGGGTGGAGCGGTGCAGCAGGGTGAGGCCGAGCAGGCTCTCCAGCTGGCTGATATGCTGACTGACGGCGGAGGGTGTCATGCCGAGGGCCTTGGCGGCGCCGGTCATACTGCCCGCCTCGACCACGGCGGCGAAGATGGCGTAACGCTTGAGCTGTTCCATTATTAAATCCAGCTTATAAGTGAATGCAATTTACAACGGATTATTAAATCACATTCGGGGGCGTAGGATAGCCCCATTCCAACAGTGAAGGAGAATCTCCCATGAAAATTGCCCTGATCGGTGCCAGCGGTTTTGTCGGTACAGCCATCCTCAACGAAGCCGTCAGCCGCGGCCATCACATCACCGCCATCGTGCGTGACGTGAGCAAGGTCGCCGCCCACCCGCAGGTCACCGCCGTGGCGGTGGATGCCCAGGACAGCCAGGCGCTGGCCAAGGTGCTCAAGGGGCACGATCGGGTGATCAGCGCCTACAACCCGGGCTGGACCGCCCCGGACATCTACGACCAGTACCTCAAGGGGGCCAGCGCCATCGTGGCCGCCGCCGTCGCGGCCAACAGCTGGCTGCTGGTGGTCGGCGGTGCCGGCAGTCTGGAAATTGCCCCCGGCGTGCAACTGGTGGATACCCCGGAATTCCCGGCCGAGTGGAAACAGGGGGCCCTGGCCGCCCGCGACGGCCTCACTGCCCTGCGCCGTGAAACCACCCTCGACTGGCGTTTCGTCTCCCCGCCCGTGTTCCTGGAACCCGGCGAGAAGCGCGGCGGCTACCGGCTCGGTGCCGATCAGGTGCTGTTCAGCGGTGAACAACCGGCCGGGATCACGGTCGGCGATCTGGCCGACGGCGTGCTCAACGAAGCGGAAAAACCGGCCCACCTGCGCCAGCGCTTCACCCTGGGTTACTGAGCCTGAGCCAGGCACCACACCGGGCCGCAGCGCCCGTTACACAAAGGGAGGCATCAGCCTCCCTTTTTGCATCTCTGTATTTGGGCATCTCTACATTTTGCGCATCTCTGTGCTGCCAGCGATGATCGCCTCTTTTGGGCTCAAATCGCGCTCACATTGCGCTCAAGCCGGCACATATCGGGTCAGGCCAACATGGGTGCCAAGTGCGCCGCTATATTGCCATTATCGCCGCTCAATCGGCAGCCACCCGGATGGGTGGCGAATTCTATTTCGATTTTTGTATATAACTAAGAATAATTTGTTGTTTCCGTCTTATAACTCCGAACAGTAGCATCTCCCTCAATCCAAATGGCGCCATCCCTGGCAACAGGGCGGTGGCCGGTTTATCGGTCAGGGCGTCGTCGTTTTCATGTCAGGTGTGCGGGTAGCATCTCGCCCCTGGCCAGTGAGGAGGTGCACATGGAACATTCACCACTGCCGATCATCGATCTCGCCGCGCTCGACGGCGCCCCCGAGACCCGTCGCCAGATGCTGGCCACCCTTGGCCTGGCGGCCCGCGAGGTGGGCTTTTTCTATCTGATCGGCCATGGCCTGAGCGAGCAAGAACAGCAGGAAACCCTGGCGCTGGCGGCCCGTTTCTTCGCCCTGCCGCAGCAGGAGAAGCTGGCGGTGCAGATGGTGCACTCCCCCCACTTTCGCGGCTACAACCAGGTGGGGGCCGAGCTCACCCGGGCGCGGCCGGATCTGCGCGAGCAGTTCGACATCATGAACGAAGAGGTCGCCCTCGATGCCGCCAGCCTGCAGCATCCCTGGCAGCGGCTCATCGGCCCCAACCAGTGGCCGACCGCCCTGCCCGGCATGCAGGCACAGCTGCTGGCGTGGCAGGATAGGTTGAGCGCCATCACCCTCACCCTGCTGGCCGCCTTCGCCGAGGTGCTGGCGCAGCCGGCCGGGGTGTTTGACGACAGTATTCGCGGGGCGCCCCATCAGCACATGAAGCTGATCCACTACCCGGGGCAAGCCGCAGGGGGCAGCGGTCAGGGGGTGGGCGCCCACAAGGATCCCGGCTACCTGACCCTGGTGATGCAGGATCATCACTCCGGGCTCGAGGTGGAGACGGCCGACGGCTGGATCTCGGCGCCGCCCCTGCCGGGTGCCCTGGTGGTCAACATCGGCGAGCTGCTGGAGCTCGCCTCCAACGGCTACCTCAAGGCCACCCTGCACCGGGTGCAGAGCCCGCCACCCGGGGTATCGCGCCTCTCCTGCGCCTTTTTCATGGCGGCGCGGCTGGATGCGACCGTGCCGCTGCTCACCCTCTCCCCCGCGCTGGCAGCGCAGGCACAGGGGCCCGAGAGCGACCCGACCAACCCGCTCTTTTATCAGGTGGGGGAGAACGTACTCAAAGGGAGGCTGCGCTCCCACCCGGATGTGGCGGCCCGCCACTATGGCGTCGCCCCGCCGTCCGCCAATGCGCAGACCAGCAGCGAACAGACGGCAAAGCGCGATCGGCGCGAGCCACAACTCGCCTGACGCTGCCATACCTAATAGACGAGGGGCGCCACGGCGCCCTTCAGATGACACAAGCAGTTGGGCCACAGCCTGGCAATGACGGAGCAATACAATGAAATTCAAAACCATGAGCGTGCACAGCGGCCAGCGGATCGATCCCCAGACCGGCGCCCTCACCACCCCGCTCTACCAGAGCAGCACCTTCAGCTACTTCAACGCCCAGGCGGGCAAGGAGCGCTTCGCCGGTCAGGCCCCCGGCTTCATCTACAGCCGCTTTGGCAACCCCACCACCGCCGAGCTGGAGCAAAAACTGGCGGCACTGGAAGGGGCCGACGAAGCGCTGGTGGTAGCGAGCGGCATGGCGGCGGTGAGCGCCATCATGTATGCCCTGGCCGACAGCGGTGATGAAGTGGCCTATATCGGCCCGCTCTATGGCGGCACCGATGCCTTCCTCAAGCAGACCTTCAGCCGCGCCGGCATCAAGGTCACCGCCTACGAGAGCGATCAGGATCTGCTGGCCAACATCCGCCCCGCCACCAAGGTGGTACTGTTCGAAACCCTGACCAACCCCACCCTCAAGGTGGTGGATCCGCGGGTGGTAGTGGAAGCGGCCCGCAAGGTGGGCGCCATTACGGTGTGTGACAACACCTTCCTCACCCCCTACCTGCTGCGCCCGCTGGAGCTTGGCATCGACATCGTCATGCACAGCGGCACCAAGTACCTGGGCGGCCACGGCGACATCATCGCCGGGGTGGTGGCGGGCTCGCACGCGCTGATGAAGTCGATTCGCACCGTGGCCCTCAAGCACATCGGCTCTCCCATCGGCCCGCAGGAGGCCTACCTGCTGCAGCGCGGGGTCAAGACCCTGCCCCTGCGCATGGATGCCCACCTGCACAACGCCCAGAAGGTGGCTGACTTCCTGGCCGCCCACCCGGCGGTGAAAAAGGTGATCTACCCGGGCCTTGCCAACCATCCGGGCCACGATGCCCTCGGCGCCTTCGCCAGCGGCTTTGGCGGCATGGTGAGCATCGAGCTGGAAGGCGGCTTTGCCCGTTGCGCCACCCTGCTCGACAACCTGCAGCTGTTCGTGCAGGCGGTGAGCCTGGGGGATCTCGAGAGTCTCGCCTGCCATCCGGCCAGCACTACCCACGCCGCCATGGACGAGGCGAGCCGCCTCGCCGCCGGGGTCAATGACGATCTCATCCGCTTCAGCATCGGGGTGGAAGACGCCGACGATCTGATTGCCGATCTGGCCACCGCCCTGGCCCTGATCTGACCGTTTGCCTCTTTGAGCGCAAAAAAACAGCCCGCCCCCTGCCAGGGGGCGGGCTGTTTTGCTTGCGGCCGTCGCCCGATAGGGGCAACCCGCTAGGGGGTGACAGAGAGGCGCTGCACCGGCCAGCCCAACGCGGCCAGCTCAGGGGCCAGCGTCTTGGCATCCCCCACCACCAGGATCACCATGTCGTCGGGATCGAGCCAGCGGCGGGCCAGCTCACGCAGGGTAAACGGAGAGAGCCGGCTCACCTGCTGCACCCGCTGCTCCACATAATCCTCCGGCCACCCCTTGAGCAAGATGGGCAGCATGTACTCCATTTCTTGCGGCAACGTTTCGTAATCGAGCGCCTGCCCATTGAGCACCCGATCCCGCAGGGTACGCACCTCCAGCCGGGTCGGCCCCAGCCGCTGATACTTGTCGAGCTCCTGCAGGATCTGCCGCAGGGCCGCCCCGGTCACCCCGCTGCGCACGCTGCTTTGCAGCAGGAAGTGGCCCGCATCGGCGTTGCCGTCGAAGGCGGCGTCGATAAAGTAGGTGTAACCCAGCTCCTCGCGCAGCCGGATGTGCAGCCGCTCGGCGAGGGACACATTCATCAGCCGGGTCAGGTAATGCTCGCCGAAGGCATCTTCCGCCATGGCCCGCCGCCCCACCCGGATCTGGCTGAGCGCCGCCCCGGGATTGTCCAGCAGATAGATGGCCCGTTTCGCCTGCTGGCCGCGCCAGCCGAGGGAGTGCAGGGCCGGCGTCTGACCGGCAGGCTCGACCAGAAAGCCGAGGGCCTTCATCACCCGCTCCTGGGCCAGATCCCCGCTCACCACCACCTGGGCTTCCCCGCTGCGATAGACCGACTGATAAAAGTGGCGCACATCGTCCAGCGTCAGCGCACGCACGCTGGCCAGCAGATCCGGCCGCTTGTGCCCCTCGAGCAGGGCGCCGAACTGCCAGTCCGCCTGCCACTGGGGATCTTGCATCAGCTGTTGCAACCACTGGACATGATCAAAGCGGCTGCGCTCAAAATCGGCTACGCGCATGGCGGGCTGCTGCACCAGCTCCCGCACCAGGGCCAGCGTCTCGTCAAAATGGGAGGTGAGCCCCTCGATCTCGACGTAGCTGCGCCCCTCCCCATGGTTGAAGCGAATACTGGCCCCCAGCTGGCGGGCCCGCTCCTCGATGCTGGCCGCCTGCAGCTGCTCGCTGCCAAGGAAGAGCATGGCATCGGCCAGTGTGGCGACTCCGTCCTTGCCCTCGGGTTCGGCCCGCTCACCGCCCGGCCAGCTAATGCTCATGGCAAAGGCCGGCACCTCGTCGCTGTAGTGGCCGAGCAGAGAGATCCGCTCACCCAGCTTGGCCTGCCACAGGGTCGGCATGGGCACCGGCAAGGCGCCGCCGCTGGCCGGCTCCTGGCGCCGGTCCAGGGTCTCCTTGATGACATGCGGCAGCAAAGAGGGGGTCGGCCGGGCCAGCGGCAAGGGGGGCGGCTCGACAAAGTTGGGGCTGCCCGCCTGCCATTCAGGGTGCTCGGCCGGTACCACGCTCAGCACCACCCTGGGCTTGTTCAGCACATAGCGCGTCAACACCCGTTGCAGATCGGCCGGTGTCACCCGGGCGATGCGCTTGAGGTTGCGGTACTGGAAGTTGGGGTCAGCAAACAGGGTGTGACCGGTGGCCAGCTGCTCCACCTTGCCGGCCACGCTGTCCAGCGGCCAGATCCGCAGGGCCCGCTGGGCATTGACCGAGTGGGCCAGTTGCTCGCGGGAGACGCCATCGCTGGCGAGCTGGCCGACTATCCGGTCGATCTCCGCCTTGATGGGGCCCAGCTCGCCCCTTTTGGCCAGATTGGGCACTGCCTCAATCACCAGCATGCAGGCCAGCACCCCGCACTCCTGTCTGGCCGTCACCGAGACCAGCTGGCCACTTTGCTGCAGTTGTCGCTGCAACAGGCCGCTGGCCGAGCCCCCCAGCTGATCCGCCAGCAGATCGAGAGCCTCGAAGTCGGGCTCGCGGGCGGAGACGGTCGGATAGGCCAGCACCAGCATGGGCTCGCTGACCCGATCCACCAGAGTGCGATAGCGGCTCTTCTTCAGCGTCACCGGACGCACCACCGGGCTTGTCTGGGTTGGTGACGGAGGCAGCGCGGCAAAATAGCGCTCGACCCAGGCCAGGGTCTGAGCCGGCTGAATGTCGCCACCGATCACCAGGGTGGCGTTGTTGGGCCCATACCAGCGCAGGAAGAACTGGCGCACGTCCTCCAGGGTGAGGCGATCCAGGTCAGCCACCCGGCCAAACGGCGTGTTGAAATAAGGGTGATTGGGGGGGTAGAGAGTGCGGTTGAGCACTTCCAGCACCCGGCCGTAGGGGGCAGCATCCACCAGGGTGGCACGCTCGTTCTTGGCGATGTCGCGCTTGGCCTCCAATTTCTGCTGGTAAAGGGTATCGAGCAGAAACCCCATGCGATCCGCCTCCAGCCAGAGCACCTTCTCCAGCTGATTGGCTGGCAACGTCTGGTAATAGCGGGTCTGATCCCGGGAGGTCAAGCCGTTGATGTTGCGCCCGCCCACCTGTTGCAGCAACCGGATATAGCCCTCCTCCCCCACGTGGGCCGAGCCCTGAAACATCATGTGTTCGAACAGATGGGCCAGCCCGGACTGGCCGGGGGCCTCTTCCGGCAGCCCAACCCGGTAGTGGACCGCCACGTGCACCAGGGGATCGGAGTGATCCTGGGTCAGGATCACCGTCAGGCCATTGTCGAGCCGATATTGCTGATAGGGGACGATCAGCGGATCGGCCACTTTTTTCTGCTCCTTGACCAGCACCGGGCCGGCCAAGGCCAAGACACTGAAGAAATAGAGCAAACTCCACACGACTCTCATGTTATTTCCCAATTTTCAAACCTGAACATTATTATTGGCGGTCACTGCGCGTCGTCCATATCCAGCGCGCAACAACAGAAAAATGGCGACAGCACTCTGCTGGCGCCTCGCATTATTGATGACATGAATAATATTTTTGCCGGCAGCAAAGTCTGCCCCGAGGCAGTCAATGCAGCAGCCAAAGGCTGGCAGCCTGCACCCCGGCCGTGGTCGTCAGTGTAATCAATCAAGCCCCGAAGGGATATCAGCAACAGACGTGCTTTTGTAACAAGGTATATATCTGGCCCATCCGTCCGCGCCCTTGAATAGCCTGGACGGCGCTATTTAACCTTGCCGGTTAACAGTGTCGAAAAATATCGTCTGCATGGCGTTTCGCCCGCTGCTGGGAAATAAGCCTGCCGTTATTGAGTCACGAAAAAATAAGCCAAGCGATTAGTCAATATTGATGCCCTTAATAACAAGCGGATGGCAGACGCCTTGCTGGCGCCACTCGCCAGCCCACTCTTTTGGCACTCTCTGCCGGCCTACAAGGGTGACAAAGGCGCAAAAAAACAGGGGGCCGTGGCCCCCTGTTCATGCTGGGTGCAACCGGATCAATCGCGATCCAGCAGGATGTTGAGCATGCGGCGCAGCGGCTCGGCGGCGCCCCACAACAGTTGGTCACCCACGGTGAAGGCGGCCAGGTACTCCGGGCCCATGTTGAGCTTGCGCAGACGACCGACCGGGATGCTGAGGGTGCCGGTAACGGCAGCCGGGGTCAGCTCACGGGCGGTGATGTCGCGATCGTTGGGGATCACCTTGACCCAGTCGTTGTGGGCAGCCAGCAGGGCTTCGATCTCGGCTAGGGGCACATCTTTTTTCAACTTGATGGTGAAGGCCTGGCTGTGGCAGCGCAGGGCCCCGATGCGCACGCACAGACCATCCACCGGAATGGCGGCGTTTTCGATACCCAGGATCTTGTTGGTCTCAGCCTGGCCTTTCCACTCTTCACGGCTCTGGCCGTTGTCGAGCTTGGTGTCGATCCAGGGGATGAGGCCACCGGCCAGCGGCACACCGAAGTTGTCCACCGGCAGGGTGCCGGAGCGGGTCTTCTCGGTGATCTTGCGCTCAATGTCGAGGATGGCGGAGGCGGGATCCGCCAGCTCCACCGCCACTTCATCACGCAGCAGGCCCATCTGGGTGACCAGCTCGCGCATGTGGCGCGCACCACCACCGGAGGCGGCTTGATAGGTGGCCACGCTCACCCACTCCACCAGATCGGCCTTGAACAGGCCACCCAGGGCCAGCAGCATCAGACTGACGGTGCAGTTGCCGCCGACGAAGGTCTTGATGCCGTTGTTCAGGGCATGTTCGATGACGTCGCCGTTGACCGGATCCAGGATGATGACCGCGTCCTTCTCCATGCGCAGGGAGGAGGCGGCATCAATCCAGTAGCCCTGCCAGCCGGCGGCTTTCAGCCGTGGATAGACATCCTTGGTGTAGTCGCCGCCCTGAGCGGTGATGATGACGTCCTGTGCGGCCAGCGCCTCGATGTCGAAGGCATCCTGCAGGGTGCCGGCATCGACGCCGAAATTGGGGGCGGCCTCACCGGCCTGGGAGGTGGTGAAGAAGGTGGGCTGAATGCGGGAAAAATCCTTCTCTTCCTGCATCCGGCTCATCAACACCGAACCCACCATGCCACGCCAACCGACCAAACCTACTTTTTTCATAATGTCCTACCCTGGATAGCTGCTTATAGAAACCGAGTGTGATACCCGTGATCCCTTGTCCGGCGCGGGCCGTTTACAAGCGGTTCACAAAATATGGGTTGCGAAAAATGCGTCTGTCCACATTACGGATTGTGACGGCGGGCGCAAGTCGAATTGCGCAATATTCTGTGCCGTTCGCTGCAATATCCGTCAGCCTGGCCGACCTGCAGGCAGCCGGTTGGCATCCCGCCCCCACTTGGGGCATCATTGAGACCGACCGGCAGCCCCGCTGCCCCTCGGGGACGACCCCGAGGCCTCCTGATACGCAGGGACGACCCTGCTGCCTGCGGAATCTGCCTTATGTCCTGGTTGCTCCTGCTGTTGGCCGGCCTGTTCGAGGTCGCCTGGGCCATCGGCCTCAAATACACCGACGGTTTCAGCCGTCCCCTGCCCACCCTGCTGACCCTGATCGCCATGGGGGTGAGCGTGCTGCTGCTCGCCATGGCGGTCAAACAGTTGCCCCTTGGCACCGCCTACGCGGTCTGGACCGGCATCGGCGCGGTCGGCACCGTGCTGATGGGGATCTGGCTGTTCAACGAACCGGCCACCCTCGCCCGGGTGCTCTGTCTGCTGCTGATCATCGGCGGGATCCTGGGTCTGAAATTCATCGGCTGAGCGGTGACCGACCTCGGTTGAATGGAGAGCAAAACGGGGCATGAGCCCCGTTTTTTGCCTGCCAAACGCGCCGACCCCTGCTATTATCTGCGGCCAAACATGAGCCAATAAAAATCAGGATATCGTGATGACCGACCACACTTTTATTCCCGGCAAGGACGCGGCGCTGGAAGACTCCATCGAACGCTTCCAGACCAAGCTGCAAGCTCTGGGCTTTGATATCGAAGAGGCCTCCTGGCTCAACCCCGTGCCCAATGTCTGGTCCGTGCACATCCGGGACAAGGAGTGCTCCCTCTGTTTCACCAACGGCAAGGGTGCCAGCAAGAAGGCGGCGCTCGCCTCCGCTCTGGGTGAATATTTCGAGCGTCTCTCCACCAACTACTTCTTCGCCGACTTCTATCTGGGCGAGCAGGTCGCCAATGGCGACTTCGTTCACTACCCGAACGAGAAGTGGTTCCCCATCGAGGGGGATCAGCTGCCCACCGGTCTGCTCGACAGCTTCACCCGCAAGTTCTACAACCCGGACGGGGAAGTGACCGCCGACATGCTGGTGGATCTGCAATCCGGCAACGAGGAGCGCGGCATCGTCGCCCTGCCCTTCGAGCGCCAGTCTGATCACCAGACCGTCTACATCCCGATGAACATCATCGGCAACCTGTATGTCTCCAACGGCATGAGCGCCGGCAACACCCGCACCGAGGCCCGCACCCAGGGGCTGTCGGAGGTGTTCGAGCGCCACGTGAAGAACAAGATCATCGCTGAGGCCCTCAGCCTGCCGCTGATCCCGAACGAGGTGATCGCCCGTTACCCCGGCATCAAGGCCTCCATCGATGCGCTGGAAGCCGAAGGCTTCCCCATCTACAGCTTCGACGCCTCCCTTGGCGGTCGCTACCCGGTCATCTGCGTGGTGCTGCTCAACCCGAGCAACGGCACCTGCTTTGCCTCCTTCGGTGCCCACCCGCGCTTCGAAGTAGCGTTCGAGCGCACCGTCACCGAGCTGCTGCAGGGCCGTAGCCTCAAGGATCTGGACGTGTTCGTGCCGCCCTCGTTCGACAACGAGCAGGTGGCGGATCACCACAACCTGGAGACTCACTTCATCGACTCCTCCGGCCTCATCAGCTGGGATCTGTTCAAGCAGGATGCGGACTTCGAGTTTGCCGACTGGGACTTCCGCGGCACCTCGCAGGAGGAGTTCGACCACCTGATCGGCATCTTCCACGAGCTGGAGCAACCGGTCTACATCGCCGACTACGAGCACCTGGGTGTCTACGCCTGCCGTATCCTGGTCCCCGGCATGTCCGACATCTATCCTGCCGAAGACCTGCTGCTGGCCAACAACACCATGGGTGCCCACCTGCGGGAGACCATCCTGGCGCTGCCGGCGCTGGAGTGGGACGCAGAGCAGTACATGGCGCTGTTCGACCAGCTGGATGAAGAGGGTCACGACGAGCGCACCCGGGTGCGCGAGCTGCTCGGCATCGCCGCCGCCAAGGGCACCGCCCTGCACACCCTGCGGGTGGGCGAGTTGAAAGCCATGCTGGCACTGGCCGCCGGCGAACTCGACACGGCGCTCGATCTCATCGACTGGACCATGGAGTTCAACCAGTCGGTGTTCCCGGCCGATCGCGCAAACTACTACCGTGCCCTGCGCGCCTGTGTCGAGCTGTTCCTGGATGAGGATCGCGACCCCGAGCAGTACCGCGCCGTGTTCACCCGCATGTATGGTGAAGAGACATTGGCACAGGCCTGGGCCCACGCCAGCGGTGAAGCGCGCTTCCACGGGTTGGAAGCTGCCGACCTGTCCCTCAGCCAGTTCCCGCTGCATCAGAAGCTGCTGGCAGCCTATGAGAAGCTGCAGAAGGCCAAACGAGCCCATTCATGGGGCTGATGTGGTAGTATGTGAAGGGGCCCTGATGGCCCCTTTTGCTTTATGGTCGCCAGAGAGGCGATTTGTTATTCAAAGATGAAATAAAAAACAAAAAATACCTCTTAGGGGGTTGCCAAGCCGGGGCAGAGAATGCTGGGGAGATGCAAAGATGCCTTGCCAGCACCATTTTTAGGCGATGAAAAATAAATTGTTTAAAATCATTGCATTAAAAAATCAGCATTTATGTTTCAGCTGAAACCTGGTGTAAAGCAACGCTGCCGGAGGACTCAAATTTTTGTAGTAAAATTACATTCACAATCTGCAATTCTTGATCGGAGTCAATTTTGACGATCTGGCCCTTTGTTATGATTTCCACAGGCAAAACATCAGGTACATGAGAATTGAAAGCAGAATCTCCCTTTGATTGTCTCAAGCCAGAAGCCATCGCTGCACTGGCAGAAGATATCACCTATGCCAAGGCCACCAAGCCTGCATACAAGGTCATCCCCCTGGCCATCACCGCAGGCGCTTTCATCGCCATTGCTTTCGTCTTCTTCATCACGGTGACTACCGGTGCCGGCAATGTGGCCTGGGGCCTCAGCAAGCTGGTCGGCGGTCTCTGTTTCGCACTGGGTCTGATCCTCTGCGTGCTGCTCGGTGCCGAGCTGTTCACCTCCACCACCCTGACCCTGGTGGCCAAGGCGGCCAACCGCATCACCTGGGCCCAGCTGTTCAAGAACTGGGGACTGGTCTACTTCGGCAACCTCATCGGCGGTCTCATCATCGTCGGCCTCATCATCATGTCAGCCGAATACATGGCGGCAGATGGTCAGTGGGGTCTGAACGCCCTCAAGGTGGCCCAGCACAAGATCCACCATACCTTCTTCGAGGCCCTTGCCCTCGGTATCCTCTGCAACCTCATGGTGTGTCTCGCCGTGTGGATGGCGTTCGGCGCCCGCAGTGCGACCGACAAGGTGATGGTCATGCTGCTCCCCGTCGCCATGTTCGTGGCCTCCGGTTTTGAGCACAGCATCGCAAACATGTTTATGATCCCGGTCGGTATCGCTATCCATGCGGTAGCAGGCCCGGAATTTTGGCAGGCCATCGGCCAGGACCCGGCGACCTTTGCCGACCTGACCGTATCCAACTTCGTCCTACACAACCTCATTCCCGTCACCATAGGTAATATCATTGGTGGTGGCGTCATGGTTGGTCTGACTTACTGGTTTATCTTCCGTCGTCATCATTAAGGATGATTGCGGGATACTACATCAATACCGTGTGAGGTAATGAAAATGGCAGAACTTAACGAACAGTTCCAAAAAGCATGGGAAGGCTTCGCGGCCGGTGAATGGCAGACCTCTGTCAACACCCGTGACTTCATCCAGAAGAACTACACCCCGTATGAAGGTGACGAGTCCTTCCTGGCTGGCGCGACCGAAGCTACCACCAAGCTGTGGGACAAGGTCATGGAAGGCATCAAGATCGAGAACCGCACCCACGCGCCGGTCGATTTTGATACCGACCTGCCCTCCACCATTACCGCTCACGATGCCGGCTATATCGATCAGAGCCTGGAGCAAATCGTTGGTCTGCAGACCGACAAGCCGCTCAAGCGCGCCATCATCGCCAACGGCGGTATCAAGATGGTCAAGACCTCTTGCGAAGTGTACGGTCGTCAGCTGGACCCGATGGTCGAGAAGATCTTCACCGAGTACCGCAAGACTCACAACCAGGGCGTGTTTGACGTTTACACCAAAGACATCCTGAACTGCCGCAAGTCCGGCGTCATCACCGGTCTGCCGGATGCCTACGGCCGTGGCCGTATCATCGGTGACTACCGTCGTGTTGCCCTGTACGGTATCGACTTCCTGATGGCCGACAAACTGGCCCAGTTCAAGTCCCTGCAGGCTGACCTGGAAAACGGTGTCAACCTGGAAGCCACCATCCGTCTGCGCGAAGAGATCTCCGAGCAGCACCGTGCCTTGGCACAGATGAAGGTGATGGCTGCCAAGTACGGTTGCGATATCTCCGTACCGGCCAAGAACGCCAAAGAAGCCGTCCAGTGGACCTACTTCGCCTACCTGGCGGCAGTCAAGTCCCAGAACGGTGCCGCCATGTCCTTCGGTCGTACCTCCAGCTTCCTGGACGTGTACATCGAGCGTGACCTGAAGAAAGGCCTGATCACCGAGCAAGAAGCCCAGGAGCTGATGGACCACATGGTCATGAAGCTGCGTATGGTTCGCTTCCTGCGTACCCCGGAATACGATTCACTGTTCTCCGGCGACCCGATGTGGGCTACCGAGACCCTGGCTGGTATGGGCGTTGACGGCCGTACCCTGGTCACCAAGAACAGCTTCCGTATGCTGAACACCCTGTACACCATGGGCCCGTCCCCTGAGCCGAACCTGACCATCCTGTGGTCCGAGAAGCTGCCGGTCGGTTTCAAGAAGTACTGCGCCAAGGTATCCATCGAGACCTCTTCCGTTCAGTACGAGAACGACGACCTGATGCGTCCGGACTTCAACAACGATGACTACGCCATCGCTTGCTGTGTGTCCCCGATGATCGTCGGCAAACAGATGCAGTTCTTCGGTGCCCGTGCCAACCTGGCCAAGACCATGCTGTATGCAATCAACGGCGGTATGGACGAGAAGCTCAAGATCCAGGTCGGTCCGAAAACCGAAATGGTCAAGTCCGAGTACCTCGACTACAACGACGTGATGGACAGGCTGGATCACTTCATGGACTGGCTGGCCAAGCAATACGTTGCCGCGCTGAACATCATCCACTACATGCACGACAAGTACAGCTACGAAGCCTCTCTGATGGCGCTGCACGACCGTGACGTATATCGCACCATGGCGTGTGGTATCGCCGGTCTGTCCGTAGCCGCTGACTCCCTGTCTGCCATCAAGTTCGCCAAGGTCAAGCCGGTTCGTGACGAAGATGGCGTTGCCATCGACTTCGAAATCGAAGGTGAGTACCCGCAGTTCGGTAACAACGACGCTCGCGTCGATGACATCGCCTGTGACCTGGTTGAGCGCTTCATGAAGAAGATTCAGAAGCTGAACACCTACCGTGGTGCCGTGGCTACCCAGTCCGTGCTGACCATCACCTCCAACGTGGTGTACGGCAAGAAGACCGGTAACACCCCGGATGGCCGTCGCGCTGGTGCGCCGTTCGGCCCGGGTGCCAACCCGATGCACGGTCGTGACCAGAAGGGTGCCGTTGCTTCCCTGACTTCCGTTGCCAAGCTGCCGTTCGCTTACGCCAAAGATGGTATCTCCTATACCTTCTCCATCGTGCCGAACGCGCTGGGTAAAGACATGGAAGCCCAGAAAGCCAACCTGGCCGGTCTGATGGATGGTTACTTCCACCATGAGTCCAACCTGGAAGGCGGTCAGCACCTGAACGTCAACGTGATGAACCGTGAAATGCTGCTGGACGCCATGGAAAACCCGGAGAAATATCCGCAGTTGACCATCCGCGTATCCGGTTATGCCGTTCGCTTCAACTCTTTGACCAAAGAGCAACAGCAAGACGTCATCACCCGTACCTTCACCGCTTCTCTGTAATAGAGTCTCGGTGAACAAAAACCGGCGCCAAGGCGCCGGTTTTTTTATGCCTGATAGTCAGGGAGCATAGGCCTGAACCGGCCGGCAAGGCTGTTACTCCCCTCCTCTCATCCCACCTTGTTCAGAGCCGCTCTCCTGCCGCCAGGCGGCGGTTGATATCGGCGATAACCGGGGCGATATCGGCCATGGTGTCGATGACGTAGTGTGCCCCCGCCGCCCGCAGTTTGACCTCAGCCGGTGCGCGCCGGGCGGCGATCTCAGCCTCGCTCATAGAGGCATACTCTTCCCAGGTGGCGCCAAACTCGTTGCCGGAGACAGACAGCCCCACCGTCCACATGCCCGCGTTCAACCCTTCGCTGATGCCGGGTACGGCGTCATCCACCTTGATGCAGCGATGCACAGCATTCACTCCCAGCTCAATCACGTTGGCCAGCGCCATCCAGGGACCGGGGCGACCACCGGCGTTGAGGTCATCGGTGGCGACCCAGTGATCCGGCCGATAGCCGTGATCGGCCGCCGCAGGCACCAGCGCCTCCATCACCGGACGGGGGTAGCCGGAGCAGGAGCCAATACGCAGCCCTTGTGCGCGCAGTGCCTCCAGCACCGGCAGCACACCGGGGATGGGAGTGGCGAAGCGGGTCACCGCGGCAACCTGCAGCGGCATAAAGGTGTGATAGAGGTGGTCCACCTCGGCATGGCTCATGGGGTGGCCAAAGCGGGCCTGCCAGCGCACAGCCACCGAGGGCAGACGGCCTAGCGCGGCGATATGGTCCCACTTGCCCAGCCCCATGGGCTGGCGCGCCTCATCCAGGGTCACAGCAAAGTCATAGGCGCGGGCGAAGGCCTCGACGAAGATGGAGGTGGGGGCGAAGGAGCCAAAATCGACGACGGTGCCAGCCCAATCGAGGATCAGCGCCTCCACGTCGGTGGCCGGGTCGATGGCAATTTGCAAGTCAGTCATGGTGATGTTCCTGTTTCGGTGAAAGTGCGATCTCACCAAGGGCGCGATCGAGAATGGTGATGGCGCGCACCAGATCGGCGCGGGCGATATTGAGCGGCGGCGAGAGCTGGATGACGTTGCCCAGGGAGACCTTGAAGCTGAGCCCCAGCTCCAGACAGCGGTAGAGCAGCCGCTCGGCGGCCTGGCTATTGCGGGTGCGACTCTGGTGATCGACCACCAGATCGAGTGCCCAGAGCAAACCGATACCGCGTACCTGCCCGATCAGCGGGTGACGCTCGGCAAGCACCGCAAGCTCTGCCGCCATAAAGCGGCCATCCTCCTGCGCTTTTACCAACAATCCAGCTTCGCGGATTGTCTCTATCGTGGCGAGAGCCGCCGCACAGCCGATGGGGCTCTTCTCGTGGGTGTAGTGGCCGAGCGAAATAGCCGCCGCCTGATTGAAGCGGTCGCGGGTAATGAGCGCGGCAAACGGCACCACCCCGCCCCCCAGTCCCTTGCCCAGACAGATGATGTCTGGCTCGATGCCGAACTCCTCGAAGCTGAACCAGTGGCCGGTGCGGCCCAGCGCGTTGGGGATCTCGTCGACGATCAGCAGCACCTTGTGGCGATCGCAGATCTCCCGCACCCGCTGCCAGTAGGCTTTTGAAGGCACCTGCACATCGGTGTTGCGGATGGGCTCGGCGATAAAGGCGCCGATCCCTCCCTCCTTCTCGATGACGTACTCCAGATAATCGGCGTAATGCAGATCATCCCCCTCCCCGCGATACCAGACGCCGCGATAACGGGTGGGCGGCGGGATGCGCTCCACTCCGGCCATCAAGGGGCCCATACCGGCGCGAAAACAGGCCTCGCCGCCGACCGAGATGGCATCGAGGGAGGCGCCGTGAAAGGCATCCCACAGGGACACCACCTTGCTGTTGCCGGTGATGAAGCGGGCGAGCTTCAGGGCAATCCCCACCACCTCGCTGCCGCCGGGGGCGAACAACACCCGGTTGAGATCGCCTGGGGCCAGTTCGGCCAGAGTGCGGGCGCAGTCGATGGCAACCTGATGGGTGTAGCGGCGTGGCGCGAACGGCAGATCGGCGAGTTGCTGCTGCACCGCGGCCACCACCCTGGGGTGACCGTGGCCCAGCTGATGGACGCTGTTGCCGTGAAAATCGAGGTAACGCTTGCCCGATACGCTGGTCAGCCAACTCCCCTGCGCCCCCTCAAGCAGATCGAGACAGGGGGTGGAGAGCGCCTGATGGAGAAAGTAGCGGCTATCCTCCGCCAAACCGGCCTGTACATCTTCGTTCTGCCCCGCCCACCAGCGTGCTCGCCCCTCGCCGAGGTTGATATCCCCTTCGCTGTCGGCGCGGCCGCTGCCATGCAGCTTATGGTCGTGCTGATCGCAACCGTGAGGCGCTTGGCTCGTCATCGCGCGTCCCCCTGCCAGTAGCAGGCGCTGGCCATGGCGGCGAGCAAGCAGCGCACCCGCGCTGGGGTCACGTCACCGATATTGCCGATACGAAAGCAGTCGGCTTGGGAGACCTTGCCCGGATAGATGACAAAGCCCTGCGCCTTGAGCCGCAGGTAGAAGTCGGCGAAGCGGTAATCAGGATGGGTCGGAGAGTAGAAGGCGGTAATGATGGGGGATTGCCACTGCTCGGGCAGCAACGGCGCAAAGCCAAGGGCGGCCATGCCATCCACCAGGGTGCGCTGATTGTCGCGGTAGCGCCGATGGCGGGCGGCGATCCCCCCCTCTTCATCCAGCTCGCGCAGGGCCTGGGCAAAGGCGAGTACGGTATGGGTGGGCGAGGTAAAGCGCCACTTGCCCCCCTGCTGCTCCATGGTCTGCCACTGGGCATGCAGGTCGAGGGAGACCGAGCGGGCGCGACCGGCGCAGGCCGTGAGCGCCACGCGGCGAGCGATGACGAAGCCAAAGCCCGGCACCCCCTGGATGCACTTGTTGGCGGAGCTGATGAGAAACTCGATGCCAAGGCGGCCCATGTCGATGGGGATACCGCCAAAGCTGCTCATGGCATCGACGATCAAGCGAATGCCGCGGCGCTGGCAGAGCGCAGCCACCTCCTCCAGCGGGTTGAGCATGCCGGTGGTGGTCTCGCAGTGCACCATGGCCAGATGGGTGATCTCGGGGTGGCGCGCCAGCATCGCCTCGATGGCGGCGGGTTCCGGGCGGGTCGTCTCGCCGCAGTCGAGCTCATGGTGGCGCAGGCCAAGACAGCGGGCCATCTCCCCCATGCGGGCACCGTAGGCACCGTTGTTGATGATCAGCAGACACTCATCGACACCTATCGCCGAGCCCAGCACGCTCTCCACCACATAGCTGCCGCTCCCCTGCAGCAGCACGGCGCTGTAGTCGCTTTGATATTCCGGGCCGGTGGCGAGGCGCACCAGATCGCGGCGGATGGGCTCCACCACACCCTGGTTGTAGTCCGCATCCCAGGTGCAGCTGTCTTGCAGCATGGCGGCGCGCACCGTGGCTGTAGTCGAGAGGGGGCCCGGGGTCAGCAGCAGGTAATCGACGGCGGCGGGGGCCGCAGGAATATGGGTCATGACTTCGCTCCTTTTGGTATACACCAGAATGGGCGCATTGTGGGTAACTGCCCCGCCAAGGTCAAAGGGGCGGCGCTACGTGCAACAAAAAATTCATTTTCAGCGCCGGGATCGCGATAATCTAGGAAGCCTGAACCACAGGGCCAACACTGGTATCTACCAATGCATGTTGACGCCGCCGTTTAACGACCGGGCAGATAACCAGCCCTGCGCCCAGCCCATTGCACAACTCATTGCACACTCATTGCATAACTAAGGATTTTCATGAGCAAACCGCAATACCTGCAGATCAAGGATGCCCTCGCCAACCAGATCCTGGCGGGGGGCCTGGCCCCCAACGACAAGCTCCCCTCCGAGCGGCTGCTGGGGGAACTCTATGGCACCACCCGGGTTACCATCCGCGAGGCGCTGGTGCAGCTGGAGGCCAACGGCCTTATCTATCGGGAAGATCGCCGCGGCTGGTTCGTCACCCCGCCGCGTTTCAGCCTCAACCCCAGACGCACCTCCAACTTTCACCAGATAGTGCGGGAGCAAGGGGGCGAGCCGCGCACTGAGCTACTGGAGAAAAGCCGCCAGGCGGTGCCGCCGGCGCTGATGGCACGGCTGCAACTCAAGCCGTTCGACAGCCTGTTTCTGCTCAAGCGGCTGCGCTACGCCAACGGGCGCGCCATCTGCTACTGCGAGAACCACTGCCTGCCCGAGCGGGTACCGGGCCTGCTGGAGCTGGATCTCAACGGCAGCCTGACCGAGATCTATCAGGCCCATTACGATCTCCACTACGCCCGCATGCAGGTGCGTTTCTTCCCCACCGCCCTGCCGGACGAAGTGGCCAAGGCGCTGGGGGCCACCGCCGGTCTGCCCGCCCTGCGCCTCGAGCGACTCAACTTCGATCAGCACGGCCGGGTGCTCGACTTCGATCTGGAGTACTGGCGCCACGACAGTCTGGAGATCGAGGTGGATACCCAGGATTAGGGCACATCAGGAACGGCAAATCGCACACGGCAAAACGTCACGGGGCTGTCACGGTCACGTCATAAAGATCTCCTAGCCTCTCTCTCGACCAATCTGGTTTATACCAAGCCAACTTATATGGAGAAGAGGATGAAACAGGGAACCCATCTGCTGGCCGCCGCCGTGCTGGCTGCCACGACAGCCCCGGCACTGGCCGCCACCGATCTCACCGTCTATACCGCCTTCGAACCGGAGCAGCTCAGCGAGCTGAAAACCGCGTTCGAGCGCCAGCATCCGGATATCAATATCAAGTGGGTGCGTGACTCCACCGGCGTGGTCACCGCCCGCTTGCTGGCAGAAAAAGCCCAGCCCAAAGCGGATGTGGTATGGGGACTGGCGGCTACCAGCCTGATGCAGCTCGATCAGCAGCAGATGCTCAATGCCTATGCACCGAAAGGACTGGATAAGCTCGACAGCCGCTTTCGCGACAGCAAGGCCGAGCCGCACTGGATCGGTCTGGACGCCTTCTTCAGCGCCATCTGCTTCAACAAGGTAGAGGCCCAGAAACAGGGGATCCCGGCGCCGACCAGCTGGGCCGACCTCACCAAGCCCATCTACAAGGGCAAGGTGATCATGCCCAACCCCAGCTCCTCCGGCACCGGTTACCTGAGCGTCGCTGGTTGGCTACAGACCATGGGTGAGCAGCAGGGCTGGCAATTCATGAACGGCCTGCACCAGAACATCGACCGTTACACCCACTCGGGCTCCGCCCCCTGCAAGCTGGCCGCCAGCGGCGAGACGGTGATCGGCATCTCCTTCGACTTCCCGGCCACCAGCCTCAAGGCCAAGGGGGCCCCCATTGAGGTGGTGTTCCCGAAAGAGGGGTCGGGCTGGGATATGGAAGCCGCCGCCATCATCAAGGGCACCCCCAAGCTGGAAGCCGCCAAACAGCTGCTCGACTTTGCCGCCACCGAACAGGCCAACGCCCTCTACAACAAGTCGTTCGCAGTGGTCGCCATTCCGGATGTAGCCAAGCCCAGAGCCGGCTATCCCGCCAACATCAAGGGCCAGATGATCGACAACGACTTTGGCTGGGCCGCCCGCGAGCGCAACACCATCCTGGCCCAGTGGAGTGCCAGCTTCGATGGCAAGACCGAAGCCAAGCAGTAAGCGTGAAGGGCGGCGGTTTGCTCACGCCACACACCGCAGCCAATAAACTGCTTGCCGAAGGCCAACTCAGGTTGGCCTTCGCTTTTTTTGGCATCGCCTCCCCTGTTTGTATCGTCCTCAATGGGCGACACCTAACCCATCCACAAGCGACCAAGCCACTTGCTGATGACCCGTCGTCATCTGACTGTCATCAAGCTGTCATCCCCCGATCACCTGACCGTCACACTTCACCCGCAAACTGGTATATACCAAATCAGTAGCGAGTCGAACCATGACCCAGCCCTATCTGGACATTCAACATCTCAACAAGCAGTTCGGTGCTTTTCAGGCCCTTAAAGGGATCTCTCTGACCATTGAGCCGGGGGAGTTTATCTGCTTTCTCGGCCCCTCCGGCTGCGGTAAAACCACCTTGCTCAGAGCCATCGCCGGGCTGGATCTGCCGGACAGCGGCGAGATCTGGCAAGGGGGGCGCAATATCTCCCGCCTGCCGCCCCAGCAGCGCGACTTTGGCATCGTGTTTCAGTCCTACGCCCTCTTCCCCAACCTGACGGTGGCCCAGAACATCGCCTTCGGCCTTGAGAATCAGGGGCTGGCACGGGATCTCATCAAGGAGCGGGTCGATCACTGGCTGGGGTTGGTGGATCTCACTGCCCAATCCCACAAATACCCGAGCCAGATCTCCGGCGGCCAGCAGCAGCGGGTGGCGCTGGCCCGGGCACTGGCCCTCTCCCCCGGCCTGTTGCTGCTGGACGAACCGCTCAGCGCGCTGGATGCGCTGGTTCGCACCCACCTTCGCAGCGAGATCCGCGCCCTGCAGCAGCGCCTTGGCATTACCACCATCATGGTGACCCACGATCAGGAAGAGGCGCTGACCATGGCCGATCGCATCGTGGTGATGGAGGGCGGCCGCATCGTGCAGGTGGGCACCCCGCAGGCGATCTACCACCAGCCTGCCAGCCGTTTCGTGGCAAGCTTTGTCGGCACCATGAACTTTCTCGATGCCCTGGTGCTCGGCCCCAATCAGGTGCGCCTCAACGAGCAGCCGCTGCAACTCACCAACCGGGCCGCCGCCGGCAGCAAATTGCAGGTGGCGATCCGCCCCGAGGCGATCACCCTGAGTGCGCCGAGCGAACCGTATCTTGGGCAACATGGCATTGAAGCTACCATCGATCAGGTGGAGTTTCTCGGCGCCGCCCAGCGCCTTATCTGCACCGCCGACACCTATCTGGGCCCGCAGCAGATCCTGGTGGAGCGCCCGACCCATGAGCTGCCCCGCCACGAACAAGGGGGCTGGCGCAGCGGCATGCGCTGCTCGCTGCACTGGCCCGCCGGGGCGATGCAGCTGTTTGAAGGAGAGCACCCATGACAGCCCCCCTTGCGACCTCCTCCCTGCTGCCGCCCGCGACAGCCCGCCAAGACGCCCGCTGGCAGCGGCTTTGTCGCGGCTGGAGCCGGGATCAGCTGCTGCAACTGTTCCTGCTTGCGCTCGGCATCGCCCTGCTCACCGGCGGTCTGCTGCTGCCGCTGCTCACCATGCTGCAAAAGAGCCTGCAGGATGAGAGCGGCCTCTGGGTGGGGCTTGCCAACTTCAGTGCCTACTTCGACTCCCCTCATCTGGGGCGCACCATCGGCAACACCCTCTGGCTCGGGGTGCTGATCACCGCGCTGGTGGTGACCATCGCCTTTGGCTACGCCTATGCCCTCACCCGCACCTGCATGCCGGGCAAGGGCCTGTTTCGCCTCATCGGCCTTATTCCGCTGTTGATGCCCTCCCTGCTGCCCGCCATCAGCCTGGTCTACTGGTTTGGCAATCAGGGGATCGCCAAGGGGCTGCTCGGCGGCGAGAGCATCTACGGCCCCATCGGCATCGTTATCGGTCTGGGCTTCTGGTGTTTTCCCCACGCCCTGATGATCCTGATCACGGCGCTGGGTCAGAGCGATGCCCGCCTCTATGAAGCCTCCCGGGTGCTCGGCAGCAGCGGCTGGCGCACCTTTGTCACCGTCACCCTGCCCACCGCCCGTTATGGCCTGCTCAGCGCCGCCATCGCTGTCTTCACCCTCACCATCTGCGACTTCGGGGTGGCCAAGGTGATTGGCGGCCAGTACAGCGTGCTGGCCACCGACATCTACCGGCAGGTGATCGGGATGCAGAACTTCTCCCTCGGCGCCGTGGCCAGCGTCACCCTGCTGCTGCCGGCGCTGTTGAGCTTTGCGCTGGAGCACAGGGTGCGCAGCAAGATGCAGGAGCAGAGCAGCTCCAAGGCGGTGCCCTATCGCACCACCCCCCATCGGCTGCGAGATCTGCTGGCGCTCGGCTGGTGTTCGCTGTGGGCTTTGCTGTTTCTGGCACTGGTCGGGATGGCGGTTTACGGCTCCCTGGTGCAGTTCTGGCCCTACAACCTCGGGCTGACGCTCGATCACTACGCCTTTGACAGCAACAGCGTCTATGGCTGGCAGCCCTTTACCAACACCTTGCAGCTGGGCCTCTATACCGCGCTTATCGGCACAATGCTGGTGATGGTACTGGCCTGGGCACAGGAGAAGGGGCGCCACTTCCCATGGCTTCGCCAGTTGCTACATCTGCTCGCCATGCTCTCGCTAGCGGTACCCGGCATGGTGCTGGGGCTGGGTTACATCTTCTTTTTCAACGGCAATCCGCTCTTTGGCACTCTCTATGGCACTCTGCCGCTGATGGTGCTCTCCTGCGTCATCCACTACTACACCGTGGGTCATATGACGGCGCTGACCAGCCTCAAGCAGTTGCCCAAGGAGCTGGAGCTGGTGGCCATCTCATTGCGCATTCCACTCTGGAAGGCGTTCTGGCGAGTCACCCTGCCCGCCTCCCTGCCAGCGCTGCTTGAGATCTTCATCTATCTGTTCGTCAACGCCATGACCACCACCTCGGCGGTGATCTTCCTCTATTCGAGCGACAGCGTGCTCGCCTCCATCGCCGTGCTCAACATGGAGGATTCCGGCGATACCGCCGCGGCCGCCGCCATGGCCACCCTGATCCTGCTGGCCGCCGCCACCATCAAGCTGCTCCAGCTCTTTTTGAGCCGCGCCCTGCTGGATCGCACCCAGCGCTGGCGCCACCCATAACCTTGTCGAGGAGTCATCATGCCCACTCTCCCCTTCTGGCTGGCCGAAGCGCTCGCCGCCGAACAACCCGTGCCGCCCACGCCCCTTCACGGCCACCACGAGGCCGATATCTGCATCGTCGGTGGCGGCTTTACCGGGCTCTGGAGCGCCATCGCCCTTAAACAGGCCGAGCCTGGCTTGCGTATCCTGGTGCTGGAGAAAGATCGCTGCGGCAGCGGCGCCTCCGGGCGAAACGGCGGCTGCCTGCTCACCTGGTCGGCCAAATACCTGACGTTAAAGCGCCTGTTTGGCGAAGAGCAGGCCGCCTGGCTGGTGCAAAGATCCGAGCAGGCGGTGCACGAGATCGCCCGTTTCTGCGAAGCGCACCAGATAGAGACGGAGCTGAGGGTCGAGGGTACCTGCTACACCGCCACCAGCGAGGCGCAGCGCGGCCTGATGGAGCCGGTATTGCAGGCGCTACAGCGAGCCGACCTTAACCAGTGGCAGGCGATTGAAGAGGGTGAACTGGCGAGCCAGAGCGGCTCCCACGTTCATCTGGAGGGGCTCTACAGCCCCCACGCCGGTTCGGTGCAACCGGCACTGCTGGTGCGCGGCCTGCTGCGGGTAGCGCGAGAACTGGGGGTCGAGGTCTATGAGCACTCCCCCATGCAGCGCCTCGAAGGGGGCCAGCCTGCCCGGGTGCAAACGCCGCAAGGTGAGGTGCGTGCCCGCAAGGTGGTGCTGGCCCTCAACAGCGCCATGGCGCAGCACTTTCGCGAGTTTCACCGCACTATCGTGCTGGTCTCCTCCGATATGGTGATAACCGACCCCGCACCGGATGCCCTTGCCGCCCAGCAGCTTGCGCACGGCCGCTCCGTGGTGGATGGCCGCACCTTTGTCCACTACTACCGCTCGACCCCACAAGGGCGGCTGATGCTGGGCAAGGGGGGCAACACCTTCGCCTTTGCCAACCGCCATCTGGCCGAGTTCGATGCGCCCAGCCGTTATCTTGCCCCCCTCACCCGCACCCTGCGCCGCTTCTTTCCGGCACTCAAAGAGGTGCCCATCGCCGCCAGCTGGTGCGGCGCCTCCGACCGCTCGGTAGATGGCCTCCCCTTCTTCGGCCACTGGCGAGGGCAGCCCAATATCGTCTATGGCCTCGGCTACTCCGGCAACGGCGTGGCCCAGAGCTGGATCGGTGGTCAGATCCTTGCGGCTTTGGTGCGCGATGAAATGCGGGAGGAGGACAAGCCGTGGCGCGACTGCGCACTGGTCAGCGGCCCGCGCGGCTATTTTCCGCCCGAGCCGTTTCGCTGGCTGGGCGCCATGGTGGTGCGCAATGCCATCCGGCGCAAGGAGCGAGCAGAAGATGAGAACCGCCCGGTGGCCTGGTATGACAAACAGCTGGCCAAACTGGCCGATGCGGCGGGCAAGGCAGACAAATAGGCGCCTTCGTCCAGCGCTTCGGAAAGCACCAAAAAACCGAAGGGGCAGGAGAGTGATGACTCCCCTGCCCCTTCGCAGTTGGTACGGCTCTCGGCTGGCCCGAAAGACAGCCCTGGCGTTAGCTGGCCCAGGTGATGATATGGTCGGCCCAATCGCCGGCATCCACCTCGTGCACCACCTTGCCGCGCACCGACTGACCGGCCTGGTGCATGGCGCTGCGGCTGCCGGTGATAAGCGGATGCCACTCTGGCAGGCTCTGCCCCTCCGCCAGCAGGCGATAGGCACAGGTAGAGGGCAGCCAGTCATATTCGGCAATCTTGTCGTGGGTGATCTGCAGGCAGTCCGGCTCTTTCTTAAAGCGGTTGCCGTAGTCGGAGCACTGGCAGGTCTTGGTATTGAGCAGGTTGCAGGCCACGTTGGTGAACACCAGCTCCTCGGTGTCCTCGTCGATCAGCTTGTTCAGGCAGCACTTGCCGCAGCCGTCGCACAGGGACTCCCACTCCGTCATGGTCATCTGTTGCAGGCTTTTTACCTGCCAAAAGGGGGCGTTCTGCACGGGTTCACTCTGCTGCATAAAAATTGGCTCACTCAATACACTGACAAGCGCGTGGTTATACGCCCTATGGCCCGATTTTTCAAGGTTGGTGGAAGAACCTTGCTCGCCTACTCACTAAATAACTGATCCCAATAGTGCTACACCTTCGCTGTGCCATAGCCATTCCCCGGGAAAGGAGACACGGTATCCAT